>CAXUBG010000042.1:0-7578 GCA_964249285.1 uncultured Terriglobus sp. | reverse complement strand
CTGCTCTGTCCGCTTGCCGCCGCAGTTGCAGCGGGAGTGTGTCTGTGGGCTGCCGACTGGCCCAGCACCGGTGGCAACCCGCAGCGGGACGGCTGGTCGCAGGGTGAAACGATCTTTTCGCCAGCCTCCATCGCGAAAGTGAAGCTGCTGTACACGTACAAGTACGACAATCGCGCCACGGGCCTCAATGCGCTCACGAGTCCCATCGTCCTGAGCCGTTTGATTGGTTATCACGGCTTTGAGGAACTGGTGATGACGACGGGAAGCTCTGGCGCAGCTTACGCAACGGACGCCGATCTGGGCCTGGCCTACTTCAAGACTCCGCTGACGCCGAGAGAACGCTTGCCCGCGGCACAGCCATCGAGCACGCTTTGCCCCGGCGGCCAGACCGCCGGCATGGTGATGTATGGTCAAAGCGTCACGTCGCGCTTTGGCGGCTTTGGCGGAGCCAACCCGGTTGCGCGCCTGGGTGCGTACTATACGGTGGGCAGCGATGGGTACGTCCGCACGCTGCGCGCGCAGGATGGGCAGGCGGAGATGATTCCGCCCGCCAAACTGCTGCCCGCGGGCAGTAACGTGACCGGACTGAATCTCGCGGGCAACATCCTGTATGCGGCAACGGTGAACGGCTGCGGCGGTCCGAATGGACTCTATGCGGGGGCGTTCACGCCGCCTGTGTTTCCGCCCACGCCGGGGCTGCCGTTGGTGAAGCCGTCGAAATGGGACGTAACCCAATTCATGACAAACGGTTCCGGCTTCAGCGGCACCGCCGGTGTTGCTGCCGGTACAAAGAACGACGTGGTGTATGGCATGGTGCCGGACGGCAAGGGTGACGTTGCCGGAACCTATAGTGACACGGTGCTCGCGCTGGAGGCGGGCACGCTCACGGTCAAGGACTGGTTCACGCCATTGCACGCCCCTGCCGCACCCGCCCGCGGCCTGCCCCTTACCGGGATTACACCGGCAGTGTTCGCACAGGATGGGAAGGATTACATTATCGCGGGCGGCCGTGACGGCCGTATCTACATTCTGGACGCAACGGCTTTGGGCGGCCCGGACCACCACACGCAGCTGTTCGCCTCGGAGCCGGTCGTAGAACCCGCTTCACAGGCGGCGGGCACCGGCCTGTACGGCAGCTTCGCTACGATGGTGGACAAGGGCCAGCGCTGGGTTTATGCCGCCGTGCGCGGGCCGTGCGCCATGAAGTTCCCCGGCATGGACGGCGCCGGGAGCAATGGCGGCATCGTCGCGTTCAAGTTGACGGTGACCAATAACCGCCCAGTTTTGACTGCCGCGTGGGCTTCGCACGATATGCTTGCGCCCATGGCACCGGCCACCGCCAACGGTCTTGTGTTTGCGCTCGCCTCAGGCATGCCAAACCGCCTGGGAAAGGAAAACGGCACCGCCTACACGTCCGGCGAGGTGGAAAAGATGGCCAAGCCTGCGAGATTGTCCATCCTGGACGCGGCCACGGGCAAGGAAGTTTTCAACAGTGGCCCAGCCTCCAGCTTCAGCAGCAGCGGCATCGCGGTCGCCAACGGCCACGTGTACTTCACAACCCACGACAATACCCTGTTCGCGTACGGCGTTCCCGAGGAACACTAGCCATGACCACCACTCCATGCAAAACCCTCTCCGTTTGCGCCGGAGCCATGCTCCTGTGCGGCGCATCCCTTGGCCAGAACTGGCTGATGGACGGCGGCGACAACATCCGTTCCGGATGGCAGCGTGACGAACACATCCTGACGAAAAGCAATGTCAAGAACATGAAGCTGTTGTGGAAGGTGCAAACCGACGTGGAACCCCACGCGCTGCACGCGCTGATGGGTCCGCTGGTGGTGCAGGACGTGCCCGTGTCCGGCGGCAAAAAGGAGATGGTGTACGTTCTGGGGGCGTCCGACACGCTTTACGCCTTCGACACAGCCACGCACACCTGCGTGTGGGAAAAGCACTTTACGTATAAGTCGCTGCCTCCGCGGCAGCAGGGACCGCCGCCCGATGTGGCCGCCGGCACCGCAGGCGCAAACCGGCCCATCACCGTGGCACCCGCACCACCGGCCGATCCGTCACGTGGTTCCCAGACGGATCCGAAGCACTACAACTTCCTGAATCCGCAAGGCAGCACCGGTGTGCCTGCCATTGGACCGGAAGAAGCCGGAGGCGTGCGCCCAATCTATGTGGTCGACGGCGGCGGTGTGCTGCATACGTTGAGCGATGTTACCGGCGAAAGCCTGCGGCCTGACATCAAAATGGGCGCTCCCAGCAAGTTCGCGCTGCAGTTGTATCGCGGCGAGGTGCTGTATGCGGTGTACGCCGGGAAGACTGGCATCGTTTCGGCGAAGGCGGACGGATCGCAGACACAGCCGACGACCACGACCGGCTTTGGCGGGGGCGGTGGCCTGTGGGGCCGGCGCGGCCCGGTGATGACCAGCGACGGGACCGCGTGGACAACGACCGGCGACGGCCTGGTGAACCTGAGTAATCCAAATAACCTGGTGATCGGCAACTCCGTCGTGGGTTTCAAGAAGAGTGACGACGGCCAGCACTGGGTTGTCAAAGACTGGTATACCCCGCCGAACTGGGATTGGCTGCGCCGCCGCGACCTGGATCCGAACAACACGCCCACGGTTTTCAACTGGCATGGCAAGGAGTACATCGCGGCATCGGGCAAGGAATGCCGCGTGTACCTGCTTGACCCGCACAATGTTGGCGGACCGAATCACGACACGCCGCTCTACAAGACGCCGCTGGTCTGCAACGAGATCGTCGACTTTCAGAATGCCGGATCGTGGGGTGCTCTTTCCTCATGGGAAGACGCTAAGGGCACGCGCTGGGTGCTGATGCCGTTCTGGGGGCCGAAGCACTCGCAGATGCACTTCCCTATCGAGAACACACCAGAGACGAAAGAGGGCGGCCAGGCTGCGTTCAAGATGGTGGAAAAGAACGGCAAGCCCGAGCTTGAACCCGTGTGGGTTTCCCGCGACATGCACCGCGGCGAGCCTTCCGTCATCGCCAACGGCATGATCTTTGCTTATGGCAGCGGCGACAACACGCAGCAGTCCTGGACTGACATCGGCCTCAACTTTGACTCATCCATCCGCGCCTCGAAGGGTGTGCCGGTGAAGCTGTACGTGCTTGACGCCGAAACGGGCAAGGAACTGTGGGGCAGCGGCGATGCGATCAAAGGCTTCAATCACTTTTCCTCTGTCACTGTCGCGAATGGCAAGGTCTACCTTGGGACATACGACGGCATGTTTTACTGCTTCGGCCTGTCTTAAGCACAGTGTGCTCCCGGAAGCCCTCGCTCAGGCGGGGGCTTTTGCATGTCTGTAACCGGAACTGTGTCATACTCGCCCTACCCCAAAACCAAAAAACACCTGTTTCACATTGCAACACCCTCGTCTCTTTCCCTGCTCTGCCGATGTGTCGCGTAAGGCCCTGTCCCGGAGAGAGACATGTTCAAGCTTCATGCAGTGTTGTTGGGTGCCATTGGTGTCCACGGAATGCTTTGCGCGCAGGAGAGCACAGCGGCAGCCAAGCAGGCGTTTACTGTTGGCTGGAGCGGCACCTGGCAGCCCGGGGCAGCGCCTGGTGTTCCAGCTTTGCCAACGGTTGCCCTGTCAGCAAGTGCCGCGGCAGCAGCGCCAGCGGTCGTACCTGTCCCTGCACACCCGGGCGCGGCGGTCACACTGTCGACCAGCGTCAGCGTGCGTGCCAAGGATGACCAGGTGCAGGCACCGCAACCGGTCAGCACGGTGGAGTTTACAGGGCAGCAGGTGCTGGAATCGGCCGGCACATGGAGCGATCTGCCGCGCTATCTGCAGACGCTCCCTGGCCTGACCGGCGGTTCTGACACGCAGAACGCCTCATTTGTTCGCGGCGGCAACTCCTTCGAGAACCTGTTCGTGGTGGACCGTATCGAGGTGCCAAATATCAACCATCTCGCGCTGGCCAACTCCACCGGCGGACTGGGTTCCATGCTCGACACTGGAGTGATTGGCAATGTCACCTTTCAGTCCGGCGACATTGGATCCAGCTATGACAGCCGCATGTCGTCCGTGACAGATATCCGCACGCTCGATCTGCTGGACCGTACTGGCACGGCGATCGATCTGGGCTATTCAGGCGCGGGCTTCCGTACAAATCGCGGTTTCAGCGGCAACAGGAATCTGCTGCTTTCCGCGCGCGAGAGCGTCACCAATCTTTTCCTGCACGATGTGGGACTGAACGGCTCACCCGAGTTCACGAACGCGCTCCTGAAATATACGGCGGATGTCTCCGCGCGTGATCACATGTGGATCGACTCCCTGAGCGGGCGCGACCAGTTGAAGGTGCGACCCACCTGGAACGACGTCTGGGAGACCAACGCGTATGACACGGACTACAGCGGCTGGCGCAATACCACCGGCTTTGTCTGGCAACACACGTTGAAGAACGATGCGGTGAGCACCTGGACGTTCAGCAACTCGCAAAACGTGCAGAACCTGATGCAGCAGAGCCAGCTTGCCGGCACTCCATCCAGCTTCACCCAAAACAACGGCGACGGCGTGACGGCCTTGAAATATGAGTATCAGTATGCGGACGAGAACGGCTCCGGTTCGCATTTTGGCTTCGACACGCACCAGAACCGCATCCGCTACACGACCGCGCAGTCCGGCAACATCTTCAGCCCGTACTCATCCAGCACGAGTCCCACGCCCGCTTTCTCATTCACGCCGTCGTTCTCCACGATGGACCGGGCTGCTTTCATGGATGTGAACCAGAGCATCAGACAGCGGCTGTATGTTCGCTCTGGCGTGCGTTTCCAGAGCTCTGGCCTGCAGACAGCGCAGGGCTCCACCAACGCGCTGCTGCCGCACGGCTCGGCGAGCTTTGTGGCGGGCAGGGTCAATCTGCGTGCATCGTTCAGCCGTTCCGCGCAGTTGCCACCCTATGCCACAATCGCCGGCGCACCGGGTAATACGGCACTCGGCCTAATTCACGCCCAGCAGTACGTGGCGGGCGGCTCCGTGCGCCTGAACGATCTGCTTTCGATCGGTGTTGAAGCGTACCGGAAAACTTATACCGGCTACCCGGTTTCCGTGGCATACCCGCAAATCTCGCTGGCCACGCTGCTGCCCACGATCACTGAACCGTTCGTGAGCCTCACGATGCAAAGCAAAGGTCTGGGCCGGACACACGGTGTTGAGATCAGCATCACCCAGGCACCCCGGCACCATCTCTTCACACGCGCTAACGTCACCTTCGCAAAGGCCGAGTTTACCGGAGCGGACGGGATCTACCGGACCGGCACGAACGACCTGCCGCTGGTTGCCAATGTAATGGCGGGCGCGCAGATCAAACGCTATACCTTGACTGTTCGGGAGACTGTCACGTCAGGCCGGCCGTACACGCCCATTCTGCCGCAGGCTTCGCTTGACCAGAACCGCTCCATTTTCGACCTGACGCAGTTGAACGCGATGCGCGGGCCGCTCTACAGCCGCTTGGATTTCGCGGTGAACCGTGAGTTCGCCCTTCGGAACGGGACGATGCATGTCCACGGCGGCCTGCTGAACGCGCTGGACCGGCAGAATCTGTTTGAGTACTCCTGGCGGCCACGCTGCCCAGTCTGCGGCCCGGTCGCCGAATACCAAATGGGCCTGCAGCCTGATATCAACGTCAGCTACGCCTTTTGACTCTGTGGCTCCGGACGGCCTTAAACAGCCAAATGCTTCATTCGGGGGACGAGACGTAGCGCGGTGCTCTGGTGCCCACGCATGGACATACTGCATCTGACACGTGGAGGAGCTTCCGATGCCCAGCGATGCCAGTGCGAAGGAGAACCTGGAACAGCAGCTTGCAAGCAATGCCGTTCGCATGGACGACCTCGTCAATCAGCAATACAACGTGGAGCTCACCCGTAGTATCGTGCTCTGCTTCTCCTCGCCGGAAGAAGATTGTGCCCGAGCCTTGAACAAGGCGCTCTTCGCAAAGGGAACACGGACGCTGCAGCACGATCCCGAAAAGAAGGATGATGACCGCTATCACATCCGAGTCGGGGTTAAGCGCAGCATCCGGGATGCTGTGCGTGAGGACTTCGTCCACGACCTGGTGCAGACGGCCGCGGGTATGAACGGCAGTTTCGACGGTTGGAACCTGCTGACCGACGACGCCGCTGAGGAAGCGCAGTCGCACACGGATACACCGGATATGCAGCCGGGCGCGGCTGGCAGCGATTCCACCACTTACCATGGATGAGCAGCTGCGTCGCGAACTTTGGACTTCGTGGGCTTCCCTGCTGCGCTCCTACGCGGCGGTACATGGCCTTGGCCGCAGCCAACATGCGATGGTAGAGGTGTCCACGGCCGACATTCTCGTCCGGTATGGGACCCGCTGGATGCATTTCACACGGTCGGATTACACCAGCAGCGAGGGCGAACGTAAGGGGTTCACCCTTACGGTAAACGGACGCGCGCGTGTGGGTGACAGCGAAGATGAGATGGACCTTGCCGCGGAGCGGCTGGTATCGGCGATAATGAGTGCGTGAGCACGGTAACGAACAGCATTTTCACGCCAGCGACCGCCGCGCGGTTCGATCAGCTTGTCACGCTGTATCCGGTCAAGCGGTCCGCGCTGGTTCCCATGCTGCTGTATGCGCAGGATGAGGTAGGGTACGTCTCGGACGCCGTGGTGGCCGAAGTTGCGCAACGGCTCGATCTGCTTGAACTCGATGTTCGTGGGGTTCTGTCGTACTACTCGATGCTCCGCACGCAGCCTGCGGGCAAGTACAACGTGCAGGTGTGCACGAATATCTCTTGCATGATCGTGGGTGGTTACGAGATTCTGGACCACTGCAAAGCGAAGCTTGGGATCGGTCATAAGGAAACAACCAAGGACGGTTTGTTTTCGTTGGAAGAGGTGGAGTGCATTGGAGCCTGCTGTTGGGCACCGGCCATCCAGGTCAACTACGATTTTCATGACAACCTGACAACGGAGAAGGTAGACGCGATCCTGGCTGAGTATGCCGCCGGGCGCGGAGAGGATGTGAAGTAGATGCCTGAACTTGTCTCGCATCCCGATGAAGTACGCGTGCTCTCGCGGCGCTTTGGCCAGGGCGCGGCAAACATTGACAAGTACATGGAACTGGACGGCTACAAGGCCGCGCAAAAGGCAATCGAGAACGGCCCCGAGTGGGTCATTAACGAGATGAAGGCCAGCGGTCTGCGTGGACGTGGCGGCGCCGGCTTTCCCACCGGACTCAAATGGTCGTTTGTACCCAAGCAGAGCGAAAAGCCGAAATACGTCCTGGTGAACGGCGATGAATCCGAGCCCGGCACCTGCAAGGATCACGTGATTTTCCTGCACGATCCGCATGCCATCATCGAGGGCACGATGATCGCCGGGCTGGCGATTGGTGCGAAGATGGGTTTCATCTATCTGCGCGGCGAGTACCGTTACCTGCTCAAGATCATGGAGAAGGCCGTTGCGGATGCCTACGCCAAAGGCATCCTGGGCAAGAACATCTTCGGCAAGGAAGGCGTGGACTTCGACATTGTGACGCAGACGGGCGCGGGCGCGTATGAGGTGGGCGAAGAGTCC
>CAXUBG010000041.1:16555-18353 GCA_964249285.1 uncultured Terriglobus sp. | reverse complement strand
GACGGCCCGCTGCTGTAAGCCCTTTGGACGAACCTCGTTCCGCGACCGCAGATTCGCCGTCAATTCACACCACGGGCGGCGGGCTGCTGTTAGTCCTGAGTGCAACCCCTAGTGACACCAATCGACTTGCATCGTGCGCATGGTTGCGGATGCTCTCGTAAAACGAGGGATTTCAGCAGCAGGACGGAGCCTTACGCGATGAGGTTCACAACGGTTGATGGGATGGCTAGCCGGCTGCAATCCCGGCCGAATCTGCGCCGCCTGCTCGTTCTTCTGTTCTTGGGAGTTTGCCAGGCCGCGACCGGGCAATTTGATTCGGGTGCGGTCCTCGGCAATATCAAGGATCCGCCGGGTGCCATCGTCTACTCCGCCGCGCCGGCCTGTTTCTGATCAACTCCTTTACGTGGTCACGTGGGATCGATCTAAACTCAGCTGATCTGGAGACCCAGAACGGCGATGGGACGCTGATCAACAAGTACAATCCCGCCGGGGATCGCGGTCCGTCAGGCTACAATCAACCGCAGAATGATACCGTCTCATTCATCGCGGATTTGCCTTTTGGGCATGGGCAACACTTTGGTGCAAGCGCGCCTGGTTGGCAGCAGCAGGTGCTGGGCGGATGGCAGCTCACCGGCATCGACGTTGTGACCAGCGGCGTGCCCATTAACCTGACGTACACGCCCAGCAGCAACCGGCTCTGTCCTCCACCAGCCAGGCCTACGCTCTTCGCCCCAATCTGACCGGATCGCCTGCGGCTGTGTACGGCCAGACTCGCGTGAAGACCAGCAGCTCTCTCAATGGTTACTTCACCGCGGGGTCTGGAACGACGCCTCCCCCGGGTGTCTCTATTCCCGCGGAACGCAGATCTTTGGCACCGCTGGACGCAACAGTTTTCGCGGCCCCGCCTTCGGACAGTTTGACCTTTCCGCGCACGAACGCTTTTCGCTGCAAACGAACGTTACAGCGCGGAGTTCCGCATTGAGGCCTTTAATGTCCTAAACGCCACGAATTACATCAGCCTGTCGTCTAGTGTGAGTTCGGTTAACGCGACCACCGGCGCACCAAGCTACAACTCCGGTTTTGGCAGTTTCAGCGGCAGTACTAGTGTCTATCCCTCGCGGCAGATGCAACTTGCGTTGCGGCTTGCCTTCTGATGGAGCGGTGTTCGTTCAGCCCCTTCTGATGGAGCCGTGTTCGTCTGCCGTCTAGCGTTCTCCCCATTTCAGTTTGGAGCGGAGGACCTTGAACAGGCCGTGTTCGACGAGACGGACAAGGCGGACGCGATACTGCGAGCGGTGGCAGCGAAGCTGGTCGTTGAGCTGCAGTTCGACCGCCTCCTGCCCGTCCACTGTCAGGTACGTCTGATCGGCGATACCGGCGACGCGGACGCGGATCTCCGTCTCACCGGGCGTGACGATGGGCCGGATGGTAAGCAGGTGCGGACAGATGGGCGTCAGGATCATGGCGTCGACACTGCCCATGACGATGGGGCCGTTGGCCGCAAGGTTATACGCTGTGGAGCCGGTTGGCGTCGAGACGATGATGCCGTCCGCTCGGAAGCGGGCGACGAACTGCCCGTCAAAGTCGATGACATAATCGCCCATGCGCGCGATGGCACCCTTTGAGATGACGACATCGTTCAGCGCGTCCCATGCCCGGTAGACGCGGCCGTCACGGATCAGTTCCGCATGCATCATGCGCCGCTCATCCACGCTGCACGAACCTTCTCGCCAGGCTTCCAGCGTCCGGTAAAGCTCGTCGAGCGGTACCTCGGTGAGGAACCCCAACGACCCCCGGT
>CAXUBG010000041.1:11769-16545 GCA_964249285.1 uncultured Terriglobus sp. | reverse complement strand
GAGAATGGGCGTGTTGGTTTTCGCGAAGGAGCGCGATGCGGACAGCAGCGTTCCGTCTCCGCCAAGGACGATTACCAGTTCCGGGCAGCAAAGCTCCGGCATCTGTTCGCGCGAGACACCCTCCCCGCCGGTGTATGCGGCACTGGTCTCGTCCAACACGGGCGTGTAGCCGTGCTCCTCAAGCCACCGGGTCAGCTCAGGGAGCAGCATCGCAAGCTCCGGCTTCTGCGGCTTGGAGATGATGGCAATGTGAGGCATGTGTGTCCAGTGTACCTAGCGCGCAGATCAGGCTGTGCGGTCAAAAGCGGGCGAGCAACAGAAACTCGCGGTTACCTTCCGCGCCGGTGATGGGTGAATCGATGATTCCGGCGGTCTCTCCACCGGCGGATTGGACGGCAGCGCGTACCCGGTCCACGGCAAGCATGTGTGCCGCCGGATCGCGCACAATGCCGCCCTTTCCGACCCACTCACGACCGGCTTCGAATTGCGGCTTGACCAGGATGACGGCCTGCCCTCGCCACTTCGTACCCGGCTCCGCAAGGGCGTGCAGGACCGCCGGCAGCACCAGCGTGGCAGAGATGAAGGACACGTCCATGGCGATGAAGTCAGGAGCGAGGGCAGGCGCAAGGGCAGATGCGTGCGGCAGCAGTTCGCCGGGAGCGAGCAGCCGTGCGTTGGTGCGCTCCAGCAGGCGTACACGGGGGTCGTTGCGCAGAGACATGGCGAGCTGACCGTAGCCGGTATCGACGGCAAGGACAGCGGCTGCGCCGGCCTGTAACATGCAGTCGGTAAAGCCCCCAGTGGACGCTCCGGTATCGACGCAGAGGTGACCGGTCAGGTCAAGCTGCCAATGGTCGAGTGCTCCGCGCAGCTTCAGGCCGCCACGGCTGACGTACGGCATGGCTTCGCCCAATATCCGGATGTCGCAATTCTCCGCGACCGCAATGCCAGCTTTGGTCATCTTCTGGCTGTCCACCAGCACGCGGCCCGCGAGGATCAGCGCCGCGGCGCGCTCGCGCGAAGAAACCAGAGCGCGCTCCACCAATGCCTTGTCGAGACGCAGCTTTGCCATACCTTCCCACTTTGGTGCTCTTCATCCATCACACCACACCGCCGAAGGGCTGCAGGGTGTGGGGCTTTGCTAGCCTGTGCAGACTCGCATACGACCATGCCGCTTACCAGCATCAGGCTCAACGAAGCAGTCGCCCAAACCAGCCCGCGTGAAACGTTTTCGCAGTCTTTGGCAAAGGCGAACACGGCACCCGCCTCTTCGGATGAGGACTTGCTGCGTGAGGTCGTGCGGGGCAACGAGAGGGCTCTGGCCGAGCTGTTCGACCGGTACGCCGGTATGTTGTGCGGCATCGCATGGCGTGTTCTCCGCGATGGCGATGCGAGCGAAGACGCCGTCCAGAGCACGTTTGTGCGTCTCTGGCGCGATGCCGGCAAGTTTACCGGAGACGTATGCATTGCCGGATGGCTTGCGTTGACCACACGGGAGTTTGCAGTGGCAGCGCTGCAAGGAACAAGTGGCAGGCCGCACGGCCTTGTTGGTGTCAAGCTCGGTACAGAGCGTACGCTGCCGTTCGCCAGCAGGATCGAACGCGCTCGCTCGGGGCTGCACGAGTTGCCACGCGCCGTGCGCAAAACGTTGGAGATGGCCTTCTTCGACGGCCTCGCCCCGGATGAAATCGCACGGGTGACAGCCACAACTCCCGGCGAGGTATCCGCCGCCCTCCGCTCCTCGTTGCTGCGATTGCGAATGGTCGTGCAGGTATGATTGCTGCCCAGGTTACCGGTGAGGACCTCTGCCTGCATGCGATGCACCTGCTGGATGCCGCCGGGACGGCACGGCTCGATACATTCCTGAGTGAGTCCGCGGAGGCCCGGGCTGAACTCGAACGCATCCGGGGTGACCTGGCGCTACTAGCGTTCACTGCGGATCCCAAGCCCGTCTCGCACGGGCTGCGTCAGCGGCTACAGCGGGAGATCGCGCGCGAACCGAAGGGTGATCGATCGATGCCGTCGCAGAGCGGCGATCGCCCAGAACGTGCGCAGACGCTCACAAGCGACTTGGCTGACGGCCTGCTCACGCAAGACAGCTACACGCCAGCTGCAAACAACGCGCAACCGGCAGAATCTGGTCGTGAGGCCTTCCCGGTGTCCACAACCTCTGCCCGTGTTTGGCTTTGGACAGGGTGGGCCCTTGCCGTGGGGCTGACCGTCTGCGGCGGGTGGCTGTACACCGACGCGCGCGGTTTGCGTGTTCGTTTAAAAACGGCAGAGGCAAAGGCGGGGCGTGCTGCAGAAATCGAACGAACCACATCCATCGCCTCAGCCAATGCCAATGCGATCCTGGACGCCCTGCGCTCTCGTGCATCACAGCGCTTCCTGGTAGCACCCCCAGGGGTGGTCTTACCTGGAGTGGCGCACGCCGCGTACTCGCCGGAACGTGGCGCCCTGGTCCTGGAAGCATCAGGTCTCCAGGCGCTTGGCCCGGGGAAGGTGTATGCCGTGTGGCTCTTCCTGATGCAAGAGGACAGTCTGCCTGAGTTGGTGGGCACTGCACAGCCGGATGCGCATGGCTTTGTCAGTGTCGCAGTCAGTTCGTTGCCGCCAGGTGTTCTCGCGGAACGCGTTGGGATCACCGTCGAGGACGAGGGTGCGCCGCCGACTGTTCCGTCCGCGACGCTCCTGACCGGATCGCAGTTGCCGGCCGAATAACGGAGAAACTACTGACCTGCCTGCTCGATGCGAACCGCGATCGCGTTGCCCTGCAGCGACAGCGTCGTGGACACGGTGTCGTTGTCGGTGCGGATGATGGTAAGCGTCTGCGTGTCCGATGCCGTGACCAGTACCTTGCCGGTGGGCGAGCCGCCCACTGCCGTAATCCAGTTCAGGTGCCCGCCGACTTTGATTGTGGACGTCGCCACCATCGTGTTCATGTCGACGACGGTCACGGTGCCATCCGTTGCGTTCGCGACGTATGCCTTGCTCAGGTCGCTGGTCACGGCAACCTGCACGGGACCTGCGCCCACCGGAATCGTTGCCAGTATTTTGCCGAAGTTTGCGGAATCGGTTGGGTTGTTGGGATCGCACGCCGTGTTGCCGGGCAGCGCTACCTGGGAACAGAGTGCAAGGTTGATAATGCTCAGGGAACCCGCGGCCGTCCCGTTGCCCGCATTCAGCACGGCAAGCTCATTCACTGCGGGAGCGATGCTGGCCCACACAGGGTTGACGCCAACATTGACGGTTCTGTCGAGCGCGTTTGCCTGCACGTCTAAAACGCTGACGGTGCCGTTGGTGCCCGCCGCGCCTTTGTTGATGACGAAGGCGCGGCGATCGTCCGCCGTCATGACGCCGTACACGGGGCTGATGCCAACCGGGATGCTGGCGGAGATCACATTGTTCGCGCCATTCTCAATAGCCGTGGCGATACCGGTCGAAGTCCCGGGCGTCGTGCCCTGGCTAAGCGTGTAGACACGCGGACCACCACCGTTCCCCACGGTGTAGACGGGGTTGGCGGGCACAGGCAGGTCTTGCC
Organism: uncultured Terriglobus sp.; assembly: GCA_964249285.1. Lineage (GTDB taxonomy): Bacteria > Acidobacteriota > Terriglobia > Terriglobales > Acidobacteriaceae > Terriglobus. The sequence continues at coordinate 13,004 of CAXUBG010000041.1, read as the reverse complement.
GGGCGGTAGGGGGTGCCTGATCGGTAAGGACCGAGACGGTGTTGACTCCAGGCCGCGTGATGTAGAGCGGGCTGCCGCTAGCTCCAGGGTTGATGGAGCAGGTCAGGCCAGTGGAGAGCGCAGGGCAGTTCCCTGCTCCCAGGGACGACTGCCGCACCGTTGTCGTCATGAGGCCCGGCGCGGCGCTGAAGGAATCGACCAGCACGCTGTCGCTGTGCAGCACATAGGTTGTGCCCGTTGGATCGACCGCGACATAGGATGGCTCGGGGGCAACGAAAGCATTCGCGATAATTGTGTCGCCGAAGACATCTATCACCGTGACCAGGCCATTACGTCCTGTCCCCGGATCGGATACCGCGACGGCATACACCGTCGGCTGGGTCGAGGGTCCCACGGGATTAATCGCGCTGACGACGGGCCGGTAGTTGTTGCCGCATCCGGCGCTGAAAAGCACCGTGAGCGACACTGTAACGCATACAAACGCTCGGATTGCCTGCTGTGGGACCAAAAACAAATGCTGCTCCTGCACTGCGAAGCGCTGCCACCCCGCCACGGTTGATTGTAACGGACGCGTGTGCGCGGAAGGGCGCTAGAGGTCCTCCTTGCCTTCCATCCAGCGCTTAGCCCAGTCAGCCTCAATGTGCAGGGTCAGGATGGTGTAGCTCAACATTTCGTGCGCGACACGCGTGACGTGACCCCATGAAGACAAGGTGCCATAGGTTGCGCGCGGCGACGTCAGCACGTTCAGGCCCTCGCGCTCGCACAGCGCGCGGATGCGGAAGAGGTGGGTGCCGTCGCTAACGACGATGATGCGCTTCAGCGCGCGTTCGCGTGCAAGGTACGCAAGCGCCTCTACCTGCTCCTGCGTGTCGATGGAATCAGTTTCGGCAACGATTTTTTCGTTTGGTATGCCCTGCGCGAGCAGATAATCCCTGCCGACTTCACCTTCACTCTCCCCGGTGCGGCTGTCCGCCGCGCCTCCCAGCGTGATGATGAGCGGAGCCATGCCGCGCCGGTACAGCGAAACCACTTTGTCCAGGCGCGCGTGGAAGACAGGCGACGGATGACCGGCGTATTGCGCGGCACCGAAAACGGCGATGGCCTCCGACGGAGCCGCCTGCTCCTCGCGCGCGACGTGATCGATGCGCACGTAAACGCTGGCAAACCACACAGCCGCGACAAGAACAATAACGGTGACCAGCACACGAAGCGGGTAGCCTCGCGTGCTGCGCTTG
>CAXUBG010000041.1:8930-11759 GCA_964249285.1 uncultured Terriglobus sp. | reverse complement strand
GGTCAGGACTGCAATGCCAGGGCGATTTCGTGGGTGGGAATCGCACCCTCACGCACGATCATCCACGAGCTGCCGCCGCCGCTGAGATCAACGATGGTGGTCGGGATGGAGCGGGCCGTGGGTCCGCCATCGACGATCAGAGGCAGCTCGTCGCCAAGCTGTTCCAGGACACAGCGGGCGTGGGTGCATTCCGGCCTGCCGGCGCGGTTGGCGGAGGTGGCGGTAATGGGCAACCCAAGCTGCTCAATGACCGCGCGTGCAATGGGTGCATCGGGAACCCGCAGCGCAACGTTGCCCGTGTGCGCGGTGACCCGCAACGGCAGGCGCGATCCGGCTTTCACGATGATGGTCAGCGGCCCCGGCCAAAACTTCTCCGCAAGGCGGTCGAAGGCCGAATCGATGTCGCGTGCAAGTTCATACCCCTGCGATTCACTGGCGATCAACAGAGAGAGTGGCTTGTGTTTGGCGCGTGTCTTCAGGTCGTAAATCTGTTCCACCGCGCGAAGATTTACCGGATCGACCGCCAGACCGTAGAAGGTGTCGGTGGGCAAGGCGATCACCATGCCGCTGTCCAGGCACCGTGCCACATGACGTACCAGGTCAGGCTCTGGTTCATCCGGATGAATCCGCAACAGCTCCGCAGTCATGCACGCTCCAGCAACGACGATCAAACAGCACGGTAGCACATCTGGCGTGGTCTGCCGCGTCCCCGCCCGCTCACGGGTAGAATGCGCGGTATGCCGGAACGGATCACCAGCCGCTCGAATCCCCGGGTGCGCGCCTTGCGTGCGGCACTGCAACGGCGCGCAGAGGACGTGATCGGCATTGAGGGCTTTCACCTGATCGAGGAAGCAATTCGCAGCGGTCTGACGTTGACGACGCTCTTCGTGCGCGAGGACTGCGAAGCGGTTCTGCGCGAGGTACCCTTTGGCGCGGCGCATGAGATTGTGCTGCTTTCGCCGGAAGCATTTGCGAGTGCATCAGCCACGGAACACGCACAAGGAATAGCGGCGCTCTTGCGGCAGCCCAGGAAGCCATATGTGCCGCGCCTTGGCGATTTGCTGGTAATGGCGGATGGCCTGCAGGACCCCGGCAACCTGGGCACGCTGACCCGCTCCGCCGAGGCATTTGGTGCGGCAGCAGTGGCGCTTGGCGCGAACACGGCGGACCCGTGGAACGGCAAGTGTCTGCGGGCTGCGGCGGGCGCGGCATTCCGGCTCCCGGTCTTGCGCTGGGATGCCGGCCTGCTAAATGCCCTGCGGACGATTGATGCGCAGGTGTGCGCGGCCGTTGCGCGTGGCGGCAGGGCAGCGCATCAGACGGACCTCCGCGGCACCTTGGTGCTGGTGATCGGCAACGAGGGCGCGGGCGTGTCGGTGGAACTGCTAGCGCTGGCGGACACGCATGTCACGATCGCGACCACCGGACCCACCGAAAGCCTGAACGCTGCGGTAGCCGGTTCCCTGCTGCTGTATGAGGCGGCGCGGCAGCGCATGATGGTGTGATGAGTCTCTTTGACCAGAGCGCGCTGGCGGAACGCGACCGGAGTACAGGCAACACCCCTTTGCCGGAGCGGATGCGCCCGCGCTCGCTGGCCGAGTTCGCCGGGCAGGGGCACCTGGTTGGCCCGGGTAAACCGTTGCGCGTTGCCATTGAGAGCGGCGAGCCGGGATCGATGATCTTCTGGGGACCGCCCGGCACGGGGAAGACGACGCTTGCAAAATTGATCGCGAAGACGACGACCGCCACCTTCATCGAGTTCTCCGCCGTGACGAGCGGTATCAAGGAAATTAAGCAGGTGATGACGGACGCGGAACGAGGCGCAGCGCGCGGGCTGAGAACCATCCTGTTCATTGATGAGATTCATCGCTTTAACAAAGCGCAGCAGGACGCCTTTCTGCCCTATGTGGAGCGTGGCGCGTTGCGGCTGATTGGAGCGACCACTGAGAACCCGTCGTTCGAGGTGAATGCCGCTCTGCTTTCACGCTGCCGTGTGTACGTTTTACAGGCTCTATCTGATGAAGAGATCATCGCCCTGCTGCAGCGGGCCTTGCTTGATGACGAGCGCGGGTTGGGTGGCTTACGCTTGAGCGCGGATAGTGCCGCGTTGACGTCGATTGCCGGTTTCAGCAACGGTGACGCGCGCTACGCGTTGAACGCGCTGGAGACGGCGGCGCATCTGCTGCGCGGCAGCGGCGTAACTCGCATCACGGCGGACGCTGTCACGTCCGCGCTGCAGCAGCGCACGCTGCTGTACGACAAGTCCGGCGAGCAGCATTACGATCTGATCTCAGCGCTGCATAAAAGCGTCCGCAACTCCGATGCGGATGCTGCAATCTACTGGCTGCGCCGGATGCTGGCTGCGGGCGAGGACCCCATGTACATCGCACGCCGTGTCGTACGTATGGCGGTGGAGGATATCGGCCTGGCCGCCCCGGAGGCGTTGAACCTGACGCTTTCCGCGCAGCAGGCCATGCAGTTGCTGGGTTCGCCAGAGGGCGAGCTTGCGCTGGCGCAGGCGGTCGTGTACCTGGCGCTCGCACCCAAGTCGAACGCAGTCTACGTGGCCTACAACGATGCCTTGGCAGACGTGAATGAGACGGGCGCGCAGCCGGTACCGCTGCATCTGCGCAACGCTCCCACCCGGCTGATGAAGGAGCTTGGCTACGCCAAGGAGTACAAGTATGCGCATGACCTGCCCGGGCGCGTTGCGGACATGGTATGCCTGCCGCCGGGCCTGGAAGGCCGCACCTATTACAGGCCGACGGATCAAGGCCGCGAGCGGCAGCTGGCGCAACGCATGGACGAGATTGCGCGCCTGCGAAGTAC
>CAXUBG010000041.1:7057-8920 GCA_964249285.1 uncultured Terriglobus sp. | reverse complement strand
CAAACGGAACGTGTCCTCTGTACGGACCCCTGCTTTCAGGAAACCCCTAAGAAAAGACCGGCTCCTAATGGGGGAGCCGGACCAGCAGATATCGTTAGAAGCCCAACCCTCAAAGAGTACATACAAATGAGCATCAAACCACGCCGGGAATCCTTTCCGACCCAGGAGTCGCTTCAAATGGCAACGGACGCAGCAGCCATTGGAGTGTGGGATCTGTCCATTCCTTCGAATGAATTGCAGTGGTCCAATCGTTGCAATCAGATTTTTGGACTGCCCCTCGAAGCTGAACTGCGGTACGAGGACTTCCTGGAGCGTGTCCACCACGACGACCGTCTGCGTGTCGACGGAGTCGTGCAGGCGGTTCTCGATCCCCGCGGGACTGGCGACTACGATATTGAGTACCGGATTGTACGTCCGAACGGGGAGGTGCGCTGGGTTGCCGCAAAGGGCAGGGTCTTTTTCAGGCAGGAAGAAAAGGAGCGGGTACCGTATCGTTTCATGGGTACGCTGATTGACCGGACCGAACACAAGCAAACGCAGCAGGCTTTGATCGATTCAGAGAAGTTGGCCGTCACGGGCCGCTTGGCAGCTTCCATTGCGCACGAGATTCGGAACCCACTTGAGTCGGTGAGTAATCTGCTTTTTCTTCTCAAGGGTGAAGCTTCCCAGGAAAACCGGGAACAGTACGTTTACCTTGCCGGAGAGGAAGTGAAGCGCGCAACGGCGATTGCACGTGATACCCTCCGGTTCTACCGTGAACCCGCGGGCCCTGAAAGCACCTTTGACGCAGGCGGCTTTGTCGAGTCAGTACTCTCGATCTTCCAGGGAACTATCCGGCGATGCCGCATCAAAGTACATACGCGTCTCGAACCTGCCGTCGCGCTTCGCTTTCCCCAGGGAGAACTTCGTCAGGTTCTTGTCAACCTGATTGGAAATGCACTCGATGCGCTTTCTCCCGGAGGCACGTTGTACCTGAAGGTTCGCGACCTCAAGGATACGAACGGGGGAAAGAAAGTGATGCTGACGGTGGCGGACACGGGTGTGGGTATGACCCCCGCGATGCGCGCGCGGCTCTTCGAGGCGTTCTATACGACCAAGGGAGCCAGCGGCAATGGCATCGGGCTTTGGCTTAGCCTAGAAATTCTTAAAAAACACGGATCAACGATCCGGGTGAAGAGTTTGCCAGCAAAGGGTTCAGTCTTCTGTCTCTTCCTGCCATAGCTCATCTGCCCTCATCTGAACGGCAGCTGCTAGGTTTTACTGCTTCAGGTCGCGCTGCATCGCATCCAGCACCACGCTTTTACTCAGGACTTCGGGCAGGACGTCTGGTGCCGCGGAGGCGTTTGCCGGATAGATGATGTACGTCGGCACACCACTGCGTCCGGCGGCCTGCAGCGCGGCAGTGATCTTTTCATCGTACTGCGTCCAATCGGCTCGCATGGGAACAACATTCGAAGCGTGCAGTTGCTTCTGCACATCGGCTGAGTTCAGCACCACGCGCTCGTTCACTTGGCAACTCAGGCACCACGCAGCGGTGAAATCCACGAAGACGGCCTTGCCTTGCGCGCGAGCCTGCGTCACTGCTGCCGCGGAAAAAGGCTGCCATATGGTGGCAGCTTCCACCGTGCGCGAGGCGGTGAGCGGCAAGCCAAGCCCAGCCAGCGCGATGACCGTTGCTGCAATCGTGCTGACCCGGTTTGCGGGCCAGCGCCCAAGCACCCAGGCGGCTATGGCGATTAGCAGGAGGCAGCTAAGCAACAGGGCAATGCGTTGGATCCCTTCCGATATGTCCGCTCCGCCGCTGAAGAGGCGGCCGTAAATGTAGACCAGCCAGATGACCGTGGCGAAAAGCGGAAGAGCTGT
>CAXUBG010000041.1:5630-7047 GCA_964249285.1 uncultured Terriglobus sp. | reverse complement strand
AAGCGAAGCCAATGGCCGCGCCCATGAACGGTCCGACGCATGGCGTGGCTACCACGGTGGCGAGCACACCAGTGAAGAAGCTGCCGGAGTAGCCTCCCTTTTGCGCCAGCGAGCCGCCGGCGCTGGTCAGCGACAGGCCAAAGTCAAAGACGCCTGCCAGTGACAGGGCAAAGAAAAATAGAAATGCGGCAAGCACTGCGACAAACGCGGGCGATTGCAACTGAAAGCCCCAGCCGAACTGCTTACCACCCGCACGCAGGGCCAGCAACACCGCCACCACCAGCCAGAACGATGTGACGATGCCGAGCGTGTATGCAACACCGTGCGAACGCAAACGATGCCGCTCCTCCGAGGAGGACTGCAACAACGAAAGCGCCTTGAGGAAGAGCACAGGGAAGACGCACGGCATCAGGTTCAGCAACATGCCCCCGACAAATGCGAGCCCGATCGCTCCAATGGCGGTGACGCTGTTTGCGGATGCGCCCAGCGCCGCGGATGGAGGGGGCTCCCCCTGTACAACGGGCACGGTAATCTCGTAACTCTGGTCGTCCGCGATCTTGAACAGGCCATGCAGCACCTTTGGTGCGGACTTCACGGACGGTGAGCGTTCCATTTCAATGCGCACGCCGTCCGCTTGTCCGGCCTCGTTTTGGTCACCATCCTTGATTGTGTCGGCGTCCAGAGGATAGAACTCCGCATCGTCCGGTTTGGTGCCGAGCGTCGCGGTCAGGATGACGTCCTCACCGCTGCTATTGGCTTTGAAGTGGTAGTTTGGCGGCACGGGCTTGGGCAGGGACTTAAGCGCCGCTGCCAGTGCACCCACCTGCTCGCCCTCGTGACTTACGGCGGTCCCAGGCGGTACCAGCTTGAGATCCAGGCCGAGGTCCGCCTTGCCGGGGATGCACACCTGCTTGCAAACGAGCCAGTCCAGCTTGGCCGTCAGGTGTACCGTGCCTGTCCTATCCGTTTTAGCTTTCGGGGCGGCTGCGATGCTTACCGGGTAAGCGACCGCATCTTCATACCCGTAGTCCACGGTGTCGTTCAACGGCAGGCGCTCGGGCGCGGGAAACTGGAGCGGACCCGCTGTGATGCCGTCTGGCAGCGTCCAGTGCACGCGTGGCGGGTATCCCGCGTAGCCCGCGTTGCGCCAATACACGTGCCAGCCCTGCTCCATGGAGAAGACGAAGCCGACCGTTTGCTTGCCGCCCTGCGCGATGGCGGGACCAGCACTTACCATTTCCACCGTCAGGTGTTGCGCCTTGACCGGTCCAGGGCCACCGTTGCCAACCGATGTGCCAATCTGCGCGCGAGTGATCGTTGGAAGCAGAAGCAAGAGAAACAGCAGAAGGCGTGGTGGCCGGAGAAGAATCATCGTCTGCATTGTAGGACGCACGAAGTGGTGAAGGCGCGCAGGTGC
>CAXUBG010000041.1:0-5620 GCA_964249285.1 uncultured Terriglobus sp. | reverse complement strand
TGAGGAGCGCCGGTGCCCCTTCGGAGTCAGCGGTTTGCCATGCGATGCTCCACCATGATGCAGCGGTCCATCACCACACGGATACCGTGCGCCTCGGCCTTTGCAGCGGCCTCAGCATGACGGATGCCAAGCTGCACCCACATCGCTGTGAGACCGAGTTCGATCGTCGCATCGACAATGGCCGGGATCGCGCGTGGCAAGCGGAAGACATTTACCAGATCCGGCCTTTCCGGCAAGTCACGCAAGGAAGCGTAGGCTCGCTCGCCGAGAACACTTGCGACGGACGGGTTGACAGGCAGGATGCGCTTGCCTGCTGCTTGCAGGTACGCGGAAACATAAAAACTCGGCCTCGCCGGATCATCTGAAAGACCGATCACCGCGATGGTCTTTGCCGCGAGCATGTGCGCGATAGCCTCCGGCTCGTTCATGCATGCCCTGGCTTAGGCTGCCACGCGCCCAGCAGGCGGCGCAGCATGATGATCTCGCCCGTGTGATAGGCCTCATGGTCCGCGATCAGCAGCGCCTCACGCAAGAGGTTCTGGCCATCGCCCCACGGAAACGGCTCGACCAGATCACGCGTCTGAAGGAGCTTCTCGAAGGCGGCGCGGTCGGCCTGCATCGCCGCGGCGCTGCTTTCCCACGCGCTCTCATCCGGCGGCACGGCCTGCTTGGGCCAGTAGTCGTCCGGCCACGTCATCGGCTTGTAACCGCCATCCGCGTTGTCGCTGAAGTCGAGAATGTCGCGCTGGGCGATCCGGATATGCTCCAGCAGCTGCCATGCGGAGTAGGGCAAACCGTCCGGCACGCGACCCTGTAGCTCGAATGGGAAATCCGCGAGGGCGTCGTCCAGCTTGGCGTGCGCCTGGCCGCCGTCCAGCAGTGCCTTAAGTTGTACCTCGACTTCTTCGACCTTCGCCATGCACCTTCAGATGCGCTCGGTACGGCATCCGCAACGACTTCTACAATGAAGTAATGGGCACTGAAAGCGGACACTGTAACCGTCCGGATCAAGCAATGTAACTTGGTGCGTACCAAAGCTCGTTTCAACCGGTCCGGTGACCTGAAGCCCGGACTGCTGTAGATGTTCGCGTACGAGATCGAGTTCGGCGCGGCTGTTGTACAGAATGGTGCCGCGGGTTCGCGCAGGGTCTGGTGCGTCCGGCCGGATGTAGTTTTCGTACACGGTATCGACCATCAGCAGGACGCCATCGCGGCGCAGCATTGCCCAGCCGTGATTATTCTTCCGTCGTCGAGTGGCACCGGGGTAGGCACGACAGCAAACCCCAGCGTCTCACGATAGAACGCAATCGAGAGGGATCGTCATAGACCAGAAGCAACGGACGGCTTCCTGAAAATGTGACCTGCATTATCCTCCCTTGTCACTCGATGTCTTCAGCCGCCCCGGCGGGCTGGCCGCCTTCGCGCCGCAGCTTCAGATAACCACGAATAAAGGGCTGGAGGTCGCCGTCCAGCACGCGGTCTACGTCGCCTACTTCGACCCGTGTGCGCAGATCCTTTGCCATGCGGTACGGCTGCAGCACATATGAGCGAATCTGCGATCCGAAGTTAATGTCCAGCTTGGAATCCTCCAACTTTTTGCTGGCTGCTTTTTTCTTGTCCAGTTCGTACTCGTACAGGCGGGAGCGCAGCATCTTCATCGCCTTTTCCTTGTTCTTATGCTGGGAGCGCTCATTCTGGCATCCAGCGACAATGCCCGTAGGCAGATGCGTAATGCGCACCGCGGAGTCGGTCGTGTTGACATGCTGGCCGCCCTTGCCGCCGGAGCGGTAGGTGTCGATCCGCAGATCGTCCGGCTTGATGTCGATCACGATGGAATCATCGATCTCCGGCGAGACAAAGACGGATGAGAATGAGGTATGCCTGCGCTTTGCCGAATCAAACGGCGAGATACGCACCAGCCGGTGCACGCCCGTTTCGCCGCTCAGCAGGCCAAAGGCGAAGTCGCCCGTGACGGTGAATGTCGCTGACTTAATGCCCGCTTCGTCGCCGTCCTGGATTTCGTTGATCTCCGTTTTGTAGCCTTCACGTTCCGCCCAGCGCAGGTACATGCGCATCAACATCTCGGCCCAGTCCTGGCTTTCCGTACCGCCCGCGCCAGGGTGTACGGTGACGATGGCGTTCAGCGGATCGCTTTCCTGCGAAAGCATCGTCTTGGAATCCAATTGCTCGACAAACTTGTCCACGCTCCGAATGGCGGCTGCGAGGTCCGGCTCGACGTTTTCGCCCTCCCGCGCCAGTTCGAAGTACGCTTCGGCGTCGCCGGCCAGCCGCGCCAATTCGGCGTCGTCCGCCAGCAGCGTTTCCAGCCGCTTGCGTTCACGCATCAGCGGTTGCGAGCGCGCGGCGTCCGCCCACACAGCGGGGTCGGAAATCTCCGTCTCCACGGCGGCTAATTTCTGTTTCAGGGTGGGGGAGTCAAAGATACTCCCGCAGATCGCGCACACGGCCGCGAACCGGGGAGTAGGCATATTCCAAATCAGTCAACATAGTTTCTAGTGTACGTCGCGGGGCACCGGCGAGAAGACTGCATAGACGGCACAGACCATGCTGATCACTGTGCAGAGATACGCGAAGAGATCACCGTGCCGTGAATAAAAAGTGGTTCCGTGCAGGTAGTCAAAGTGCACCACCACGGCACCGCGCTTGTGTCGTGGCATCGTTTCGACGACGCGTCCGTCGGGATCAATGGAGGCGGTAATGCCGCTGTTTGTGTCGCGCAGCAGCCAGCGGCGATTCTCAATCGCCCGCATCCGTGCCATATTCAGGTGCTGAAAGGGAGCGCTGCTGTCACCGTACCAGCCATCATCGGAGAGGTTGACCAGCACCTCTGCCCCGCCCTGCACAAAGCGCCGGACCTCGTCGCCAAAGATGGATTCGTAACATAGGAAAACGCCGTAACGGTGCCCGTCCGTCACGAGAGGTGCCCGGCTGCTGCCGCGGTCAAAGATACCGACCGCCTGGGTGAGTCCGCTTGCAAACTGAAAGAACTCCGCATACGGCACGTATTCGCCGAAGGGAACAAGGTGGTTTTTGTCGTACCGTCCGGCGTAGCCGCGCTCTGGTGTAAACAGCACCGCTGAGTTATAGATGCGGTATCCACGCGCCGATCCCGGGTCCCGGTCAAGTCCCACCGTCCCGGCAATCAATGCACTATCGAGTGCATGAGCCAATTGGCTCGCGGGAATCATGAACTCCGGCCTGTCCGTCTGAAAGGGCGATGGCGATTCCGGCCAAAGGGTAATCGCCGTGGCCGTCGCATCCAGGTTCGCGGCCTGCAGGCTGAGGGCTGCGGAGGACGACATCAGTGACTTGATCTCCGTCGATTCACCCGGTCCAACGAATAAGTTTGGCTGTAGTAAAACGGCTTTCTGCCTGCCGAAAAGAGCCGCCGGTCTGATCCATGTGCCATAGTTCTGGACAGCGGTGGCCAGCACGGCCGCGGCGAGTGCCATCCCTGTAGTAGTCCGGCGCTTCGGCAGGATAAGCGCACTCGCAATGCACGCATTGACCGCCAAGAGGATGAAGCTAAGGCCATACACGCCCGTCCAAGGGGCCACTCGCGTCAGGAGGGAGTTATCCACCTGCGCATATCCAAGCAGATTCCAAGGAAAGCTAGTGACTCGAGCGCGGGCCAACTCCACCGCGACCCAGAGAAGCGGCGCGGTGGCGAGCGCCGCAACAGAGCCGCGGCGGTGCACCCATGCGAGCAGCGCGGCAAAGAGAGCGTGGTACAGCGCCAGATAAAGACACATCAGAACGAGTGCAAGGAGAGACATGGGCGCGGTAAGTCCGCCATAGATATGCATGGTGGCATATACCCAATAACAGGTTCCAAGGTAGAAAAGGACGCCGGAGCTATACCCAAGGACACTTGCCTGCCAGATCCTCCATGGCTCGCCGTGCCGCAGTAACAAGGAGAGAAGCGGCGCCAAGGCAAGCCAGGCCAAGGCTGCCCGCCATGCCGGCAGCGGACCCGCCATCGGAAATACGACACACTGCAAGACGCTGGAAAGAACGACGAGGGTAATTATGCGTGAAGTGGCGTGGCGCATCTGCGTGGATGGAGTCTAGCACCCACCCGGGGACAAGGCCGCAAGTGTATCATCGGGACGATGGTGGATATCGTTATCCGCGGTTTGTCCCATGTGCTGATCCCAATGTTTCTTGTGGGCATGGCTGGATCCGCAGTCGTAGTGCTGATTACCGTTGTGCATGACCTGAACGATTTCTTTTCAGACTCAGGTGACGAGACAGCATCGCATGATGGTTTGAGCTAAATGCGATTGACTAAGGTGCGGCGGAGCTTTAAACTTTTCACTGGGCGTCTTGTCTGACAGCATGATTTGAAGGCCTCGACAGCGGGAACCCACATCAGAATGGCGTCAAAGCGTATCGCCTCACCTCCTAGATCCAGCCGTGTCCGCCTGGTTGTCGCATCCTCCGTGATGCTGACGTTTATTTCTTTCTGGCGAGCGGCCGCCATCGTCCTCAATGATCTCGGGTCCTCTGCCTTTTACGCGGGCGGCATCGCGGAAGAAGCGGTTGGCAAGGCAGCGCCTTGGCTGGTGCTGGGCGTCATGCTGTTCTCCTACGCGGTGCGTGCCGTGTACGTGGAGAGCTGTTCCATGTACACCCGCGGCGGCGTCTACCGCATTGTCAAAGAAGCGCTGGGAGGCACCTTTGCCAAGCTGAGTGTCTCCGCGCTGATGTTCGACTACGTCTTGACTGGACCGATTTCGGGTGTGTCCGCAGGGCAGTACATCGCGGGTCTCTTGAATGGTTTGCTGGCGCAAGCGGTAACCATGCCGAAGTTCCACTTTGCCGGGGTGACCGCAGCCGGACAGCTGCGCCAGCTTGACGTAAATTACACGTCGGCCTTCATCGCCGTTCTGATTACGCTCTACTTCTGGTGGCAGAACATCAAGGGCATTGAGGAGTCGAGCGACAAGGCCCTGACGATCATGAAGGTGACCACTATCATGGTGGTCATTCTCATTGGTTGGGGACTGTTCAGTGTGGGACACGTTGGCGCGCACCTGCCTCCGCTGCCAACGCCGGGTAATCTGAAATTCTCAGACAGTGCGCTGGGATTTCTGCGCGGCACACACTTCGCCCGAAATCTTGGCCTATTCGGCGTCCTGATGGCCTTTGGCCACTCGGTCCTGGCCATGAGCGGCGAGGAGTCGCTGGCGCAGGTCAACCGCGAGATCGAACATCCCAAGCTGAAGAACCTTAAACGCGCGGCCCTGATCATCGCGATCTACAGCACCATCTTTACCGGCCTTGGTTCGCTGCTGGCGGTCATGCTGATCCCGGACAGCGTGCGTGTGAGTGTCTATCGCGATAACCTGATCGCCGGTATGGCCATGTACATGGTGGGTCCGCTCGCCATACGCGTCGCATTCCGTGTCTTCGTGGTTATCGTCGGCTTCCTGATTCTCGGCGGCGCGGTTAACACCGCCATCGTAGGTTCTACCGGCGTACTGATGCGGGTTGCGGAAGACGGTGTTCTCACCGATTGGTTCCGCAAACCGCAAAAACGTTTCGGCACAAGCTACCGCATCATCAATATCGTTGCAGTCATCCACCTAGTTGTCAT
>CAXUBG010000040.1:15994-18385 GCA_964249285.1 uncultured Terriglobus sp. | reverse complement strand
TCGATGCAGCTGTCCGGACCGATACCGCCGGTCAGGTCGCGCAGAGCCTCCACGACGCTCTTGCCATCGCCATAGTTGATCACCGTGGCACCGCAATAATCACGTGCCAGGGCCAGGCGCTCCGGGAAGCGGTCGATGACAAACACCTTGCCGGCACCCATCATGTAGGCACTGGCGGCGGCGAACAAGCCGACTGGGCCCGCGCCCCAGATCGCGACGTTGTCATCGGGCTCGATGTTGGCATTCTCCGCGCCTTGATAGCCAGTGGGGTAAATGTCGGACAAGAAAAGAACTTTTTCGTCGTCGATGCCGCTTTCGATTTTGACGGGTCCGACATCGGCGAATGGCACACGCACATACTGCGCCTGACCGCCCGCATACCCGCCGTAGATGTGGGAATAGCCAAATAGAGCGGAGCCGCTGTAGCCGTAAAACTTTTCGCAGACATGCGCGTTTGGGTTCGTGTTGTCACATAGGGACCACAAACCCTTCTTGCAGAAGAAGCAATTGCCGCACGCGATAGTGAAAGGGACGACGACCTTATCGCCCACTTTCAAGTTCTTGACCTCGCTTCCAACTTCTTCGACAACTCCCATGAACTCATGCCCGAGGATGTCGCCGGACTCCATGGTTGGGATGTAACCGTCGTAAAGGTGGAGATCGCTGCCGCAGATGGCTGTTAGTTTAAATCGCAGAATCGCGTCGCCTGGGTTGATGATTTTCGGATCGTCCACGGTTTGAACTTCTACCTTGCCCGTGCCCATCCAGCAAACTGCCTTCATGTGGAACTCCATACGCGCGGTGAGCGCACTTACCGTTGAATGTCTTAGCGTGCCTTGCGAAGGCCATACCAGGTGGCGAGTCCGATGAGAACGGCGACGCCGCCAAGTACCGCCCCGTTCAGAGGAACGGCCTGTCCGCTGGCAAGATCTCTCGGCTGCGCCCGGTCGCTTGAGCCGGGTGGCGTGGGCAGATGTTCTTTCATCAGAAACTGCTTCCATCTACCAATGATGCCTCGGGGTCCGGCAGGCTGCCCCTCTACGCTGGGGATCTCTTTGCTCTCGATCAATTGCTTCAAATGGCGCAGATTCTCAATGGTGATCTGCTCGGGATTGCGTGCCGCGAGGCCGGCAAATGCGTTTGCGATGGTGCCGCCGGGCAGCTTCACGTTGCTGACCCAGCTGACCAGTGTGCCCCGGTCAGCAGGTGCCGCTTCAAAGGTGACTGTATCTGTGGTGCTTTCAAACGGGCCGTTCAAAACACGCAAGACATGGCGTTCCCCTTGGATCGCCTCCAGTACCTCGGCATCAAACTCGACCTGCTTACCGGTGATTGGGTCTTCCATGACCCAATGCTGACGGTTGCCCTCTGCCTGGGTGACGGAGGCAACCCCTTCCTGCCATGCGGGAATTAACTCGACGCGGCTGTAAACCTGAAAAACCTGCTCCGGTGTGGCATTGATTGTTTGCACGGCGTGCATCTGCAGATGCCCGTCCTTCGAGCCTTCAGGAAGTGGGACATAATCGCTGCCGTGGCGCGGAAACACCACCGCGCCGGTCTGGGTTGCTGCTTCGCTCATTGTGCTCCTCGTGCCGCCCCGCAATGCTTCGTCAATGTGACGCTCCACTAGCAGTTCGCGTGGCTTGCTGGTGCCTGCCAAATCTCGCCAGCGCAGCGAGCCACATTGCCGGACAGTTCAGATATCCTTCCGCCATGATCTTTTCCGCAGTGCGAACGCGCAGCTTGACGCGGCAGTTTGGAGCTGTGGAGGCGGTGCGGGACGTTAATTTGTGCGTAGAACCTGGGCGCTTCTTCGGCTTCTTGGGGCCGAATGGCGCGGGCAAGTCGACCACCATTAAGATGCTGACCGGCCTGCTGGCACCGACGTCCGGAACGGTGGAGATTGCGTCAGCCCTTCGGTCCCATCCCAAGTTCGTGAAGGAAGAACGTGTAGATGTCTGCTTCCACATCCAGCCGCTTCGACAGGGGCATGCCGCCGCCGTGTCCCGCGCGCGTTTCAATGCGGATGAGCACGGGCGCAGGACCGGCCTGATCCCGCTGCATGGCTGCGGCAAACTTGAAGGAATGCGCCGGGAACACGCGGTCGTCGTGGTCCGCGGTAAAGATCAGCGTGGGAGGGTATGTTGTGCCGGGCTTCAGGTTGTGGAGGGGCGAATACTTGTAGATGGCGTGGAACTCCGCCTCGTTCTCTGAGGGCGAGCCATAGTCCGCCTTCCATCCCCAGCCGACGGTGAACTTGTCGAAACGCAGCATATCCATTACGCCGACACCTGCCGCAACCGCGCCGAACAGGTCAGGTCGCTGCGTGATCATGGCTCCCATCAGCAGGCCGCCGTTCGACTCCCCGCGGTTTGCCAGCTTGGGAGTGGT
>CAXUBG010000040.1:0-15984 GCA_964249285.1 uncultured Terriglobus sp. | reverse complement strand
CGTTCTGCTTGTGCAGTTTCTTTCCGGCTTCGTGCGAGGGTTCGCCGTACTGGCCGCCACCGCGCAGGCTTGCTTGCGCGTAGATGCCGCCGCGCTCCAGCCACGCGATGCGTGTGGGAGAGAATGCCGGCGTGAGCGAGATGTCGAAGCCACCATACGCGTACAGAAGCGTGGGATTCTGCCCGTTGAGTTGCAAGCCCTTCTTGTAGGTCAGGAAGAGAGGAACTTTTGTTCCGTCCTTGGAGGGAACGAAGACCTCCTTTGTTTCGAATGCCTCGCGGTCAAACGGCGTCTTGGGTTCGCGGTAGACCTCGGATTTGAGCGTCTTCATGTCCAGCCGGTAGATCACGCCGGGCGTGGTGAAGTTGGTAAAGGTGTAAAAGGTTTCCGTGTCGTCCCGCTTGCCGCCAAATCCGGCGGCACTGCCAATCGCTGGCAGGCTGAGAGTCTCCAGCGGCTTACCATCCTCAGTGAAGAGTTCCACTGCGGTGTGCGCGTCCGTCAGATACTGTGCGATCAGGGTGCGGTGCACTAGCGACACGTTGTCCAGCTTGCTTTTGCGCTCAGGTATGACCGTGGTCCAGTGCTCGCGCCCGGGCTGCTTCAGGTCTAACTCGACCACCTTGCCGTTGCTTGCGTCCAGCGTGGTGTACACCCAAAAGCGCGAGCCTTCATTGCCAATAGGCGAATAGGTGGCGTCAGCATTCGTAATGAGCGGCCGCACCGTTGCGCCGGGCTGCAGAAGATCCAGAACGGCAAGCTCGTTGTTAGGACTGGTCCCCTGCGCCTGCGTGATCAACAGGTAGCGGCCGTCGTCTGTTACGCCGCCGAAAAGAAAGAGCTCCTTATTATCCGGGCGTGCGAACACGACCTGGTCCTCTTTCTGCGTGGCGCCTAGCTTGTGAAAGAAAATCTTCATGCCGAAGTTTGCCGCCTTCAGCGTATTTCCTTCAGGCGGCGCGTCGTACCCGCTGTAGTAGAAACCGCTGCCATCGTGGAGCCACGATGCACCGCCAAATTTTGTCCACTGGATAACGTCGGACAGGTCCTTGCCCGAGTTCACATCGCGAACGATGATCTTCTGCCAGTCGCTGCCCGCCTCCGCCAGCGCCAGCGCTGCCCGCCTGCCATCGTGCGTGACAGAGACAGAGTTTAGCGCGACGGTGCCGTCGGCGGCATATGTGTTCGGGTCCAGCAGGACGTGCGGTTCGCCGTGCAGGCCTTCCGTCCAGTACAGGACCGCCTGGTTCTGCAGACCGCTGTTGCGCGTATAGAAGTAGCGGCCACCATGCTCCTCTGGCGCGGAAAAGCGCTCGTAGTCCGCCAGCTTCACCATCCGCTCGTGCAGCGCGGCGCGGCACGTTAGCGGCTTAAAGTAATCCGCCGTGATGGCATTCTCGGCATCAATCCACGCCTTCGTTTCCGGTGCGTCCAGGTCTTCCATCCACCGGTACGGATCGGCGACTGTGGTTCCGAAGTAGTTATCACTTTGTGTGACGGTGTGCGGCGTGGGGTAAGAGGGAATTGTAGTGCTCCTCGGGTTCTGCGCGGCAGCGGTCATGAGGGTGGCGAAGGCAAGAAGTGCAGTGATGCCGAATCTATTCACGGAAACTCCCACGTTAGCTGCTCGCCATCTGAGTGTACGACGGGTCACACTAGACGATGTCTCACATGTTCTCGCGCGGATTGCTGTTCACTGGACTGATGTTGTGCTGCATGCAAGGTGGCGCGCAGACGCCCGCGGCAGATCCCGGCCAGCAGCCCTACACATTGCAGACGGGCGCAAAAATCGTGCTTGTCCCCGCAACGGTCAGCGTTAAAGGCACGATTGTCTATGGCCTCAAGGCAAATCAGTTCCAGATTACCGATAACGGCGTACCGCAGCCGGTTACGCTCGATGAGACTGTGGACACGCTCGGGTTGTCGCTGGTCGTGGCGGTGCAGTGCTCCCGCATGGCGGTGATGGAGTACGAAAAGCTGCAGGGCCTGCCGAACCTGATCGAGTCGCTGGCAGGGAGCGCACCGCACGAGATTGCGCTGATCCGCTACGGCAGCCATCCGGAACTGGTGCAGCCTTTCACGCGCTCGCTGGAAAAGGTGGCTACGGCGATGGCGCACATGGGCCCCTGCGACGACGACAGCGCCGCCACCCGCGATGCAGTCAGCTACGCCAGTTCCATCCTGGAGAACCGCAGCACCCATAATCGCCACGCTGTGCTGCTGATCGGCGAGGCTCGCGATCATGGATCGACCGTGAAGGAGAAGGACTTGATCGCACAGTTGGGCCGGTCCAACACAGTCGTCGATACGGTGGCGTACTTTCCCGGTGAGAATGAAGCAATCAACGACTTGAAGCGCTTCTCTGGCGGACGCGGCCCAGTGGGAATGCTGATGATGGCGGTGCAGGGCATGCGCAAGAACACGGCAAGGGCTATCGCCGAGTTATCGGGGGGTGATTATTTCAGCTTTAACAACCGGGCTGGTTTTGACACGAGTCTGCAGAAGCTAACCAACCGCGTGCATAACTATTACCTGCTCAGCTTTCCCGTGCCTCGCAACGTAGAACCTGGGCTGCACGAGCTCCGGGTAACTGTGCCGGAATACCCGGACGCGGAAATTCGAGCCCGCCGGGACTACGGTACGCCACCAGCGTCAGCTGAGTAGTCCATACTCCATGTATGAAGTCTGGACCTTCTCTTACTTCGTCCACATGCCATCGTCTTGTTACTTCCCGGAACTGCCATCACGGAACGAAGTGAAGGGATCTGCTTTCGGCATGGATAGAGGCAGATCCCCCGCTGGATGACGGTCAAGGTTGGATTGAAACGCAATACAGAATAGTTCTCGACGGCCTAGCCTTTCACCGGAATGCTCAGCTTCTCGCCAGCCTTGAGCGCATTGGGATTGCTCATGCCATTCGCCTGCGCGATGATTTCGTAGTCATTGCCGTCACCGTAGAAGTGCTGGGCGATTTTGCTGAGCATGTCGCCGCTCTTCACGGTGTACTCCTGCGACTGGCCGCCGGTGTTGATCAGTTCGTGGTGCAGGTCGGCGTAGGTTGGATCGACTTCTTTGATCCGGTCCCAGACGAAGTTCAGCGTCACCTGCGATGGCAGCGTGGCTTTAACGTAGAGCTTCTCGCCGTCCAGCGCGACGTTCTGCAGGACAGCGCCCTCTGGGGTGAAGCGGTCAATCGCCTTCAGGACGGGTTCGTACTTCTGCTGCAGTGTTGCCAGGTCTGCCATTGCATTCTCCTATCCAGTGAGATGCAGGCGAGACTCGCGACCTGTTCGTTACACAGCTAATTCATCCACTTGCGATCGTTGGGGTCGCGGCGCTCGTCTTCGGGCGCGATATAACGGCCGTCCTTGTCGAACTTGACTACGCGGTCCTGCTTGCGCATGTAGACCTCAAACTTACGCGCAGCGCGGCGTCGCTTCCAGCGATAGTAGTTGTTGCGCGTGGCGAAGTAGCGCTCGCTGGCAACCGCGGCCAGCCCACTGCGGCGCGCTACCCGCACATACACGAATCCCAGCAGCCCGCAGCACAGCGTTAACAGGGCAGAAAAGCTGTCACGCTCGCGGAGCAGGGTTGCCAGATACAGCAGCGCACCCAGGATCACCATGTACTTGGCCTTAATACGCAGGAGAAAAAAGAGAAGGAACTCCACGTCGCCGAAGAGCAACGCGAACGCCACCAGCACGCCAAACAGCGGGGCAGAGACTCCAGCAGCGGCAGCGATGGGACTGATCCCGAGAAAACTCATGCGATTGCCCGTCAGCAAGGGCAGTGCGGCCAGCAGTGTGGCCAGCAGAGCACCACCCATAGCAGAAAGATAGAACAGCTCAATGAACCACCGGGAACCCCGCGCCTCCTCCAGCATGGCACCTGTGAACCATAGCGTCAGCAGGCTGAAGGCGGTGTTCAGGATGCCGAAGTTCAGAAAGGCGTAGCTCAATAGCTGCCACAGAAAAGCATGCCCGATAACGCGGGCCGGCTCCAGCAGCAGCATCGCGCGCAAAAACAATCCGGCCGGTTGCGAGACGTAATCGACCAGCGCCAACGCGAAAAACAGCCCCACCAGCACCAGGACCAACTGCCTCACAGCACCGCGGAAGGCAGGAAGTGAAAGCGTGACTGGACCGCGTCCGGGCATCCTCTTCATTTCAACACAGCTGCGCCCGCCCCCGTGCTGCCTGGTGAAGAATCACCCGGCTGAGTCTCGCGAGAGGTCCGACGAATCTGTTAGCGCTAACGAAACAACCTGTTTGCTGCCGGAGCGCGTCTTCACAACGGACACCCGTCAAGACCCCTGCATCATCCGTTCACGCTTCTACGCGAGTCCATACAGGCATAACAGAACAGAGAGGAACAATAGCAATGGCGACTACCTGCCCCGAATGCGACAACCAGCTTGATATCGATGTGGATGAGGTGGAGGAGGGAGAGACCGTCACCTGCGACGAATGTGGAACGGAACTGGAGATCATCTCGACCGAGCCGTTACAAATTGCCCCAGTGGATGCCGAAGGATATGACGATGAAGAAGACAGTTACAGCAGCGCGCGCCGGGACTCCGAGGATGAGGACGAGTAGATGACGCGACTGCGCGCATCACTGCGGGTCTACTAATCGTAGTTCGTTTTTGCTATTGGAGGGCAGATGATGAAATACCTAAGAGAATTGCGCTGCACCGTTCTTGTTGCGGGGCTGCTGTGCGCGCCGGCGGTAAGCCTGATCTTCCATCCTGCACTTCATGCGCAGGCGCCCAGTTTCCGGAGCGTAACGGGAACAGTAACGGGCAAAAACGGAGCCAAAGTAAAGGGTGCCGTTGTGCACCTGAAAGACTCACGCTCCTTGGCTCAACGCACCTTCATCACGGCTGACGATGGCGTTTTCCGTTTCGCGCAACTCTCAACCAACAGTGACTACGAACTCTGGGCAGACCTAGACACAAAGAAGACGCCGACAAAAACGATCAGCTCCTTCGATACCAAGAAGTCTGCCGAGATTGCACTGAAATTGCCAGAGTAGATCTCACGTCCGAACGCTCAAATGATCTCGTGATGAGAAAGCAGACGGCTGGGCGTTGAATGTTGCTCCCGCACACGGTATTCACGTGGAAAACGGAGCTACCGCAAGGCGTCATGGAGTAATGACACAAGTGAAGTCAGGCGACCGGTTCGATGGCAGCAAATCTCCCGTGATTGCCACGATCGAGAAACTGAACGCGTCCTCCAACCTTTGCAAATAGGGTATCATCCTTGCCGCGACCGACGTTCAGTCCGGCTTTGATTGGTGTGCCGCGCTGGCGCACGATGATCGTACCACCCGTGACCAGCTCGCCAGCGAAGGACTTGACTCCAAGCCTCTGTGCGTTCGAGTCCCGTCCGTTGGTCGAAGAACCGCCACCTTTTTTATGTGCCATCTCGTAAACCTCACCGGCTGGGCCGGAACATTTCTATAACGTGCTGCCTTGACGATCTGTAAACGGAACTATCTGGCTTCTGCCTTAAAGCTCTTGCCGTTCACCTGGATCTCGCTGATCTTGACCTGAACAAAGTTCTGGCGGTGTCCCTGCATCTTCTTATACTGCTTCTTACGTTTGAAGTGAAAGACAAGAATTTTCTCTCCACGGCCTTCGCCCATCACTTCAGCCAGTACCTTCGCACCGTTCAGTTCCTGTTCGAACGAGCCCTCTTCTCCGCTCACCGCAAGCACGTCAGTGAACTCCAGCGCACCGTTCTCATGTGCTGTGGTCTCGATCTTCAGGGTGTCGCCGGGCGCGACACGATACTGCTTACCACCGGTCCGAATCACTGCGTACATCTAAACCTCCACGCGCGGAGTCAATCCGGCGTCACAAACTGGGAAAGCATACTCTGAGCGGCGGACCAGCGAGACTCAGCTGGATATCCTCGCAAGGAAGGGTGTCACACTGCGGTCAGAAACGCCAAACTTTTTAAGAATACCGGGATTCCGCGGTGTGGTCAACGCCAGCGCGGGCCAGCATAGCGGCAACACATGAACCCGTTACGAACCTTTTTGGCACCGGAGCGCGCGTCCAAGCCCTTCCAAGTCACGCTCGCCATGCGTTTGTCTCAGAAAAAGATCCAGCTCTGCATAACGCCGCGCGACTGCTGCGTTCATTGCCAGCGGTGCCGGTCCCATGGCACGCGCAAACCGCCGAAGGATGTCCGTGCAGGCTTGCTCGACAAGGTGCCGGACCTCCAGCGCGCGAACCATCGAACTGCCCTGCGCATCGCGGTCAAATTCCTCCGCAGCCGCGTGCAGGTACGCTTTCATGGCCCAAACGCCGGAATGCATGGCAGCCAGATGCACCACCGTGTGCGGGTCGTCCCGTTTGGTGGACATGGCATAGTCCACCAATCCAGCCGCGCCGCCCGCCCATGCGGCGGCAGGGCCACACGCTCCCTGCCGAAAGCCAGGCCGCTCAACATACCAGTTCGCCTCACCAATGATGGCATGCACCGGACAGTCGATGAAGGTCACCGTCGAAGTCTGAGTCATGCGAAAGGCATCCACCTGCCACTCGCTCGCTTCGACATGGATGCTCTCCGGCGAGGTCTGGAGATGAACCTCGATCAGCGATGAACCCTTGGGCCCGGCAGTCACGATAACGCGATCGACCGAACGAATCCACATCAACGGTGCCCGCCACCGCCTGGTAACCGCTTCCCGCAACCGCCAACTGATGCATGAGCCAGGTATCCGGTACTTCACAGTCGGCGTCCGTGTTGGCCAGCCAAATCCGCGACACACGGTCGCGCGCCGCGCCGTGGATTCGCGACAGTGCCACTTGGGCCGCTTGCGCGCGGGCCAGGCCGGCGCTGCCAGCAGCTGACTCCACCGCCGCTCCGCTTCCTTCCAGCATCGATCGTGCAATATCCCCCGTGCTGTCCGATGAGCGGTCGGAGACTACGATGATGTCGCTTGTCGTGCCGCCTGGCAGCACTCGGCATGCGGCGAGCACCGAACAGAGGCAGCGGGGTAGCAAGACCTCTTCATCGCGCGCCGGAATCAGGACCGCGACATGCCATCCTGAACCCTCATTTCTAGAAGAGATCATGCACGGCGTCTCCAGCGATCCAGACGGAATCCACCATGTTTTGCATCCTCATGGCGTTCTCCCACTTGATGTTCTAATTGCTCGTTGTGCATCAGCGCGTGCACCTTGTCCCCATGAAGTATGTGGTCAGGTGAGTTTCCGAGCCAATGCGCTGCCAGCAATGTTGCGCCAGCCTGCATCGCGTTCACAATACTGCACAACATCGCACTCCAGGCGAGTGAAGTGAAGTAGTACCCAATCTCGCTGAGCACGATGAGGTCGCAGTCCTGGATAGGAGCGGGTTCCGTCAGCGATGCGCAGCGAATAGTAACCCCGGGAAGGCGCGCGCACCGGATCCGCGCCCGTTCCACAGCCGTGGGCGACAGGTCGCACGCGTCCACACGATCGCATACGGCGGCCAGCTGCTCCGTCAAAACGCCAACCGAGCAGCCCGGCTCCCAGGCATGGCGAAAGCGCGTGCCGCCCAGAGCGCGAATGATCGCGCGGTACCGGTCGAGTTCATAGCCGCTCTCCGCGAAGCGCCACGGATCATCATCGGCTCGGTATTTCGCTTCAAAGAAAGCAGGCGAGGTGGTGTCCTTGCAGCTCATGCGGGCAGGAAGATCTCGAAGGGCCAGCGCGCGGGTCCAAGCAGGTGTTCCGGCAAGATAGGCTCACCGCTCTCGTGTTCCAATTGTGAGTGACGGCATCGCAACGCACCGGCTTTGGCCCGCAATGCTGTCTCGTCTGGCACGAATCTGGCCACGATGCCACGTCCAGAAGAAATACGAGGTGAGTGACATCTTCTTTGCCGCTGCCACGGCTTTCGCGGCACGAGCGCAGGCCTCGTGGTCGGGATGGAAGTCGCCCACCCAGGGCGCAATGAGGTGCATCTCCGGTTGAGCGATGTCCATCAGCATGGCGGTTAGTTCGCGTCCCTGAGCATGCAGCCCGCTATCGGTTAAACGCAGTCGCTCGATGCGAGTTGCTGGAACCTCCAGAACTGCCAGTGCATCACGCTGCTCAAGATGTCGTATCTCTCCAAGTTGCAGGCGCTCGGCCGACGGCGCGTCGCAGGCGTTTTCGCCATCGGTCGCGGCGACCACCGTCACAGGAACTTCATATCTGCGGAGCGTTGCAATCAGCGCGCCCGCGCCGAGCGTCTCATCGTCGGGATGCGGTGCCAGTCAAGCGCCGGACGAAGCGGCGGGTGCCACTCCGGAACACCCGTCAGCGTTTCGACCCACGTTGCATCATCGATACAGGACAAAATCACAGCACAGATGAGATGCAATCCACCGGCACCTCGGGGAACGCTACAATGCGGCGCGGATTACGCGAACGTCTCGGCCTCGAAGCTTTGCATCGCTGTCTCGTCCCAGGCGTGGTCCGCGCTGCGCCAGCTGTTGCGACCGTCGTCGATAAAGTTCGGGAAGTTGCTGCGGCAACGGCTCTCGCGCTTCTCGAAGTCGATCAGCACCTGCGGTACACCATCAATGCGCAAAGCAGCACGCCGGCCGTTGCTTGACCACTCAACCGTTAGCAGGCGCTCCCGGTCACCATCGGATTCCCGCTGCATGGCATCCACGTTATACACCAGCATGGCGTCCATTACGGTCACGTCGAAGTCCTCGTCCACGGTAGCGCGGCGTCCATCGCAGGCGTAGCAGTAGCCCGCCGCGCCCTCATCCTCGAAGACCACCCGCCAGGGCAGATCGCGAACAGGTGAATAGCTGACCAGCCGCGCCGCTCCGGCACAAAACTTCACCGAATCCATGTTGTAAGCATAGCGGCTTCCCATGCTGATGGTTTGGCCGCTTGCTCCAGAGCAGACTGCGGCAGACGGTACACTCAGAACTGCACGCCTTGATGAGTCTCCGCTTCCACTTCGGCCGACCGCAAATGATTGCCGCGCTGATTCTGCTTTTCTTCGTACTGGGGGCACTGTTCGTCATTGGCCGGGTCCCGCTTAGCGAGAGCGACTACCGCTATGCCCTGTGCGGGCGCGAGATGTGGGAAAAACCGGCACCGGCCTACGGCTACTTCACGACCTGCGGCAACATGCAGGGCGATGGATCATTTGCTTACCGTGCGGCAGGTCTTCCATTGAGCGTCTACGTCACCGGCCTGCGGATCGGGGAGTGGTGGAAAGCCCGGCATGACGGAGCAGCATACGTCGCCAATCCGGTGGGCGGTTCGGTGTACGATCTGCGGCACCAGATAAGCGGAACACGCTATCTGTTGCGTGTCCCATTTGCGCTTGCGGCCGCGTTGCTCGGGTCTGGCCTGTGGTGGGTGACACGCAGGCTGTTCGGGAATACCGGCGGCGCACTGGCACTGGGACTGTATTGCGTTTCACCGGTCGTTCTCCGCGCCGCCACTACACCCAACAACGAGATTCTTGCGGCGTGGGGGTTGTACGCAGTTGTGTACACCGCCATCGGCATCGCTCACGCGATGTATGGACCGATGCGGAAGTGGCGTCCACGGATCGTGCTGTTTACGCTGGCGCTTGGACTCACAGCGTGCGCGCACGTCCTGGCGGCCGTGTTTGGCCTCGTCGCTTCGGCAATACTGCTGCTCTATGTGGCCGAGCGCCGGCGCACGGCGGTCCTGCCTATTTTGCTGATTTCGACCTTTGGCGCGCTCTTCATTGTCTTCGCCTCATACACCTTTCGCATCGGCACCTTTCTTTACGTGTTTACAGCCGGTGCCGGACGATTCACGCTCTCGCAGGTTGCGGCGCTGGAACTTTTCAGGAATCCATTGCAATGGGCTGTCAGCGCGGCGGCGGCTGTCGCGGTTCTGCTGTACGTCGCTGTCCGGCGTTCTCGGTATTTTGGCAACACAGCACCATTGCTGGTGACACTTGCGCTGCTGCCCCTGGAGAGTACGCAGGTCCGCAGCGCCCCCGTGCTCTGGGCCTATCCGTTTCTGCTGACGTTTACTGCCGGTGTGTTTGCCGACGCAGCGGAAACGCGTCACCGCAAACTATTCCTGGCTGTCATCATTACAACTCTGCTTGCGCAGGCGGTGCTCTGCGCCACATATCTGCTGGGAGGGGGACGGTAGCAGAGTTCCTGACACCGGGCTTCTCAGTGGGCAAGCAGACCCTGGTGGAAGACCGGCCGGTATCGAGGCAGTGACGTCTCTGGCGTCTCATGGCTGGCGCGCATCATAGGCTGTATCCATGCCGACGTTTTCTCGACCAGTCCTTCTTGCCGCACTGTCTTTCTTCTCTGTCCTCGGCGGCTGTAAGCGTGCGCACCAGGTGGTGCATCACGTCGCCAGCAGTGAGCCTGACTTCACATCGCAAATCCATTCGAACATCGATTCAGGCCACATGGACGCCCTCAAGTATCCCGACTTCAGCGCAATCCAGCCGCAGATCGCTAACTTCTATGACACGCGTGACTTCGACCTGGCTTGGGTAAAGAATGGCAAGCCGACGAAGCAGGCGGACGCGATGCTGCAAGAGTTTTCCAACGCGTCTAAACGCGGTCTGCGCCCGGCAGACTACGATGCGGACCGCTGGAGCCAGCGTGTGACAGCCCTCTCGGCTCCGGACGGCGCGGCACTGTTTGATACAGCGCTTACCGTCAATGTCATGCGCTTCGCCAGCGATCTTCACTCCGGCCGCACTAACCCGGCGCACTTTGCTTTTGGCGTAAAGGGCTATGACGGCAAAAAGCTGGAACTGGACACGACGCTCCAGGACAAGCTCGTCAGCGCAAGCGATGTGCCGGCCGCGCTGGACGCTTTGGAGCCGCAGAATCCTGAATACAAGACGCTGAAAGAAGCGCTCGATCAATACATGCAGCTTGCTTCGCAGGACCACGTTGAAGCTTTGCCTGATATGCCCAACACCAGCAAGCCGCTGGCCCTTACCTCCAGTTATCCCGGATTGCACTCGCTGCAACAACGGTTGGCACTTGTGGGTGACCTTGGCGCCACTCCCGATGCTACTGCACCTGCCAATCTGAACGAGCTAAGCGAAGCACTAAAGAAATTCCAGCACCGGCATGGCCTGAACGAGACTGGCAAGCTTTCGCACGACACCGTGGACGCGCTGAATACGCCCGTGGCAGCACGCGTGCTGCAGATTGAGGACACCATGGAGCGCTGGCGCTGGCTGGATGAGGGCTACCAGAACGCAGCCATCATGGTAAATCTGCCGGAGTTCATGCTGCGCGCCTACGAGGGTAGCGGCGGCGATCGTCATGAAGTCTTTCGCATGGAGGTCGTCGACGGTAAGTCCGACGACGAAACGCACCACACCCCCTTCATTGCGGATCAGATGAAATATCTCGTTTTCAGACCTTTCTGGAATGTTCCGCCTTCTATTGCTAAGAAGGAAATAATCCCGCACATGGAGAAGAGTTCCGGCTATTTGGCGGCAAAGAACTACGAAACCGTTGACCTGCAAGGACATCCCGCTGCGGCCGATGTCAGCCGCATTGAGAAGGGAACCGTGATGGTCCGGCAAAAATCCGGCACGTCCAATTCGCTGGGCCTGGTGAAGTTCATGTTCCCGAACCCCTTCAATGTGTATCTGCACGACACAAACGAGAAGGCGCTCTTCGCCCGTACGCGGCGCGACTACTCCCACGGCTGTGTGCGCGTACAGGATCCGCCCAAGCTTGCCAATTGGGTGCTCCGCGACAACCCGAAGTGGGA
This sequence comes from uncultured Terriglobus sp., assembly GCA_964249285.1. Lineage (GTDB taxonomy): Bacteria > Acidobacteriota > Terriglobia > Terriglobales > Acidobacteriaceae > Terriglobus. The sequence goes on along the minus strand of CAXUBG010000040.1, from coordinate 4,238 downwards.
TGAGCAGGCCATCGCAGACGCCATGACCAACGGCGAAGATAACAAAAGCGTTCCGCTCACTCATCCTATCCCCGTGGTGATCTTCTATGGCACGGCCTGGTCGGAGAACGGTGAAGTGCACTTCTTCAAAGACATGTACGGCTACGACGCCGAGCTGGAAAAGACGCTCGATGCGGGACGTCCGTATCCGCAGAAGCCCAACAAAGCCGTCACTGAGAAGGATGTGTAACGAACGTTTTCATTGCCTGGTGCTGCCGGAAGCAGTACATAGGCGTTGTATCTGAAATACATGGTGCGTTATGTGTACAGAGAAGAATCCAAGTATCCGGGTCATGTCCATCCAGCCGGCCACTGGATGCCTGAAGATTCCCCGCCGTAGCTGCTCAGGTGTCAACGCGTCATAGAAGACGCGCAGGTCGTTCCGCGTCTCCTGCCATCGCGCGAGTACATTGTCCATGCCCGGTTCCGCTCCCGGCAGCACGATCTTCGCCGATGAAGGCACCTTCACCTTCCGCTCTGTTTGGAACACCTTTTCGAGGAAAAGGTATCCAAGCCGGTCGCGCGCGCCGAGTGAGTGTGGACGTACCACACCGGCCTTCGCGGCATCCAGGATGACGCGCTCCGTCCTCTCGATGTGATCGAACACCTGAAGAGCAGACCACTGACCGGGAGCCGGATGGAACTGCAGTCGGGCCTCTGGCCATCCACGCACCAGCGTCAGGAGTTCACTCTTCTGCTCTTCAAGCCGATCCAGCGTTTCCATACACCACCTGCCTCAACTGTAAGCCTCGATTGTGCGGCACGCCCGCGGATGGTAGTGATGCAAGGCAGAACCAAGTGGAGGCACACTGGTATGCTCGTCTCACACCATGATGTTGCCCTGTAGCAGGCGAAACCTCGCGCGCTGCGCCCTCGCGGTCACGCTTGCCATGACGGCGGTCAATGCCGGCGGCCAGGCCTCGCCAACACCCACCGGCGAACCCGAAATCCTGCAGACCGCAGCCGGGACGACGGAGGTCGGCGTGCTAGGCCGCGCTGAATACCGCATCGACGTGCCCAGCAACTGGAACCACGACCTGGTCGTCTTCTATCACGGCTACTCACAGACGCCCTTCCGGTTTCGTCTCGATGGCAGCATAGGCGCGCAGATTGATCCAATGTTCCGCCGCGGCTATGCCGTCATCCAGAGCGGCTTTTCCGAGACCGGATGGGCACTGCAAGCAGGCTACGCTGACACCGAAGCGCTTCGTAAGTATTTCCTGAGGAAGTACGGCAACCCGCACGAAACCTACGCCGCAGGCGGTTCCATGGGGGGCGCGCTCACCATGATCACCATGGAACTGAACACCAAAACCTACACCGCCGGTCTCGACCTCTGCGGCGCGGTCGGTCCGAGTTACGTTCACCTCGACCGCCGCTTTGCCATTCGCGCGGCGTTTGACTATTACTTTCCTGGTCTGATGGGTCCTCTTGACCCGGTTCCCGTCAACTTTGAGGAGAGCGAACCGCTTCGCCAGCGCGTTCTCACTGCGCTGAAAGCCAAGCCGGACGCCGCGCTCGCGATGCGTGAACTGATGACGCTGCACTCCGATGTCGAAGTCGCTCGCGCTATCGGCTACTTCACTTACGTGATCGGCGACTTGCAGCGCAAAGCTGGCGGCAACCCCTTCGACAATCGCAATTATCTTTACACCGGCACCAGCGTAAACACCCCGACAGATTACGCGTTGAATGACGGTGTCCACCGTTACGCTCCCGAGCCGAAAGCGCGCGATTACCTGATGGCGCACTACTGGCCCAACGGCCATCTCACGCGGCCCATGCTGGCGTTGCACACGCTCTACGACCCGCTCATTCCGGCCACCACACTCTCCCTTTATGCCAGCGAAGTGGCGCACGCTGGCTTTGCCGACAACCTGGTGCAACAGTACGTCCACCGCGATGGACATTGCACGTTCACGCCAGAAGAGGTAGGCCGCGCCTTCGACGAACTCGTCACCTGGGCCCATACGGGCCGGGCGCCGCAGGCAGGCCTCCTGCACTGAAGCTCAGCCGCTTGCGTCCGACGCATACCGGAACGCAGAGCCGGCGACAGAGAACTCTGCTGAATCAGAGCGTCTGGTTCACTGCATGGACGACGGCTGCGTCCTTTGCTGCTCGTGACCAGGCGGATGCGCAAGTCCGTCACGTTCCCCAACTCGAAATTCGGCTGAGGAGGTGCCGTGATGCCAAAGAAGACATCGAGTTCTCGCGCGTTGAGATCGGGCCCTCGAACCGGAACCCCGTCCAGCGTTTTGGCTGGACGGGTTTCGCCCAGCTTTGGCGAATCGGCCGCAAGGATCACACAGCCGCTGGAGAGACACAGGTCTACGTTGCTACGCAGGCGAATCGTGAAGCACATGTACGTCCGGGCAGCGAAGAGAAGCGTGCCACCGCCAACAGCAGCGACGGCCTCAATGGCCCGTGAATCGGGGGTGTGTCGACCGTCTTACCGTCTCCCGTTAGCACCATAGGCACGCACGTTGAACCAGCTGTCCGAAGCCGCCGTGGCAGCGAATTGGGCCTCCGCAGGTTGGCCGATTGCAGCCAGAGCAGACGCTACGGCGAGCGGTGACGATTTCAGAAGGTCGGCGGTATCGATCGATGATGAGGAGGAGTATACAAACTCACTCGGCAGAGTTAGCTGCGGCGTCAGCTGTCTCCTCGGGATGTTCCACGTGGAACACCTCCAATACGCCTAATAAGGCGACAAGCTGGGCGAACATTGCTTTCGCATGGTGAACAGGGCTGGTAGTCCGACGCACGTCGGTTTGAAGCGCCACGGTGTCATGCATCCACGTTAGCGCTAACGCAAATGCCGTATTCGTGCACAAGAACGTCCTCTAATGGCGTCTTTGTCCCTATGTGGGATAGGTGTTCATCTCAGCGGCTGAAGCCGCATCTCGCAGGATGGTTCACGATCTGTCCCGGTGGGCAAAGCCACGTTGGTCCGGGCTATGGTAGCGCGTGCCTTCAGCCCGCGTGGTTTGTTGGTGGGGTGGGGGTCTGGGTGGCGTTCCTGCGGAGCCTACATTCCTTGCAGGATGTCGCACGGGACACCCGTGACTCGGCAGAATGGCGGCTTTAGCCACTGAGATAGAGAAGCGACTTCTCGTGGCCTGACTTCAGCCGCCGGGATGTTCGCCCGGTGCTATGCTCGACGCGTGCGTTCCACGCCTCAGACGTATGCTGTGACGCTGGTGTGTGCGGAGCGCAGGCGGCTCTTTCAGCGGGAAGCCAATGCGGAGTCGATGATTGCCACGTTGTACCGGCATCGCGCGGGGTGGGCGGTTCCTTCTGCATGGCTTTGTGGTGATGCCGGACCATGTGCATCTACTGTTCTCGCCTGCCGCGGCGATGGAGCAGGCTGTGGGTTTGATCAAAGGTGGCTTCTCGTTTGCCGTGCGCAAACAGTACCGCGGGCCGGTTTGGCAGGACGGGTATTATGCGCATCGCGTGATGAACAGGCAGGATTACGAGAGCCAGTTGGGCTACATCGCCTCGAACCCGGCACGGCGTGGGTCGGACGGGTACAGGTTTGTGCACACGCAACCGGAGTACGAAGTTGATCCCGTGCCCTCACAGTTCCGCGGATAAGACGCATGTGCCAGGCGTCCGGGATAGAAGATGAGATTACGGGAGATTAGCGGCTTCAGCCGCCGGGATAGCGTAACGGCCATCGTGAGCAGGGAGGCTTTAGCCTCCGGGATGAGATACATCTCAGCGGCTAAAGCCGCTCTTTGTGTGAGTTCTCGTTTCTATCTCGGCGGCTAAGCCGCTTGGCCTACAGGCTACGATAGCGCGTGCCTACAGATGCCGTTCCTGTGGAATCTACATCCCTGATCCCACACATGCGCAAGAGCGGCGCATGTATGGGGCACCCGCACCCGCGAACGTCCGGCCACTCACCCGCGTTTAGGACGGGCAGGTTTCGACACCAATTGGCTTGCGGGCTGAAGGCCCGCGATATAAAAGCCTAGGGCGAAGCCCTAGGTATCGGGTGTGGATGGGATTGTGGGCTGTAGGCCCGCGTTAAAGACGTGTTGCGCGTGAGATGTTTGCGGGTGCGAGGCGTTTAGCGCGTGCCTTCAGCCCGCTTTGCTGGGGGTGGGGCTTGGACCTGGGGCGTTGCCCCAGGCTACAGTGGCGCGTGCCTTCAGCCCGCGTGGTTTGTTGCTGGGGCGTAGGTTTGAACGCCG
>CAXUBG010000039.1:16087-18429 GCA_964249285.1 uncultured Terriglobus sp. | reverse complement strand
GCGCCACACACCAGTCGTCGTAGCTGTCCTCCAGCGTGCGGCTGCTGGCCTCGTCCGTTTTGTCGGTAGGGATGTAACCAAGCTGCTTGTAGTACGTCAGCCCGGCGCGCGCCTCATACGGCGTGTGTTCCTCGCGGTCCAGCCAGCGGCGGGTGGTGTCACCATCGGGCGGCGTCATCGCGTCCTTGTAGACGGCCTGCCACGCCACATCCCGGTCGAAGCCGTGGAAGCCCTTGCGGATGGCCTCCGCCACCATGCTGTCGGCATGGGTCGCAATCATGATGTTCGTGTAGCCCGGGTTGGGCCATTTCGGCATCCATCCGCCTTCCTTGAAATCCTGCAGCAGAGCGGTGATCATGCCGTCGATGCGTTCCGGCGCGACCAGCGTCAGCAGGCTGTGTTCGGCGCGAAAGGTGTCCCAGATGGAATAGTCGGTGTATGCCTCGCCCGCGTGCACCGTGTCGTCAAACGCGCTGTAGTAACGGCCACCCTCTGAGAAGATGCGCGGGTACAGCAGCGCATGGTACAGCGCGGTGTACACGATGCGGCGCTCATCCGGGCTGGCACCCTCAACGGAGAGATTGCTCAGTTTCGCTAACCAGGTAGCGTGCAGCTTTGCGCGAGTCGCATTGAAGTCCCACTCAGGAATCTCGCTGCGCAGGTTGGAACGCGCCTGTTCTTCGCTGAGGAACGAGGTGCCGACGCGCACCTCGACGGTGTATGGCTTAGTAAGGTCCGGCGGAACAAACCACGCCGAGGCGCTGACCGGTTGCGCCGGGTTGACGCCGTGCGTCCAGGCCGTCCCCGTAATCTGCTGGCGAAACTGCGCAACGAAGTAGCCGCTGAAGTGTGGCAGCGCCTCCGGACCGAGGTTACGGTCGACCCGGTCCGGGTTAGAGCCCACCACTTCGTTGTGGCCACGGTCTATGTTCACCGTGCCTGAAACGCCCGGACGCGAGGCCTCAACCAGCACGCTGGGCTGGAGGCCGGGCGGGTAGGTAAAGCGAAAATATGCGCAACGCTCGGTTGCGGTCATCTCCGCGTGGATCACCTTGCCGTCACCGACTCTGAGGTCAACGGCGTAGTAGTCAGGATGCGTAACCTCAGTGGCATGGTCGAACGGCAGCGCGCGCCTCTCTGGATCGGTCTTGATCTCGCGGACCTCCGGCATCAGGGTGACGTACCCGAAGTCGCCCATCCAGATGGCGGGCTGATGCGTGCCGATAAAGCCCTGGATGGTTTTATCGCTGTATTCGTACGAGACGACGCTCAGCCGGTTCTGCCGCGTCTGCGGCGTCCAGTTCGTCATGCCAAACGGAGCAGTGACAAACGGCATGGTGCCACCGTAGCCGATGGCACCAGCGCTCGTGCCGATCAGCGGATTGACCGTATCCACCACATCCTGCGCTGTGCCAGCACTCATACTGCCCAGCAGTACCAAAGCAACGATCATCACGAACACAGGACGACGCATGGCGGTCATCCTACCGGTCAAAGAGGCCGAAGTAAACGCATCGCCGGCAATCCCGCAGACTGAAACATCGCGGGTTGCCAGAAAGTAGCGGAAGATAGAAAGGTGAACTCTCCGGACACAGTCGGCAGCGCGGCTCGCAGCAGTGAGCCGGCAACGAGCGCAGCCAGCTTGTGGCTGGTCATGATGAAGGCGTACCGCTCCATGCAGACTTACGTGGAAAGCACGATGGCCGCCATGAACATCGGCCTGAGCGACTTTGCCATTCTGGAGGCGCTACTGCACAAGGGACCAATGAACATGTCGCAGCTGGGACAGTCAGTCCTGCTGGCCAATCCTTCCATGACGGCGGCAGTGGACCGGTTGGAGCGGCACGGCTTTGTGACGCGCACAAGCGGCGCGGAGGACAAGCGTGTCCGCACCGTTGACCTGACATGCAAAGGCCGCGATCTGATCCAACGCGTCTATGCGCAACACAAGCAGGACCTGGAAGAGGTCATGAGCGGCGTCTGCCCCGGCGAGCGCGCCAGGCTGCGCGCCGCGCTGAAAAGCATCGGCTTGGCCGCGAAGGCAAAATCTGGCACATAGCAGCGAGCGCACTTGGACGCAAGGAACAAAACGCTGCATTCGCAGCACCGCCGCATAGTTGCTTCTAAACTCCGGAAGCAACCGGTTTTGACCGGACGCGCTTATAAAATGGAGTCGGCACGACCTTCGCCTTCACCAGCGCGCCACGAATCTCCACGGCGACAACATTTTCCAGCACAGACTCGCCTGGCAGCAACAAAGCCATCGCAATGTTCTTCTTTAGCGTCGGGGAAGGCGACCCGCACGTGCCGACTCCAATGGCATCGCCGTCCAACGTGCGTAC
>CAXUBG010000039.1:7693-16077 GCA_964249285.1 uncultured Terriglobus sp. | reverse complement strand
GCAATGCCGCGGTCGATCATCTCAAGACCAACCAGCTTGCGAGCGGACTCAGTCTGCGCGGCGGCCAGGAGCGCGCCCTTGCCGATGAACTCCGCCGCCTTGTCCAGCTTGCAATAACGGTTCAGGCCGGCCTCGAAGACGTTGATCTCGTCCGAGATCTCGTGGCCGTAGAGAGCCATGCTGGCCTCCAGCCGCAGCGTGTTGCGCGCACCTAAACCCGCCGGAACGATGCCGAACTCCAGCCCGGCGTCAAAGATCTGCTGCCAAACCTTGGCACTGGTACCCTCGTCGCTTGGCACGTAGATCTCAAAGCCATCCTCGCCGGTGTACCCAGTGCGGGCAATCAGCACGTTGTAGAACCCGGCGACCTTGCCCCAGGTAAACCAGTAGTTCTTGATCGTGGACAGGTCAGTGTCTGTCAGCTTCTGCAGCGTTTCTTGGGCGCGCGGCCCCTGGATGGCGATCTGCGTGTAGAGATCGCTGTAATCGTTGATGTGGATGCCCGGCATCTGGCCGATGGTCTTGCGCACCCATTGCACATCCTTTTCGCGTGTACCCGCGTTGATCACGATCAAATAATCGTTGTCGCTCAGCTTATGCAGCACGACATCGTCCACAAAGGTACCCTGCGGCGTCAGCATGGCGGAGTAGTGCGCCTGACCCACCTGCAGCCTGCTCGCGTCATTCATCAGCAGACGCTGCACCGCGTCCAGCGAACCGGGCCCGCGCAACTGAATGCACCCCATGTGCGAAACATCAAAGACGCCCACGCCGGTGCGTACCGCGTTGTGCTCGGCGAGCAGACCGCTATACTCCACCGGCATCTCCCATCCGCCGAAATCAACCATTTTGGCGCGGAGCGCCTTGTGCGTGGCAAAGAGCCCGGTACGGCGCAAAGCGGGGGCAGCGGCTGTGCTTGACATACAAGTGCCTGTTCCTTGTTGAGGTGTGTGGAACGAATCATTCCCGTCCCCGTGCTTTCGATGGTATCGCGACTGGTTTGGCCCGCATCCGATACGGCGTGAGGCGTAGACCATGCTGTACCTACTGACTGCCTGCCTGGTGATCTGCTTGGGATGCCGTGCGATGGCACAGACTGCCGACCGCTCCGCAGCGCCGCCGACCCCAGCATTGGCCGCGCCGCCAGCGCACGCCGCCACGTTTACGGTGGAAAATGATCAATTGATCGTCGCTCCCGGCTTGCGAGTACCCAATGGAAACGTACCCTGGGCGCTCGATAGCTTCGAGGGAAAACAGGTGCTGGTTCCCGTGCATCACTCCGCATTGAAATACTCGACCGCTACAGACACCCTGGAGGGAGACGCATCGCGCACACCTCTGCGTTCCGCGACGCCTGTGTTCTTCGTTCACACCAGCGACCGGACGGAGAATGCCGGAGACTCAGGCCGCGGGACACCGACAGGGTGGGCGCTGCTGCCTGTGCAGTTCAACAGTGGAACGCGAACCATCGACCACGTGAAATTTGCCGATGTGAGTGGCGCGACCGTGTGCGCCTCGACCGTACCATGCCTAAAGGCGGAAACGCTGCCGGACGGCTGGCTGCGCATGACGCCCCAACAGCCGCTGGACGCGGGGCAGTACGCGCTTGTACCGGTGCAGCGCGCCAGGTCCACGCTCGCGTACGATTTCACAATCGACTCGCAGGCCCCCGTCGCGAAGGACGCCGTGTCGCCCGGGCAGAATCTGGATGCAGCTCCCCCGAAGAAAAAACATTAGCGCACGGGACGGCGGCGTGCACGGAAGAAGCTGCTGACGCAGAAATAAGCAAAAAGCAGCGTCAGGACGCAGAAAGCGTACAAGCGGTAGCGCTCTCCGGGTACCCTGCTGAACGCGCGGGCGCGTGTATGCCAAGCCCCAACACCGAACGACAGGGCGAACAGCGCGAAAAAGCTACCAGTGACTTCGTGCCAAAGCTCGCGAGTGGCACGATGCAATGGGCCGAGCACTTGCGTCCTGGCGGCGGCGGCTGCGGGACGCAAATTGGGTGCGAGAGTAGCCGGCCGCAAGGATGGACGAGGCTTCGGAGTAGCTCGACTGTAGGCTGCTGATTTCACAGCGGACGCGTTCGGCGGGACAGCCGTCGCCGCGTCCACGGCTTCTACCGCGGTGCGCGCGGCCAGTCGTGCTCCCCTGCCCAGAACACGCCCAAGCCTCTCTCGATCCATAACGGCATTCTACTTCTGAATGGCTGCGTAAACCGCACGCGGCGGGAGCGCATCGTACGTCAGAATCACTAAGTAAACGGAGTACAGCACGATGAAAAAGTTCGTTTGGACGGTTGGTGGCATCTGCGCTGCGGCAGCGGGGTGGTTGGTGTTGGGATCAAAGCGCGTGGAGCCGATACAGGAGTTAGCGCATCAGTTGGAGGGTGCTTGGGCTGACCATCATACCCGGGTATAGCAACAGCCAGCGGCTGCAATCCTCCACCGGATCATTGCAGCGCCGGTTCCGGACCGATAAGGTAGAGGAGTGCAGCCACTTGGGTCCGGGGCTGTATGTAGATGTGAGAAGGGGTGGCGATGGACAAGCGCATGAACGCTCGCGTCAAGGAACTGATCCAGCAACTTGGCGAAGCCATCCACGAGTCTGTGTCCGAGTCCGAGCAAATTTCTGGCGTCGTACGCGACATCCGCGAACAGGGGTTCGACGTGCTGCTGATGCTGGAGGCAACCATCGGCCTGAATGAGGTCACGGAGGACGTGGATAGTGCCGACCTCCCCGAGCCAGGTGAGACATTCTCGCGCAACGACCTGAGCTTTCTGAAGTCGCTGCGGATATCACTGCCGGAAGAGCCGTCGGAGGGGCAGGCTCCGGGCGAGGCTGACGCCTAGGCCTCCGCACACTTTGGTGCGGCAGAGTTCCCCGTTCGCCATTCCGTGCATCCTATCGTCGTCGCCGCGGTCTGTGTGGTACGAGGGTCGCGGCCCTGGGGAACTGAAATGAAAGATACCTTAGGAGTTCTTCTCGCGGGCGGTGCCGGCGAACGCCTGTTCCCTCTCACGAAAGAGAGGGCAAAGCCCGCCGTCCCGTTTGGCGGACAATACCGCATCATCGACATCACCCTGTCCAACTGCATCAACAGCGACCTGCGCAAGGTCTACATCATGACGCAGTACAAGGCGCTCTCGCTGAACCGCCACATCCGCGAGGGATGGGGACCGGTGGTTGCAAATGAGCTCGGCGAGTTTATTGAAATCCTTCCGCCGATGCAGCGCGTCAACCGCAACTGGTACCAGGGCACGGCGGACGCCGTCTATCAGAACATCTACTCCATCGGCTCAGAGGAGCCAAAGTACGTCATCATCCTCTCAGGCGATCACATCTACAAGATGAACTACGGTCTGATGCTGGAGCAGCATTGCCGCAGCGGTTCAGCGTGCACCATCGCCACGCTGCCCGTCGATCCTGGTGAGGTGGCCGGCTTCGGCGTGGTCGAAGTCAGCGCAAATGGCGAAGTCTACGGCTTCCAGGAGAAGCCGAAGACCACAAGCGTCCGCTCTCCCTTCAATCCAGAGAAGGTCGATGCGTCCATGGGCATCTACATCTTCAATACGGATGTGCTACTGCCAGAATTGATGGCCGATGCCGACGATCCGGAGTCCAAGCATGACTTCGGTCACAACATCCTGCCCAAGCTGCTTGGCCGTTACAAAGTCGCTGCCTTCAACTTCGTCGACGAAAACCGGCGAGGCGAGGCGCTCTACTGGCGTGACGTGGGCACCTTGGACGCCTATTACGAGGCAAATCTCGACATTGCATCCGTCTCACCCACCTTCAACTTGTATGACAAGTCCTGGCCCATGCGAACCCGGCCAACACAATACCCGCCAGCAAAGTTCGTCTTTGGCGAGATGGGCCGTACGGGCATGGCGATCAACTCTGTCGTCTCACCGGGGTGCGTCATTTCTGGCTCGGCGGTGCGGCAAAGCGTGCTGTCGCAGGATGTCCGCGTAAACTCCTACACGGATATCGATTCGTCAGTCATCTTCACCCATGTCAACATTGGCCGCCACTGCCGCATCCGGCGCGCCATTATCGACCGCGATGTGCACATCCCAGACGGCACGGTCATCGGCTACAACCAGGACGAGGACCGAACAAAATATCACGTGACGCCGAGTGGCATCACCGTGGTGACGCGTGACGGATCGCCCTACGAGAATCCCGTCTCGCCGGAGTTCATGCAAACACTCTAACAATGTCTTCATTCGTTATCTCGTTGCACGTCCCACCACATGCGGGAGAGACGAACAACGAGAGAAACGAATCATCTGTTGCCGAAGCGATAGATTACTCCGCCCGACACGTAGACGAATTCCCGCAACTCATCGCCGAAATGCTCGAAGACGATCTCCGGCGCGATACGGATTGCGAGCCGCGCGGACCGGTTGAAATCGATACTGCCGCCCGCCACGCCCATCGCAGACGTGCGGTTGGTATAAAGTCCAGTAGCGGTAAAGAACGTGGTCGCGTCCAGCCCCGGATTGCTGTGGTCGAAGCTGCCGTGCGTGATGCCGGCCAGCGCGTGAAAGTTGACACCCGCATGCTGGTTGCCGAACCAGTGATACTGTAAACCGCCCATGCCGATGAACTGCGACACTAGCGGACGCGTCTGCACCCGCGGGTTGGTGGATTGGGCCGCGGGCAGCACCGGCGTGGTACCCGCATCGTACCGCACATCGCCAGCGATGCCGTATTTCGGCGTCAGCCAGTAGGTGGCCATTGCCTCGCCACCGCCCATGTCGTACCGCTTGGGAAGTACCTGGCCAGCTTGACCATTTAAGAAATTGATGCCGCCGTAGACCTCGTACTTTTCGGTATACGTGACAGGCGGAGGCGGCCGGAACGTATCCTGCGCCCGCGCGGGAGCAGCTAAGAAGATCGCGGCGAGCAACGACGCCAGGAGCAGAAGCGAAACTGCGCGAAGGTGGGTGGCAAACGGCCCGGCAACGGCTAGCCAGGGATGGGTGTTAGGCATGTTCCTCCAACGGCGTACAGCATCCAGGCATGGAGTGCCTGGCGGGCACGCTTTCGGCAATCGCAAACGGATGCTGTTCCTTAACGATATACCGTCACGGCGGGATACGCAGCCAGTGGTCTGTCCCCCCAGATATGCGACAATAAGATGTCTGCATGCGTGCCTCTGGGCGCGCCTTCAGGGAGGTTCCCTATGCTCAACGACCTGTTCCAGCCCATGCACCTGCTCATCATCGGCCTTGTGGTTGTCGTGTTCTTCGGCGGCAAGAAGCTGCCAGAACTGGGCAAAGGTCTCGGCGAAGGCCTAAAAGGCTTCAAAGAAGGTCTCAAGGGTATGAACGACGACGTGAAGAATGACGCTCACATTGTCACACCGGCACCAGAGAACAAGGATACGGTGATCAAGTAAGCCGCATCATCTCCTCCCACCATCTGTTCCGGTTTCGGCATCTGACGGGCATAGCTTTCGAAAGCGGGTGCCTGCGCGTTGAAGATAGATTCCAAGTACCTGGTTCCCCCCAAACACAAGGTCCACCTGAAGGATCACTCGTCCAGAGACACCGGCGATCTAAAAAGTGCTGACGATGCCAAGCCGTTGCTGGAGAAGCATTGCAGGAGAGCCTCTACGGCGGCGGCGAGCGCGGCCTCCTGATCGTGCTGCAAGGGATGGACACTGCCGGCAAAGACGGCACCATCCGGCATATCTTCTCCGGCGTGAATCCGCAGGGCTGTGACGTAACAGCCTTCAAAGTGCCCACTCCCATTGAGTCAGAACACGATTTTCTGTGGCGTTGCCATGCCGCCGCACCCCCCCGTGGCATGATTGGAATCTTCAACCGGTCGCACTACGAGGACGTGTTGTCGCCCCGTGTGCACGGCCACATGGACGGCAAGACCGCGCGGCTCCATATGCAACAAATCAACGATTTCGAAGAAATGCTGGTGGACAATGGCATTGGGGTGCTGAAGTTCTTCCTTCACATATCGAACGGCGAGCAGAAGAAGCGTCTGCAGGCGCGCATCGACGACGAGGATAAGCACTGGAAATTGTCACCGGGCGACTTCGCGGAACGCCAGTTCTGGGATCAGTACCAGAAATGCTATGAAGAAATCTTTGAGGAGACCAGTCGCAAGCACGCCCCCTGGTTTGTCATCCCCGCAGATGCCAAGTGGTACCGCAACGTGGCTGTCTCGACGGTCGTCGTCGAGGCGCTCGAAGCCATGAAGCTCGCCTACCCAAAGGTGAGCATCGACGTGTCGGCGCTGAAGTTATAGCGGATTGCTGATAAGCATTACTCTGTATATACCAAGATAAGTCAGCGCTGACTCGCCAGCTTGCCAGGTTCGCTGACTCGACGCTCTCCATGATCCAGCTCATCGACTACAAAGCGGGCAATCTTACCAGCGTCATAAAGGCGCTGCAGTATCTTGGCGCGGACACGCATGTCACTCAATCGCCTGGCGACGTGCGGAACGCAGACAAGATCGTGCTGCCCGGCGTCGGCCACTTTCGCGCCACGCAGCTCCTTCATGACCTCGAACTGACACAAGCCACCCGCGACGCCATCGCCCGCGGCGTGCCCTTCCTTGGCATCTGCGTCGGCCTGCAATGGCTCTACGAGGGTTCCACTGAAGCTGCATCCACCGATGGCCTGTGTCACTACGGCGGGCGATGCGAACGCTTCCCCGCCACCTGCAACGGCAAGGACCTGAAAAGCCCGCATGTCGGTTGGAACTCGCTCGAAAATATCCGCCCGGACTCACGCCTTTTGCGCGGCATCACGCCCGGCAGCTTCGTCTACTACACCCACTCCTGGCGCGCACCCGTGGACGCGGACACCGCCGCTACCACGAGCTACGGCGGCCCCTTCACCGCGGCCGTCGAACGCGACAATGTCATGGGCGTCCAATTCCACCCGGAAAAGTCCGGCGACGCCGGCCTGCAGTTACTCAGTAACTTCGTCGAGCTTGAGTGCTGACCAAGCGCATCATCGCCTGCCTTGACGTCCGTGCCGGACGCGTCGTCAAAGGTATCCAGTTCGTCGACATCATCGACGCAGGTGACCCTGCCGAACTGGCGCACCGCCACGCCGCCGCCGGTGCGGACGAGATCGTCCTGCTCGATATCACCGCCACCCATGAGGGCCGGGGCACGCTGATCGATACCGTCAAGCGCACCGCTGCGACCCTTTTCATCCCCTTCACCGTCGGCGGCGGCATCCGCTCCGCTGACGAAGCCGCAGCCGTCTTCGATGCCGGCGCGGACAAGGTCAGCATTAACTCTGCCGCGATCGCCAGGCCCGAGCTCATCGGCGAAATCGGTGCAAGCTTCGGTGCCCAGGCCGTCATCGTGGCCATCGATGCGCGCCGAAACCCTGACGCGCCCGATCCCATCGCCAGTGCCGAAGTCTACGTGAGCGGCGGCCGCAAGCCCACAGGATCGCGGGTCGTCGATTGGGCTAAAGAAGCCGAACAGCGCGGCGCGGGCGAAATCCTGTTGACCAGCATGGACGCGGACGGCACCCGCGCCGGCTTTGACAACGAGCTCACCAAACTGGTAAGTCAGGCCGTGCAAATCCCAGTCATCGCCAGCGGCGGTGCCGGCAACGCTCAACACTTCGCGGACGTCTTCAGCCGCGGCAAGGCGGATGCCGCACTCGCAGCCAGCATCTTCCACTTCGGCATTACGGACTCCTGGGCGCTCAAGCACGAACTCGCGCGTCGCGGGGTGCCGGTGCGTCTCCAGCGCTAGAAATCATCTCCGATCTCCGCTTCAGCCTTTGTAAGCACGTCCTCGCCTTGCCGCAAGGAACGCAGGACCGCAAAGATAGACTTTGAAGAGAAGCCTGCTGCGGTAAGACGGCGCAGCACGCGCGCCGTACTCTTCTCATCAACCGGCGGCGGAATGCGGTGGCGCTCCAGGTGCCGCCGGACCAGCGTCTGCTCGTCTACTTCGCTGTAGGCCGTCTCCAGCGCATCCGTAATGATTTCGGGAGCAATGCCCCTCTGTTGCAGGTCCTGCTGCACGCGACGGCGTCCCAGGCTGCGATTTTCCTGGCGTAGCCGCGTAAAGTCAGCCGCATAGCGCTCGTCTGAGAGATACTGCATCTCCTGTAACCTTCCGAGGATGCGGCCGATAGCGGCATCGCCTCCGGCCCCCGGCTCCGCCCGCTCCTGCAGCTTGCGGCGTAAATCACGCACGCTCTGCATCCGCGCACCGAGAGATTTCACAGCGTAATCGAACAGCGCCGGTTCCGTCAGGGGATCACGGCTTTTTTTGCGGGCGAATGGCATGTGATGAATTATGCCCGACTCCTGCGGCCGGCGTTACGCCTCGTCTATTCCTCCGGGGGCAGGCTTTCCCGAATGATGTCCGCCACCTCATA
>CAXUBG010000039.1:0-7683 GCA_964249285.1 uncultured Terriglobus sp. | reverse complement strand
CATCAATCGGCGTCTCTTCACTCAGCGCCGCAAGCTCGGTGTCGCGCGCGACACTGTGCAGCCCCAGCCTCGCAGCGATCTCGCGATTTACCTCCAGCAGCTTCGTCGTTTCTTTCTCCGTGAGCAGCAGCAGCTGCAACACCAGATGATCTCGCTCGTCAGAGCGGCGGCCCATGCTCGCCTGCCGCATCAGGATGAAGCTGGCCAGGAAAATCGCCTCCACTGCAAGCACCGTGTCCAGCATGGGAAACGGATAGGTATCGAAGCGCCAGCGCGCGGTAGCGTGCGTTGCGTTGAAGGCGACCCAAGCCGCAAAGAAGATGAGATGAAGCAAAACAAACTGGAAGCTGCCCACAAAGCTCCCGATGTTCCCGCTGATCTTCTCGCCCGCGGTGCGAGCCTCATAAAACTCCTGCTCATGACGAGCGATCATTTCGATCTGCTCCTGCAGGTGCGGTTGATCCATCGCGGCAGCCCCCTCCAGAGTAGGATGCGCGTCCTTCACGCGGCAGAAATGCATGGAACCGCTAAAAACAAGCCGGCGGTCGGTCGTCTAGGGCCTGGGCGTCTCCTGCTGCTGAGGGGTCTTGCCGTCAGGCGCGCTCTGGTTGGTGATGTCCTGGCCGTTATAGATAATCCGCGCGGTAGAGCGGTAGCGCCGGTAATCCGTGTACTTCACCGTGTTACGCATGTGGATGTCCCCTCCGGCGCTGTAATTGCCCGGTGCGAAATGCACCGTACCGTCCGCGCGGGTATACGTCGGGAACCAATTCACGGTATCCACCTGTTCGTAGTAGGTCGTGAACGGAATAGAAAAGTGGCCGTGCTTGATGTCGTCCGGCACGTTCTTGCCGTTAATCATGACAATCTCAAGATCCTTCTGATCGACCCAGACACGGCCCTGAAAGTAACGATGCTTCAGATCGGCGTTCTTTGGTGTCGCGTCGAAGACATACGTGTCCAGTTCGTCCACACGCTGTTTGCCAACGTACTTCACGTCATAGTTTGGCAACTCCTCCGTGGTGAGCACTAGCGGAATACGCTTGGCCACATCTTCAAGGTCGTACGCGTCCAGCGTCACTCGCTCCAACGTGTTTTGCGGTGCAAACACGACCGCCTCGCTGCGCGTTCCGTCCTTGTTAAATCCGATGTCGGTGATCTGCCGGTATTCGCCATCCGCCTTGCCGTTGTCGTCATTGATGGTTTGCATCACGACGGTCTGGCGAAAGACGTAGTTTTCCCGGGCCTTTGCAAATGAAGATTCGCGCTTGCCCATCTCCACTACAATCGCTTCCGGCGTCTTACCGCCTGGTTGCGAGGGGTCCAGCTTGCCCAGTCCGTCCTGCGCCAGGGCGCTTCCGGACGACATCATCACAAGCACGAAAGCCGCAAAACCCCGCATGTCACCAGATCTCCTGTTGCATTAGACGTGACGGCTTCCGTGCCGCGCACATCTTCGGGTGGCCAAACACCAGCGTCCGCGTGTACCTTGGATACGATTTGTCCGGCCGTCCGCAAAGCCCGGAGCGCAACGAAGGCCGCACCAAGGAGAGACCACGCATGAATGACGTCCTTAGTCGCCGTACCCTTTTGAAAACAGGCACCCTGGCCGCCGGATCGGCCCTGCTGTCCCGCTACGCCGCAGCCGCCCAGCCTTCGCCCATCAAATTGGGCATCGCCAGCTACACCTTTCGTGAGTTCAAGCAGCCGCCGCAACTCATCGACTTCATGCACCAGCTGAACCTGAAGTACGTCAATTTGAAAGACTTTCACCTGCCTGAGGCGCCGCTGGACGCCGTTCCACGCGAGGCAGCGGTATACCGCGATGCCGGCCTGGTCATCACCGGGGGCGGTACGATTTACTTTCCGAAGGATGAGGACGACGACATTAAGCAAAAATTCGACTACGCCAAGGCAGCCGGATTTCCCATGATCATCGGCAGCCCCACGCACGAGAGCATCGAGCGCGTTGAGAGCTTTGTCAAAAAGTACGACATCAAGCTGGCCATCCACAATCACGGCCCCGAGGACAAGGAATGGCCCTCGCCCCACGACATCCTGAAGGTGGTGGGCAAAATGGACAAGCGCATCGGCTGTTGCGTGGATGTAGGCCACACCATGCGCGCAGGTGACAACGTGCCGCAGACCGTCCGCGAGGTGGGCTCCCGCCTGCTGGACATGCACATGAAAGACCTGAAGAACGCCACCGACAAAGACAGCCAGGTCGCCGTGGGCGAAGGCATCATGCCCGTCCGCGAAATTTTTCAAACACTCATCGACATGAAATATCCCGGCTACGTTGATCTCGAATACGAGATCAACGGCAAAGACCCCATGCCCGGCGTTACGCAAAGCATCGCCTTTATGCGAAAGACCCTTTCCGAGATGGGTTACACGGCATAGAGTTCCGCATCTTTCCTCGATGACGCACACAGCACAAAAGGCGCGTAGTGGCAGACGAAGTTACGTCCAACGCGAACGTCACCCAGCGCCCTCTCACATGGAGAACCATTTACGAGGGATAATGACATGGGATTGATCACACCAAACGCGTACGACGATCTTCGCTCGCTGTACAAGGGGCAGCTCCAATACCTTCACTCCACCGAGACGCAGATCGTGAAGGGTCTGGAAAGCATGATTGAGCATGCTCAGGACACGCGCTTGCAACAGGCTTTTCGTACCCACCAGCAGGAGTCCGAGCAACAGGCGTCCCGGTTGGAAGGGCTTCTGACCGAGCTTCAGGGGGATGACGATGACAAAAAGGATCCCATCATCACAGCGATGATCGGTTCTGGTGTAAACATCGTGCGGGAGTCCAGCGAAGGGCCAGTCCGCGATGCAGGCTTGATTGCAACTGCGCAGAAAATTGAGCACTACGAGATCGCATCGTACGGTTCCGCCATCGCTTGGGCAAACGTCCTGGGTTTGCCGCAGCACGCCTCTGTGCTGAACCAATCGCTCGAAGAAGAGAAGAAGACAGACGCTCTCCTGACGCAACTGTCGTCTTCCCAAAACGCGGAAGCGGCAGTAGCTTCGGTTGCATAATCGCGAGCCCATCAGTAGAAAGCCCGCACGACTATCCGGCCTTTCTATTGATGGGCCCTGCGTCTGAAAGGCAGCGGACACCAGTGTAGAACTGGGTGCCACGATGTAGTGGGCGTACAGCAGTGCAGAGGGCTAAACCCGGCCGCGCCCAAACAGCATCCACAAAATTACGATGAGCAGAATCAGACTGAGTCCGCCGCCGCCGTAGTAGCCCATCCCCGGCCCCATGTAATATCCGCCCCCACCGAAGACCAGAAGCAAGACAATCAAAAGCACGATCAGCATGTCACGTTCCTCTCAGACTCGACGCCTAAAAGCAGCATCAAGCGCACGATGACCGCTTGGAGTGCGTCGATCCGCGACGGGATGCTTGTCAAAATAGAAATGTGTTAGTCCTCCGAGGGCCGCGACTTCCGGTCACACTTCGTTACCTGGCAGAACTGAGTGTGTGAACTGCGATGCGCCATGTGCCGTTCCTCAGGATGAAGTTATCGGTCATCGCGTGCTCCACAACTCCGGCCACGCCGCCACACGTTCTCTCCTGCTGTAGGCCATAGGTCAACACCGCCGAAACGGGCGAGGTCTGCCGTGCGTGCGGCTCAACGATGTGAAACGCGCCAGCCACGCACCCTGTCTCCCGCTCGCGCAGAGGCTCGATGCCCTCCGGTCCGAACGCTGCCTCCGGGGTGCCTCCGGTCTGCACCAGCAGTACATCCGGCATTGCCACCGCACCAATAGCACGGGCGTCCTCATGCTGTAACGCCTCCAGCATAGCGCTCGAAGCCGCCAGTAAACGCGGCCGCAACGCATCGGCATCCGTAGCCTGCGTCGAATCTGTCACGTCGCTGCCAGACTTGGCCTGCCCGGCATCTGCCGCGCACAGCCCTCCCGCAGCAGTCAGCCATAGCAGCAGCGCAAACACTCGTTTCATTAGCCTCACCTTGGTACTTCACCTTTTCAGATGCGGCGCCGTGCGGGCGCACAATCCGGGCATCTCGAAAAAAATGCGCTTAAGCGAGACCCGGCTGATAGCATAATCGCGCTGCAGACCTGCCGTGCTTGCCGGTGACGTGCATGGACTGCGGCCATCCTGCCTGCAAGGACTCGCAATGCCTGACGCTCTGAGTACGGCTCCGGCGACAATCACGCTTTCTTTTAGCGACGGCACCCCGTTTACGGGAACCCTCGACATGCTTGTCAGGATCACGAACGACGGCGACGTCCTGCAGGCATTTTGGAAGAAGACACCCACCGTCAACATCGCAATCCCGTTCCACGACGGACCAGGAGATGCGTACCGCGTGATCGTACATGTGCCCGGGTATGAGAATGCCGGTGCATTGGTGCACGCCGACCCGAAGGTGCACGAAACCTTGAACATGCTGATGATCCCATCCCACGCCACGTTTAACTTTCCGGGCTGGCAGGACTTGAACACGAGATTCCCTGGAACGGCGCATCTGATTGCCTCAGGTGTCACCGGCACCGAGGCGGAGGAGCGCTACGCGGCGCTGGGCAGGGACCGCCCACTCGCGCTGGCGTCTTTGATGAACCTGTCAGCAGCGATGCAGCTGATCGGGCTCGGCGCGCAGAAGACGCCGATGGACTTCATCAAGGAAGTGATCTGGGACGGCACGCTGGCGCAGGACCGCTTCTTTGGGTACGCGGACCCCGCGATCATTCCGCTGATCCGCGCAGCCGCCGCCGAGGGCGAATTCGCGGAGGAGAAAAACTGCGCGCAATTCCATCCCGGGTCCACCCACAGCTGGAAGCAAACGCAGTTCGACTACTCCAACGTGCAACTCACCTTCCACGAAAACGACACCAAGACCATCGACGGGGTGCAGTGCGTCAAGATCGAGCCAGACATGGACCTCTACAAAGACCTGCTCGCGCACGGCCTCGAAGAGGTGATCCCGAACCGCCTCACCAACGGCCTCACCAACCCGCTCGCCGTCCTGGCCCTCCGCTGGATCGACGCCGTCCAAAGCAACGAACCGCTCTTCGATCCGGGGTATGGGCTCTCGTAAGTGTTACCGCAATGCATTTACCGAGCAAAGGCACATCCTGCAGCACCCTCCCATAAATTCAGATGCGATTGAGACAACATGAGGACATCAGGAGCAAAGTTCTACACCCTCTTGACCGACCACCTGAGGCGAGAAAGTGGTACAGGATGTTCTCCGGCACCGCTGTACTGCGTACACTGTGGATGACGGGGAACGTAAAACAGCAGAAACGCTGGGGTTTTCGCTTCTCAGCGGTCAAGCAAGGCCAGACAGTCGCCGTTCTGAAGCCACCAGGAACATCGTGGCAGTTGATCGCAAGCTAGCGAGATCGCTCTGATACGGCTGCCCTGTGGAAAACCTCGCCTCATTACTGCATTTGTCCTCATTACTTCTCGGTGTTATTTGCGATATAAGTCTTTTATGATCAATAAGTTTCCTTTACATAATGAGCTATCCCGAGAAGTAAAACATCTGAGCGGTTGCAGAAAGCACTTGCAAGCGTGTATGCTCTTCTTGAGGGTAGCCTATGACGACCGAGGCCGGACCGAAAACAGCCGCAGCAGAGAAAGCAGACAGGCTTCCGCGCGGAATGTCTCCTCCTGCAGTTAAGTTGAGCGATGCGATCACTCTAGTTCAAAGGGTGAACGACATGGCAGGTGGTTCTGCGAATTACGATACCTTCTCGCAAATCACCGGGAATACTAAAACGAGCAGCAGTTTTCAACGTAAAGTCGCCGCTTTGCGTAGCTTTGGGCTGATTGAGGATCGCGACAACTCTGTTGTCCTAAGCGACCTAGGAAATCGTGTTGTAGGACCACGAGACGAACGCGACGATTTGCTTGCCTTGAAAGAGGCAATGTTGCGCATTGATGTGTTGCAGCGTATCTACGAACGTCATCGTGGAAAGCTCCTACCCGAAGAGACGTTTCTAAACAACATCCTTGTTCAAGAGTTGAAGGTCCCAAAGGAAGTTTCTCGTTTGTGGGTAGAGCAGTTTAGGGATGCTATAGCTTGCGCAAAACTTGCTTTCAACCGTCCCGATGGAAAAGTGCAAGTTTCTGATGAACCATTGACTAACGGACCCACGACCATTCGGGAGGACGAGAGGCCGACTACTTCTTCAACGCCACCAGCGCCTCCGCCAAGTTACGAAGTCAACGATGCCATGCCAATACCGCTCGGAAAAGGCCGGATCGCCCGGCTGATCTTGCCTGAGGATTGGAACGCGAAGAAAGATTTGAACCGCCTACTTCAGATGCTTAAGCTGTCGCTGACTGAAGAGGATGTAGGGGCGGAACAGGAAGAAGACGAATGAAGAGACATCTAGCCTTCGGCACCATCCCGACCGTGTCAGAAGGCCAAAACCACAAGACCTACCTCTAGCCTTTGCACGGATGAGAGGTAGGTCGTGGTTGGGAGCACTAGAGTGTACGCCCGGAGGCATTGCCTCCGGGCCTAGTCTAACTGTTTTCCCACGAAGGAGAAAATCATGATCACAGGCTCAGTTACGATCAACGGCGTATCCGATGAACAGCTACGAATGGTTCTCGGCGTCAAAATCAAAAATGAGGATGTACTTACGTTCAACCCTCAACAGATGCAACCGACACCAAAGCAGCCCAGTCAGTCTATCCAGTTCTACAACAACATGGTACTGGGATGGCGCGATCATAAAGGGTTGAAGGCAGTCGAAGAGATCTTGGTTGATCTCACGAAGTGAGACGTTAACTAGCGAGGCCAACGCGTAACGTGTTGGCCTTGTTTCCCTTTGCCGATCGGCTATATCTACACCGCGGCTTGGGTGTGCGATTCCGGTTGGGGCTGCTCCTCGTCTGGATCAAAGGTTTGTTCGCCGAGCCACTGGTGGCGGTCGCGGGTGTAGTCACCCTGCTTTGGCAGATTCAGATGGATGTAGCGGGCTGCGGCGTAGACACCCAGTTCGCGGCCTACCAGTTGGAGGACGTGAATTTGAAAGTCCTCGTCAGTCATCGTGGACAGATCAATCGTCTCAGTCATCGCATGTTGCCTCGCAGCCAGTTTACTGGATTGGTGACGGTGAGTGTACGGGTTCCGCTGCCTGGGCTGGCCTGAACCAGCCTTCGAGCCTTGCGGATGAGGCGGTCATCTGTGGTGAGGAATATGTCGGCCTCCGCGGCTTCGGCAAAGGCGAGATGCTGTGCGTCGAAGTGAGTGAATCCCACTGCTTGCAAAGCGGCTAACCGTGCCGCGATGGATGGTGTGCTGTGCAGCAGGCGGGTTGCTCCCTCGAGCAGAATCTGCGTGCTGCGCCTGCGGACTGCGTTTGTGTTTTGAGCGATTTCAGCTTCAAGCGCCGTGCTACTGAACCATTGTGCCTGCCCAAGAGCGACCAGCCTAAGAATGTTCCGCATAGCTGCCGCTTCCGCACGGATTCTGGGCTGACTGTCCTCATCGAAGAGGCGGCCGAGCGCGCAGTTATCGAGGTAGATCTTCATCTTCGCGCCCGGAGAGGATTACTGGATGGTGGGTTTATCGTCCTCGGGCTTTTCTTCGTTGGGGATGGTGACGGCGGCGGCAACCTTGTCGTCGCTATCCAGGTCGAGGAGCTTGACGCCCATGGTGGCGCGGCCCGCGGCGCGGATGGTCT
>CAXUBG010000038.1:0-18440 GCA_964249285.1 uncultured Terriglobus sp. | reverse complement strand
CGGCACCGGCATTTTTAACAGCAATCAATGGGACGTCCGCGGCGACGCAACCGTCAGTCAAAGGGTTCATGCTTTCGGACGGTTCAGCCGCTTCACCGACATTCTCAGCGGCGCCAGCTTATTTGGCCCCGCAGGCGGCCCCGGTCTTGGTATTGCTGGGTTTGGCGGCGTGTCGAACGGAGCCAACGATTCGCTGGCCCTGGGCACGGATATCGTCGTCAACTCGAAGCTGGTAACGGATGTTCGCCTGGGCTACTTCCGCTACAACATCATCACGGCGAAGAACGATCCGGGAAATACAAACCTGCCGTTCCTTGGCGAAAACGTAAGCGGCACCGGGTCAAACCTGGCGATTCCGACTAATTTCGGCACACCGGACATCCAGATCGCGGACACCAATCAAACGAATCTCAGTGGTGGCGCTGCTACGACACAGAACCAGGGACCGCAGTTCGGTTCCGGCCTGAACATGAATCACTGCAACTGCCCGCTCAAGGAGAAAGAAGATCAGTTCCAGATCGTCAATAACTGGACGCAGACGCTTGGCAACCACGAAATCAAATTCGGTGTCGACCTTCGCTACGCACGCAACCTGCGCGTGCCATCCGACGCCGATCGCACGGGTGTGAATAACTTCGGCAATGGTCCAACCTCGAACGGTTCGACCGGGGGACTCGGCTTCGCATCCTTCATCCTGGGCGATGTCACCCAGTTCAATCGCTACACCAGCACCTCGACAAATGCGAAAGAGTTTCAGCCGCGTGACTACTTCTACGTGCAGGATACGTGGCGGGTAACACCCAAGCTGACGGCTAACATCGGTGCCCGTTATGAGTACTATGCTGCTGAACGTGTCAACGGCAATGGTAACGGCGCTCTGTTAAATCTGCAGACAGGCTTCATCAATGTCGCAGGTATCGGCGGCATTCCGTTAAACATGGGTGTCGCTTCCGCGAAAAACACCTGGAACCCGCGTATCGGCTTGGCTTACCAGTTGAACGACAAGACGGTGATTCGCGCAGGTTACGGCCGCAGCTTCGATCTTGGTGTTTTCGGATCGACGTTCGGACACGTAGTGACGCAGAATATTCCTGTTCTCGCCAACCAGTCCCTCAGCAACACAGGCGGGAATACCCAATATGCGTTCAACCTGACAAGCCCGGGCGTCGGCGGCGGTGCATCAGCGTATCCCAATGCGACCAGTCCGCTGTCGAACTTCACGCCTCCCGCGCCGAATACAAGCGGCCAGATTCCGATCACTGCCCCGATTCCTGGATCAAACCCTGCGACCACCATCGGCCAGTCCGTCAATGTGAAGGCGCGCCCGTTTACCGAGCGGCTGCCAACACTGGACGCCTGGAACATCGCCTACCAGCGTTCTCTGACACCGGCCATTTCCGTCGAGGTGTCTTACGTCGGAAACAAGGGAACACATACGCTGAGTGACGGTGACGGCAACAACACCAATCCCAATGAGCCTGCGATTAACCTCCCGGCTGCGTACACCCAGAACAATATGGCCCTGCACTATGACGGCAGCGCTCCTTCCACTCCAACCGCCACTGGCGCTACTTCGAATACAACGTTGCTGCGTCGCTACACCAATGGCAACCTTCAGGCCTGCGGTACGGGTGCTTGCAACTGGACACAGGACATCAGCTACTACGGCGACGATCAGGATACTCACTACAACGCCATTCAGGCCAAAGTCACGAAAGTCATGACCCAGGGCCTGAGTATCAGCCTGAACTACGCGTACCAGCGTGGTATCGATAATGCCAGCAGCTTCGCCACCTGGAACAAACAGGCCATCATTGGCAATGATCAGGCGGTTCGCCGCAGCGCCTTCACGGGCTACGGCCTCTATCAATTGCCCTTCGGCCAAGGCAAGATGTTCCTCAACCAAGGTGGCCTGTTGAACGCCCTCGTTGGCGGATGGGAATATAGTCCCGTGGTTCAGTGGCAGAGCGGTTTGCCATTTACGCTCAGCTATGACAGCTGCAGCGCAACCATTCCCTCCGATGCCCCCTGCCAAGTCAACGGAAGCGCAAGCTCCTTGTCTGGCGGACTGCAAGGATTTGGCACCTCGGCTAGGTTCTTTACGCCTCCTGGCTTGGGCGGGGCCTTTACGGCACCGGGTCTGGACCAGATCGGAAATGTTGGTCGCAACACCGCTTTCGGACCAGGCTTCTTCAACACCGATATGTCTGTCTCGAAGAACGTCACGATACGTGAGCGGTACGCCGCGCAATTCCGCATGGACGCCTTCAATGCGGTGAACCACATCAACTACGGAAATCCAGCGGGCTCCGTCCAGAGCGGTGGCGGTATCGGCGGCGGTCCATTCCCCGCCAGTCTGAGCGGCACCACCAACCCACGTCAATTGCAGTTCACCGTTCACCTGCAGTTTTAAACACAACCGGCAACGTTACTCCGGGGAGGGGCTTCGGCCCTTCCCCGCTCTGTCACTGTAGAGTTGTTTAGGATGTCATGCGGTTTCGGTGTGCGTTCACAAAAGTAGTTGCCGGGTGCTCCGCTGTGCTGCTGAGTGGTTCGCTCCCGGCGCAAAGGGCAACAACAGCCATTCAAGCGGACTCTCCCGGAGCAGTGCAAGCACTTAGCCTTGCTGCGGCAAGTAAGCTGGCCAACACCGGGCGTGGCGAGCAGGCCTTGCAGGATTTGGACAAACTGGCGATGGCGCAGCCGCACCTGCCCGGGCTGGAGCGGACGCGGGGTGCGGCGCTCTATTCGCTCGACAGATTGAAGGAGGCGGACGCAGCGTTCGCGGCTGCGCTGGCCCAGGACCCGCATGATGGGGAGTCCGCGCAGATGCGAGGGCTTACGCTGTTCCGCCTGGGCCGTCCGGCAGACGCCATCCCGCTGTTGGAGCAGTCGCACAAGCCCGGCTTCCAGGAGAAGGCAGACCCGAGCTATGTCCTCGCGCTCTGCTACACGGACACGCGCCGGTATGACGATGCGCGCCGCGCCTATGCCGCGCAATATGATTTGCCGCCGGATTCTGCACCTGCGTACCTGCTTGCCGCCCGGATGCTGCTGCGACGCGAATATCTGCCCGTCGCGCAGCGCTTTGCGGCGGAGGCAGTGGCGCGCGAGCCCAAATTGCCGCTAGCGCATGAAGTGTTGGGAGAGATCGCGCTGGCGCAAAACCGCTTGGACGATGCCGCGACGGAGTTCAAGGCGGAGCTTGCGTCCAATCCGCTGGAACCAGCGCCGTACGAGCGGCTTGGCGACCTGCTGGGACGCAAGGGCGAGTACAGCGCCGCGCGCGAAGCGCTGCAGCGAGCCGTCCTGCTGGAGCCGAACGCGACCGGCCCATACATCCTGCTGGGTAAGACCAGTCTGAAACAGGGCGACGCCGTTGCCGCGCTGACCTACTTGCAACGCGCGGAGCACATGGACCCCGCCAACTACATGACGCACAATCTGCTGGCGCAGACATATCGCACGCTGGGGCGCGCCCCTGACGCGTCGCGCGAACTGGAACTGACACAGAAGAGTCAGGCTGCCGACGAGCCCAAGTTGACCAGTGCCCAATAGCGGACGAGCTCTTCAGATGAAGTTTCCGGCTGCTCCGTGGGCGAAGTCCGGGAGTTTAGCCCTGTGCTTAGTTCTGCTTGGCTGCGCGTTGCTTGGGACCGGCTCGCTGTACGCGCCGGGACCGTCGCGCGTCCAGGCAGCGACGGCAACCGGCCCCGATGAGGTCTGCCAGGGTTGCCATTCGTCTATTTATGCCACGTACAAGCAGACTGCGATGGCGCGTGGCAGCGGCACTGCCTTGGCCGGTTTCCTCGAGGGTGGCTTCACCGACAGCAGTTCGGGTGTGAGATACCGGGTCTTCCAGCGCGATGGGCGCGTCTGGATGAGCTATGCGCGCTCAGCTACATCGCCGCGGGGCGAACTTGCGGGCGAGCACGAAGTGGAGTACTACGTTGGTTCAGGCCATCGCGGGCGAACATTCCTATACCGGCAGCAGGGCCTGTGGTTCGAGTTGCCGGTCAACTACTACACTCGCCGCGCGGCCTGGGACATGGCTCCGAACTACAACGGCCTGACGGCCATGCCGGCACCACTGCCGGTGGACGCGAACTGCCTGCATTGTCACAGCTCCGGCACCGCCCAGAGCGACGGAACCGCCCGCAATGCGCTGGGGAGCGCGCCGTTTGCACAAGGCGGCATCAGCTGCGCTGCGTGTCACGGTGATCCGTCGCAACATCTTGCGGCAAGCGGCCACGGTCCGATTGTCAACCCGGGAAAGCTGCCTTCCGAGCGCCGTGACAGCGCCTGCATCCAGTGCCATCTGGAGGGAGATGCCACGGTGTACCGTGCGGGGCGGTCGCTGGCGGAGTTCCAACCAGGCGACCGGCTGAGTGACATCGCCTTGTACTTTGTGCGGGCATCGCAAGCCGGTGGAGGTGCGCGCGCCAGCAGTCAATATGAGGCGTTGTTGCAAAGCGCCTGCAAGCGGGCCAGCGGCGACCGGCTGACCTGTACCACCTGCCACGACCCGCACAGCGATCCCGCGCCAGCCGAGCGGGTGGCATTCTACCGGGCACGCTGCCTTGCCTGCCACACCGCGCCCGCGCTGGCCACGGCCCACCATCCGGAGCAGCAGGACTGCGCGGCCTGTCACATGCCTTCCCGCAGCACGGCGGATATTTCTCATGAGCAAGTGACGGATCACAATATCGAACGCCGTCCGTCAGGCCAGGAGCGCAGCGTTCCATCCGGGAACCTGGTTCCAGCGGGTGGATTCACCGCAAGCGACCGCGATCTGGGACTGGCGTACGCACAGATGGCGCAGCGTGGCGATCAGGCGGCGGGGCATCGTGCATTCGATCTGCTGACGAAAGCAGAGCACGACGGCGGCTTCGACGAGCAGCTTGCGCTGAATCTGGGATTTCTTTATCAGGTCTCCGGAAGCCCGGCACAGGCCAAGGTGGAGTATGAGCGCGCGCTGCAGGTTAACCCGCATGAGCCTGCGGCGCTGTCCAATCTGGCTGTTTTGCAGGCAGGCACGGGCCATATAACCGAAGCGATCGCGCTGTTGCAAACGCTTGTCGGCGCGGATCCGAGTCAAACCGCGGCGGGCATCAATTTGGCTCGCCTGCAGTGCGGTACGGGACAGGGAAACGCTGCTCAAGGCACCGTGAAACGTTTGCAGGACTTAAATCCGGACGCGCCCGCTGTGCGCCTGTTCATGCGGCAGGGTTGCCGTGCATTCGGTGCGCAGTAGATGGCCAGGCGCCTGCGTTGTGCGCCAGAGTAACGGCCCGCGCAAGCTGATCGAGGCTCAAGCGCGGAGCAATCCCCGCGCCTGAATCTCTCGCTATGGAGCAGTAGCCGGTGCCACGGTGACCCACTGCCGGCCATGGTACAGCTTGACACCATTGGAAGCGGGGACGATCTGCATGGGCCTGGGCCGCGCCAAAGCAGCATCCTGCTGTGCCGCTGTTTCCAGCACCGGGTGTCCGCCTATATCCATGATGGCGAGTTTGCCGTTCACGAACCCGGCACCGTACGCGCCGGCGGGCAGGCGCTGACCGCCGATCCTGACGGAATTTTCCGTCAGGATGTAGAACTGGTAGCTTTCCTGAATGGCGGTGGAGTAGCCGCTGCTGTCCACCATGGCGGCAAGGAAGTTGCCGCTGCCGGGAAAGCGGAAGCCGGCGGCGTTGCGCACCTGTACAGGGGCGGTTTTATTCAGGTAGTACACCGTAGCCGGCAACAATGTTTCAAGTTCGGCTTGGCTCAGCGGTGCGACAGATGCGCCCGCTTGAGCGGCTTCAACCACGGTGCGCCCAAGCACGGCGGTCGTTATAGCGGGACTTGCAAGCGGAGAACAGCACAGCAAGAAAGCTAACGTCAGGGCACGGACGGCGGAGTGGCAGGGCAGACTCATAGGCTTAGTTGTACTGTAATCATGGTGAAGTTGACGAGTGACTTCTGCGGCGAGACCGGCTCCGCTGCATCCAACGGAGCGATGTCTTTGCTGCGGCGGGCGCGCCATGAACGTGGAGTCTATCTCAATCCGGTGCCGACGGTGGTTGGTGCGACGCGCCACTTTCCAGAAATTCTTCGTAAGCTGCTGACGGGCAAGGAAGAGCGCGTTCCACGACGAACGCTGGGACCGTTCCGCACGGATGCTTCACTCTATGCCGCGCGGCCGGCCAGCGGGTTGCGGATTACTTGGTTAGGGCACTCGTCCGTGCTGGTCGAGATCGACGGAACAACGCTGCTGGTTGATCCGGTGTTTTCCCGGCGTGCCTCGTTTGTGCAGTGGTTCGGGCCGGAGCGGTTCTACCCGCCGCCGCTGCCCCTCGAAAATCTGCCACGGCTGGATGCCGTCCTGCTGTCCCATGACCATTACGATCACCTGGATGCGGCAGCGATTCCCCGTCTCGCCGAACGCACGCCGACGTTCATCTGCTCTGAAGGCGTGGGATCGCAGCACTTGAAGCGATGGGGTGTGCCTGCCGGTAAGATTCAGGAACTGAACTGGATGGACAGCTACACCGTCCCGGCGCAAAGCGCGACGCCGTTAAGGCTGACGGCGCTTCCCGCGCGGCACTTCTCTGGACGTGGCGTGAAGCGATACGTGACGTTATGGTCCTCGTTCTTGCTCCAGACGGAGAAGCACAATGTCTATCACGGAGCCGATTCCGGGTACTACGCTGGCTTCCGGGAGATAGGGGAGCGCTTCGGGCCGTTCGATCTGGCGACCCTGGAGATTGGCGCGTTTGACCCGCTGTGGGCCGAGATCCACTTAGGGCCGGACAACGCGGTCCGGGCCGCTGCCGATTTGCGCGCAAAGGTGTTGATGCCGATCCATTGGGGTCTGTTTAACCTCGCATTTCACGCGTGGTACCAGCCGCCGGAACGTGTGACAGAGGTGGCGCAAGCGGCGGGATTGGCGCTGTGGATGCCCGAGCCGGGTCTGCCGGCAGAGTTCACCGATGCGGAGCTGAATACGCTTTGGTGGCGACCCTACAGGTCTTTTCAGACCGGTGCGGAGGAGGCGTCGCAGGCCGTTGTCGAGGTAGGCATGAGCGGGCAGCCGGTTGACTGAACCCTTCACGCAGGACGGTGCCGCCCTGATCGTTGTAGTCCTGACGACGCTGCTCACGCTTGCAGGTCTGGGCTTCCTTTTGTTCGTGCTGTTGACGGTACGGCAATTTCGCAGGCAAGCAGCGCCCGCGATCCCGGCGGAGTGGCCAACCATCTCCATTCTGAAACCGGTCAAGGGGACTGACCCGCGGCGGTACGCGGCCTTTGCCAGCATGTGCACGCAGATCTATCCAGGCCGGTTTGAGCTGCTGCTGGGCATCGCGCAGCCGGGCGACGCGGCGCTGCTGGCTGACGTGGAACGCCTCAAGCGCGAGTACCCCGGTGTAGCGGTGCGTGCGGTGCAGTGCCCGGAGCGGCTGGGTGCCAATGGCAAGGTGAGCACGCTGCTGCAGATGGTACCCGAGGCTCTAGGTGAGGTGCTGGTGATCAACGACGCCGACATTCTCGCTGGGCCGGAGTATCTGGCGCACGTCATTGCGGAACTAAGCGGCCCGAATGTGGGACTGGTGACTGCACCGTACTTCGGCCGGACCGGGGCTCAGCCGTCGATGTGGGCGCGGTTGGAGGCGTTGGGTATCGCGACGGATCTGCTGCCAGGGGTGCTGGCGGCACGGCTCGTGGACCGGGGCGTGCGTTTCGGATTGGGAAGCACGCTGGCGCTGCGGCGAGCCACGCTCGATGGAATTGGCGGCATGGGACCGCTGTTGGACCGAATCGCGGATGACTATGAACTGGGTACCCGTGTGGACCGGGCTGGCTTGCGTGTGGTGCTATCGCCTGAGGTGGTGGAGACGTCCGTGCCGGACTATGATGCGCGAAGCTTTTGGGAACATCAGGTGCGCTGGTGGCGCACGGTGCGCGATGCTCGTCCATGGAGTTTTGCTGGCATGGCGGTGAGTTACGCCATCCCCTGGGCCTGCTTGAATGTTGTAGCGGCAGGGTTCGCGCTGCCCAGCCTCACGCTGCTGTCTTTGGTGCTGCTGGCGCGCGTTGCGGTAGCGCTGAACGTTGGGGTGGGCATCTTGCGTGACGGGCAGGTGTTACGTGATCTGTGGCTGCTGCCAGTGCGGGATTGCTTTGGACTGCTGCTCTGGGCATGGAGTTATGCGGGAGACGATGTCGTCTGGCGTGGTGAACGCTTCCGGTTGTGCCGTGGGTCAATGGTGCGGCTCTGACCGTCTAGCGGCCATTCGTGTGTGGCATACAGAGGTAAGCGATCAAACACGGGACGACGATGGTTCCAAGTCCGACGGCAGCCCAGAAAAGAAAGGACATGTAAACCTCAGTCTTTACTGATTGGACACATCCTTTCCAGAACAGTGGTGAACGTGACGCGGTTTGGCACAGCCACTTACTTCACGGAAAACAGGCGGTGAAATAATAAGGGCACCACGCAGAGACGCCGCCGGAGGATGCACCATGCCAATTGACTTACAGGCCCCACTCTCATCGACCGACCCAGAGATCGCCGCGCAGATTGCCTTCGAGGCCGAGCGGCAGCACGACGGGTTGGAGATGATCGCGTCGGAGAATTTCGTCTCACGCGCGGTGCTGGAGGCGGCGGGCACGGTCTTCACCAACAAGTACGCGGAGGGCTACCCCGGTAAGCGCTACTACGGCGGCTGCGAGGTGGCGGATGTTGTGGAAAACATCGCCCGCGACCGCGCCAAGCGGCTCTTCGGGGCCGAGCACGTCAATGTGCAGCCGCACTCCGGTTCACAGGCGAATGCCGCGGCCTACATGACGCTGATCCAGCCGGGAGAGACCATTCTGGGCCTGGACCTGGCGCATGGCGGCCATCTGACGCACGGCCATAAGCTCAATTTCTCGGGCAAGCTCTACCGCATTGTTCCGTACCAGGTAAACCGTGAAACGGAGACGATTGACTATGACGCTCTTGAAGCGCAGGCGCAGCGGGAGCGCCCAAAGGTGATCGTGGGCGGCGGCTCGGCGTATCCCCGCATCTGGGACTTTCCCCGGATGCGCGCCATCGCGGACAGCGTGGGTGCGTTCTTGATGATTGACATGGCTCATTTTGCCGGCTTGGTGGCGGGCGGCGTGCACCCGTCGCCGGTGCCCCACGCGCATATGGTCACCACCACGACGCACAAGACGCTGCGCGGGCCACGCGCAGGCCTCGCCATGTGCAAGGCGGAGTTTGCCACGGCGCTGGACCGCAGTGTCTTTCCGGGGCAGCAGGGCGGTCCATTGATGCATGTCATCGCGGCCAAGGCAGTCGCCTTTGGTGAAGCTCTACAGCCGGAGTTCGCGGCATATGCAGCCCAGACCGTGGCAAATGCCAAGGCTTTGGCGGCAGCGCTGGCTGGCGAGGGCTATCGCATCATTTCTGGAGGCACGGACACGCATTTGCTGTTGGTCGATGTGTTCGCGAAGGGAATCCTTGGGTCTGAAGCGGAAGCGGCGCTGGGCAAAGCCGGCATTACGGTGAACAAGAACGCGATTCCGTACGACACCAATCCGCCGCTGAAGCCGAGTGGCGTCCGCTTTGGCACGCCCGCATTGACCACGCGCGGTATGCGCGAGGGCGAGATGCGGCAGATTGCCCGCTGGATCGCCGAAGCACTGCAGCACCGGGCGGACGAGTCACGCCTGCGCGCCATTCATCAGCGCGTTTCGGAGATGGCGGAGCAGTTTCCGTTGTATGGCTGGCTGCGGGAGTCGTCGCTTTCGCTGGAGACAGTGCTGGCAGACTAGTGGGCCCGGACTTTAGAGCCACGCTGACGGAAGTACCGCGCGAAGTCTACTTGATGCGTGCGGACAACTCATTGACGCGGCACTCAAGTTCCTTGTCAATGCCGTGAAAGTTGCGAAGATCCTGGTCGATCCGGCCAAGACGTTCGTCGAACTTGTCCATTATGCCGCTCAAAACAGCCGTTCGGCGCGGCGCAGATTGCCTGCCGTGCCGATGTTGGCCAGCGTGAAGTTGAAGCGGTAGGCGTTTTCGTTGCGCACGCTGCCCAGTTCGTATTTGCGGTACTCGGCGGAGAAGCCGCAACAGTTCCAGTTGTAGGCGAACTGCGCGGTGGCATACTGGGTTTGGAGTCCACGCACGATGTTTGTGGCGGTGGATTGGGGACGCACCGAACTGAGGTCGAGTCCGACGTTGGCGGCAAGGCTCAGGCCTTGCTTGGTTGGTTTGCCGTAGCCAAGCAGAAGCCGCAGCTGTGAAAAGTCAGACGTGCCGGACGTGATCGTGTCGGTGCCTGTTCCCGTTCCCGTCGAGAAGCGGCCGGGTGCGTTCAGCCGCGCGTGGCTGAGACCGCCGAAGTAGCTGCCGCGGTGATAGTCCAGAAAGGTGTTGCTTTGGGTGAATTTGCCGGCGTGGGTATCGTAGTTCATATCCCACTCGAGGTCGATGTGGTCCGTCGCGCTCAACTTCATCTCAGAGACAATCGGTGATGTGGCGCGCTGGTCGGTCAGGAAGGCAACGCCGCTCAGGTCCAGCGTGGTGTCCAGCACGTTGCGGAGGTTGTTCACGATGATGCCGCCGAAGGTGGGATCAAAGTAGGCGCGTTGGACCAACTTCCAGCGCAGCGTCTCGCGTGAGCCGCCGCAGGTCGACGGTGTTTCCGTGCCGCCACTGTCCGGCACGTCGCCAGAGAGAACATCCGCTGAATCTCCGGTTCCGCAATCGCGCTGCTTAGTGGGACGAAGAAACAGGCGCTGCACGAAACCGTATTCCAACTCGTTCTTGTTGCTGACCACATCGGTGGTGTCGAAGCGCAGCGTGCGGGAGAAGGCATCCACGCCGCTTGCATAGCGGTAGTGCATCTGCGGTTCAATGGTGTGGCGTGCCTGCCGTCCCAGAAACCGGGCAAACGGGCCGGTGTTGAAGTCACGTTCCAGGACGGGCGCACGCAGATCGAAGTCAGCTTCTGCCAGCAGACGGTTCAGGCTGGCTCCCAATTCCGTAGGGGCAGGACCGGGCAGTGGTGTGTTGGCGCGGGAGTGCTGGTAATAGGTGTCGCGCAGCCCTACTTCGGGGCGGAAGTGAAAGCCCGCGGCGGCAAAGGGGAGCGCAAGCCTGGGATGGAGGTCCAACCGGTTGACGAAGTTGGTTGCGAATCCTGTCAGGCCGGCAGGTGTGCCCTGCGTTCGCTTCAATGCCGTGTACTGCGCCGTGCCGCTCCACACGAAGGGCGTGGTGCCCAATCGCCGCTCCAGCGCATCGGCCTGAAGCAGTGGTGAGTGAAATATGCGAATCTGGTCGCCGGTGCGCACTCTCTTCAGACCTTGGTAGCGGTCGGCTTCAAGGGACGTGACAAAGCCATGAAGGTCGTGCGTGCCGTATGCATAGGACGTGATGTCGGATGAAACAGCCTGATTGAAATTGTTGGTGAAGGCTTCACGGTAGATGTAGCTGCTGAGGTATTCCACGCTGGACGCCACGCGCGTGTGCTCGTCGAAGTCCTTGCGGCCGCTGATGGTGGCATCCTCACCGCCCTGGTTTACATAGGTGTTCGTCGTGCCAGTGACGACGCCGGCTGCATTCGTTACGGACGTGCTCTGGTAGAAACCACGATCCAGCAGGCCGGAGTAGTGCGCGTTGAGGAAATTCAATCCATTGCCGCGCCAGCGCAGGGTTGCGGCTTGTTCCCATCCGCGGCGGGAGAAATATTGAGCGCCGACGGTCAGTCCGGCGGAACGGCCAAGCACCACGTAGACCTGCTCGCCCGTGACGATGCCCTTCGACGAAGAGTTGCCGATGATG
This sequence comes from uncultured Terriglobus sp., assembly GCA_964249285.1. Lineage (GTDB taxonomy): Bacteria > Acidobacteriota > Terriglobia > Terriglobales > Acidobacteriaceae > Terriglobus. The sequence goes on along the minus strand of CAXUBG010000038.1, from coordinate 6,622 downwards.
GGAATCAGGAATCCGCTCTGCCGTTCATCCTGGCGGGCGGGGTGCGTGGCATAGGGCAAGAAAAGCACCGGAACGTTCAGCAGGCGAAAGGTGGTACGAGTGGCTCGGGCCTTGCCGTCACGGACAGCAAAGTGTGCCGCGGCCAGCTGCCAGTCTGGATGCGGCAACTGGCAACTGGTCACGGTGCCGTCGTAGATGTCGAAGGCTTCCGGACCGGTCTTGACCACCATGCGGCCGGTGAACAGAAAGGGGTTCTCCGTCGTGTAGACGTTGCCACGGGCCGTGGCTCGCACGCCAACGGAACCATGCACGTCGTAGAAATGTCCCGTTTGGTCGCGAACGTTCAAGATGGCCCGGCTGGCGGTAATCGTCTCCGCATTGTTGTTACCAGTGATGTGGACGTGGCCAGTTGCCTCCGCGTCGCCAGTCGCATCGTTGTATTCAATGGTGTCCGCTTCGACCTGATAGTCGCCATACTGGATGCCGACATCACCCTCCAATGTGTACCGATCGCCATTCCAGCGCTGGCGCAGACTCTTCAGAACTGCCTTTCGCGCGTTCGCTTCCGGGATGGGAACGGCATTGGGGTAGTGCTCCGCAGAAGGATCTTGAGGAAGAATGCTGGGGTCGTTCGCGGTCTGCGGGTCAAGCAGGGTAGAAGGCGTGCCAGTGCCGCTTCCATCTGACGTGACGGCAGGTGCCTTGCTCGTCACCCCCTGTGCGTGCAACCCTGCGCTGAACAGCCCGGCCAGCGTGATACACCAGCAGATAGAGCGCAAGTCATAACGTTGGAGAGCGCGCGCGGCGATGGCTTTATCAGTCACTGACACCACCATTCTACGGAAGCGAGTTCTTTTGTGAGTACGGCGAGCCCACTCCCTCTGCCGCCTGGCGCAGTTCCCGATGCTGAGACAGCGGTGTTGAAGCAGCAGGTGACACACCGCCTGCGTGAGCACCGGCAGCGCCGTTCCCGGACCGCGGAGCCACAACCGGAGCTGCCGCTGGAGGGCTTGACGTTGCCACCGCGCCACAGCCACGTGGCGGATTCCGTGGCGGCACGCTTTGCGCAGAGCATGTCTTATCGCGAGTTTCTGCAGCAGAAAGCAGAAGCTGCGGTGGAGCAGGCTGCCGCGGCAGCTGAAGTGGCACGCCGGAATGCCGAGGCAATTGCGTCCGTGCAGCAAGATTTGCTGCACGAGATAGAACAATGGAAAGGCTCGAGTGAAGCGCCAGCACTGCACGTCGTGGAACAGGGACCAGGGGGCAGTCAGCAGGAAGCACCTTCAAGTCACGCAGGCAGGGCAGCGGCGCCTGACGCCGCGGAAGTGGCGCTTACAACGTCTGCTGGTCCATTGAGCCTTGCTCCTGGGCGGGCGATGCCGCTTGCCGAACGATTGGAGTTGCAGACTGCGCCTCGAGAGCCGGCAGTCCCGATCCCAGCGAACCTGATTGAGTTCCCGCGGCAACTGGTGGCGGCCAGGCGAGCGCGTCCGAGGCTGGCCGAGGGTCCGCTGCGTGACGAGGCAGACGCTGCGCCGGAACAGGCTCAACTGCGCATCTTTGAGGTGGAGGCGAGTGCACTGTCCACCACGCCTGCCGTGGAAAGCGTGTTGCCGGAGTGGCATAGCATCCGGCTGGGCGCGCAGGCGGACGCACGGTTTGCAGCGGAAGGTTCCCACGCGCCAACGTCATTGACCTTGCCCGTGTTTGTTGCGCCGGTGCCTCTGCGTGCCATGGCCGCGCTGGTGGATGGATGCTGCGTCACCACGGCGTTTCTGCTGGCAGTCGCGGTCGCGGCGTATGCCTCGCCGGTGCTGCCAACCGGCGTCATCGCAGCTGTCACGGCAGGCGGATCGTTGTTCGCGTTTGCCCTGCTCTATCAGGTGCTGTTTTTTACGGTAAACGATGCAACGCCGGGGATGCGTTATGCCCGGATCGGCTTCTGCACGTTTGCAGATGAGAACCCGACGCGGGCGAGCATCCGGCGCCGCATCTTCGCTCTTCTGCTTGCAACGCTGCCGCTTGGGCTGGGGTTGGTGTGGGCCTGCATGGATGAGGATGGGCTGGGCTGGCACGACCGGATTTCGCGCATGTATCCGCGCGCGTACTAAAGCTGTGCTCGCGTGAAAAGAAAGGCCCGCATAGTGGACTATGCGGGCCTTTTCCGTGCTAACAACTGCAATTCTGTGACACGTTGGCGATGCCCTGGAACCAGTCCGGCTGGAATGAGAACTGGGCAGCCCAGGTGTACTTGGGTGGTGGATTGCCGTCACTCATCCGCGGGCTGCTGAAGGTAGGTGTGCCAAACAGCACGGCACCGTTCGACCCTTTGATGGTGAAGCTTGCTCGCCAATAGTCGCCGCTATGAGTTTGATAGGTCAGCGTGGTGCAGGTGAAGGTGCCCGTGCCGTCGGAGTGGAAGGTGATGGTGCCGCCGTCCTGCTCGCAATCGCCGCGGTGCAATGAGCCCCAATGGAAAACTTTGCTTTGCACCACGGCGGGTGCGTTGGTGCTGCTGAGAGCCTCTTCAAGGGGTTTCATGGTGGGAGTTGATGTAGCCATTTCGGATAGTCCTTTCAATGTACGAGGTGTGTCCGCGTATCTTGCCGTGCCTGGGAATGAGGGCCGCTTCGCAATGTGCGCGGGCTGTGTCCGCGGCTGGTTACGGCTCCTGAGAAGGAGGTCTCCGCCGGACTGAGGAACTATAGGCGCGCCCGCGTTGCGCGGCAAGGGAAAAAGTGCGGGGCCGGGCTGCTGGTCTGAGGCGGACACGCAGATCCTTCCGCCACGCTGCGGGACGACAAGAGGGAAGGCCAGGGGATGACAGTGGAGGATGGTGCGGGTGAGACGTCCTTTAGTTTGCGAGGAGGTCCATGTAGGCGGTGGCGGCGGCGGTCAGGTCTGTTTCGCGGTTTTCGTCCAGGGCGGCTTGTTGCACCAGGTCGGCGCCTACGCCGAGCAGGCAGGCTCCGGCGTCCAGATACGCTTGCGCGGTTTGCAGGGTGACGCCGCCCATTGGCATGAGCAGGATCTGCGGCAGCGGCGCGCGCAACGACCGGATGTACGCGGGGCCGCCCATCGCGGAGGCGGGGAAGACCTTAACGCAGTCCGCGCCGGCCTGCCATGCGGTGACGATTTCCGTTGGCGTGAGCGCTCCCACGAGCGACGGAATGCTGTAGCGGCGGGCGGTCTCGATCATGCCGGGCGAAAGTGAGGGAGACACAAGGAAGTCCGCCCCAGAGAGGATGGCCGTGCGGGCGCTCTCGGCATCCAGGATCGTGCCCGCGCCGACAAGGACATCCGTGCCGAGCGCGGCCTTTGCTTCACTCAACATATCGAGCGCACCCGGCACGGTCAGGGGTACTTCAAAGACGCGCAGACCTCCCGCGTGAAGCGCCTTCAGAGCACGCAGCGCACATGCGGCGGTGCGGGTGCGTACCGCCGGTACAAGCTTTGCCGCGAGAATCTGGTGCAGGATGTCCTTGCTGCCTCTCATGCTTGTGGCCCTGTGCTTTCCGTCTGCCGTGCGAGCAGGAACAGACCGCGCGCGGCGGTGTCCGGGCCGCCCGGCGTGGAGGTGCCGCCGCAGAGTTGGATGGCTCGTGCATAAAGCCCGCACAACGTATCATCGCCGAGCAGGAGCACGGAAGCCTGTTTTGGCATGGTGGCGCGTACCTCCGTGCCGATCAGCAGGCCGGAGAGGAAGCTGGCCGCTGATTCTGTTGCGAGTACGCCGTTAAGAGCGAGTGTGCGGACGCGGAAGACGTGGTGCAAGAGGCCGCCCGGCTGCGCGGAGTGCTCGACACCCATGGTGAAGGCTCCGGGGTCATGGGTGAGTTTTGCAGCCATGGAGCGGGACAGGATGGTGTGCTGACGCAGCGCGGCGAAGACTTCGCCCGTCATGCACGTGCTAAAGGAGTGCAGCCGGCCCTGGCTGACCGTGACCCACTTGGAGTGGGTGCCTGGCAGGCAGATCAGGCCGCTGTCCTTGGTGAAGTCCAAAGCGCCGATGATGGCGGTTTCCTCGCCGCGCATGAGCTCCGGAACGCCGTGAGCGGTGGTGCACGATACGCCGGGAACGATCCATGCACGCGCGCCCGGGAAGGGCACCTCGTGCAGGGCGCGGGCGAGATCATCAGCCGACGCGGGGCATGGAACGCAGGCGGTCTCCACCCAGCCGGAGCGGCTGCCCACCATGCCGCAGAGCATCAATGTGCGTTCGCCGTCTTGGAGCCAGTCGTGCACTTCATGCTGGAGTACCTCCGCGAACCGGCCCGGCGGCACACGCAGGAGGCCCATGCTGCTGGAGCGGCGGTCAAGTATGCCGCCGTTGGCGTCGAGGCGGCAGGCGCGGAAGTTGCTTGTACCCCAATCGACCGCGATCAATGGTGTCTGCCTCCGCCTGGTGAACATTGGAACAGAGGAGGCGTGCATGCGTCTCCTCAGCGCTTATTCGCTTGACGCGTGTTGCCATGCTTCTTTACCGTCAGGCTTTCGCGGTTGTGCATTGCGTTGCCGCGCTGAGGAGACTGGATGAACCGCAGGCAGTTTCTCAGGACCGCCACCGGCGCGCTGGCATTGGCTGGGACGGGTACGCTGCCGGTGTTCGCGGCGATGCCGAAGATGAAGATTACGCGGGTGCGGGCGTACCTGCCGCCCCATCCCAATCCGCTGTTCAACCAGAGCGATGTGGTTGTCACGGTCGAGACGGATGCGGGGATCACGGGTATTGGCGAGGGCGGATCGAAGGACCTGCTGCTGCCATCGGCGGGGCGGCTGATCGGACGCGATCCGCAGCACATCGAGCAGCTGTGGCAGGACATGAACCGTGCGTGGTTCTACCCGGCGGGGCGCGAGAAGGAAGATGGCATCGGCGCGCTGGATATGGCGCTGTGGGATATTCGCGGCAAGGTGTTGAAGCAGCCGGTGCATGCGCTGCTGGGCGGGACCGTGCGCAACTACTGCGAGCTGTACAACACGGCGGGACAGATTCCGGGCGTGACGGCGAAGACGCCGACCAGGGAGCGCGCGGCAGCGACGATTGCCGCGGGGTACAAGTGCTTCCGCTTTGGCGCGGCGGATGCACCGGCCAATGGCGTTTTCGACACGCGGGAGCGGATCAACCACCTGGCGGAGCAATGCCAGCAGGCACGCGAAGGCGTGGGCCCGGACGGCAACTGGTGCATCGATTTTCACCAGCGTTTTGATCTGCCGGATGCGGTGCGCGGCATCCACGCGATTACGCCAATGGCACCGTTCTTCGTGGAAGATCCGGTGCGGACCGAGTACTTCAACCAGGACCTGCCCATCATCCGGCAAAAGGTGGATGTGCCGATTGCGGCGGGCGAGGAGTGGGGCAACCGCTGGGACTTCAACACGCTGGTCGAGCACCACGACATCGACTTTCTGCGGGCCACGCTGCCGAATGTGGGCGGCATTACGGAGATGGTGAAGATCATGGCGCTGTGCGAGACGCACTCCGTGGGCATTGTGCCGCATTTCACCGGGCCAATCGCGACGGCGGCGCTGGTCCACACGCTGGGCACGTTCTCCGGGCCGGTGCTGATGGAGTACAACTATCAGGGCGCGGTGCTGGAGCACCTGCCGCAGTGCCTGGACTTCAAAAATGGCAAGCTGTACCCGAATGAGCGCGACGGCCTGGGCGTGGAGCTGGATTACAAGCACCTGACCCAGATCATGGAGGTGACGGAGCCCGCGACGTACCGCGCACAAACGTATTTCCGGACGGATGGGTCGATCACGAACTGGTAGCGGGTGGGCTTGGGTGCGTGCAAGGAGTGTTCCACGTGGAACACTCGGAATCCGCCAGTAAACACGACAGGCACCTGTGCAATCGCTTTCGTAATGTGAACACAGGCTTGACGCACTCAAAACGTGCGCATGGGCCAGGGGAGTGTGACTAAGTGCAACGCAGTGTTGTGACGCGGTACGGACTGGTGAGCTGGTTGTTCGTGCTGAGCGCGATTGCGTACCTGGACCGCACGAATATCTCCATCGCGGGGCTGGCGATCGGGCGCGAGTTTCACGTGAGCAATACGCGGCTGGGATGGGTGTTCAGCGCGTTTCTGATCGGGTATGCAGCGATGCAGGTGCCGATGGGTCTCGTGGTGAACCGCTTCGGATCGCGGCGGGTGCTGGCGTTGTCCGCGGTTTGGTGGGCGGTGTTTACGGCGCTGATCACGGTGCTGCCCACGACGCTGGGCGCGAGCGTGCTCCTGCTGATCGCGGTGCGCTTCAGCCTGGGCGCGGGTGAGGCGGCGATGTACCCGGCGGCAAGCCACTTTGTGGAACGGTGGTTTCCGGTCTCTGAGCGCGGCAAGGCGAACGGTATCATCTTCGCCGGTGTGGGCGCGGGTTCCGGGATCACGCCGCCGCTGCTGACAGCGATTATTTTGCGCGACGGCTGGCGGGCGTCGTTCTGGTTCAGCGCGGTGATTGGTCTAGTGGCTGGGCTGATTTGGTTTGTGTTTGCGCGGGACACGCCGCGGGTGGAGCGTTCGCACGATGCGGAAGTGGTCACGCTGCCGGTAAGGGACTCGCTGGCCGCGGTACATGCGCCGGCCGCGGGTTCGCTGCCGTGGCACCGCGTGGCGCTGAAGCC
>CAXUBG010000037.1:13497-18513 GCA_964249285.1 uncultured Terriglobus sp. | reverse complement strand
CGTTGGAATGCTTCCACGGGTGAGATTGGTACCCTGACGCTGCCGGCGCAGGTGATCAGCCCCACGTTTCTGGCACACCACCCCATACCGGATGGCCAGGTCATCATCTACGCAGTATCAGAGGTGAACGGCCCGGACGCAACGGTGAGTGAGTACGCGGTAGAAGCGGGCTCCGGAATGCTGCGGCAGTTGAACCGTGAGCCGAGCGGTGGCGATGGGCCCACGCACCTGTCGGTTGCACCCGATGGCCGGACGGTGCTGGTGGCGAACTATGGTGGCGGAAGCGTGAGTTCATTTCACGTAGAGGCGGATGGCTCGCTGTCGCCTGCGGTGTCGCACTTCCAGTTCACCGGATCGGGTCCGTACAAGGGACGGCAGGAGACACCGCATACGCACTCTGCGGTGACGTCGCCGGACGGGCGGTTCGCGTTGGTGAATGATCTGGGTCTCGACCGTATCATGATCTTCCAGATTGAAGGCGCGACCGGCAAGCTGACGCCTGCCGGTCCGCCGTTCTGGCAAGGGCGGCCCGGCAGCGGACCACGTCACCTGGCATGGAGCCCGGACGGCAAGGTTGTCTACTGCACAAACGAACTGGACTCGACCGTGGAAACGCTGGCGTGGAAGGAGAACCCGCCGGGGCTGCGTTCGTTGGGGCATGTTTCTTCGCTGCCGCCGGGCTTCGCGCCCAACACAGCCTTTGTGGGCGAGGTGGCCGCATCCCGTGACGGGCGGAATGTCTACGCCGGGAACCGTGTAGCGCACGATACCATCGCCGTCTTTGATGTGGACCGCACGGCGGGCCTGCTGACGCAAGTGCAGCTGGCACCCAGCGGCGGCAGAAACTGCCGCCATATCACGCTGGACCCGTCCGAACGGTGGATGGTCATCTCGCACCAGGACAGCAAGGACCTGACGGTCCTGCAGCGTGATCCGCAGACGGGGCGGCTTTCCGCGCCTGTGCACGCGTATCCAGCGGTGACGCCGCAGTGCGTCATCTTCGTTTAACGAACAGCGGACCTTGACCCGGTGCTCGTGTTCACGTAATGAGTTGACATGTCTGTGACTGTGACGCGGCAGGATCCGCGCTACCCGGAGCTGCGGCGCGGCCGGAACGCACGCTTCCCCCTTGCCGATGCGGACACCGCGGCGCGGATCGAGGTGTGTACCGATGCGAACGATGCCGCCGATGCGCTGCAGCGTGCCGTAGACGCGGGGCTGAGGCCGACGGTGCGCTCGGGCGGGCACTGCTACGAAGACTTTGTGGTCAACAATCCGAACGGTGTGCTGATCGACGTCAGCAACCTGAACACAGTGTCGGCGTTGCCGGGCAGCGGTTTTCAGGTAGGTGCCGGCGCGGTGCTGGGGCAGGTGTATACCGGGCTGTTCAACCTGGCAAAGGTGAATCTGCCGCTGGGCAGCTGTTACACCGTGGGCGCGGGGGGCCATATTTCGGGCGGCGGCTATGGCCTTCTCACGCGTCAGCAGGGGCTTTCCGTGGACTACTTGACCGCGGTCGACATCCTGACGGTGCAGCACAACGGGAAAGTGGTGCTGCGGCACGTAGACCGCCATCGCGATCCGGACCTGTTCCGTGCCCTCCGCGGCGGTGGTGGCGCAAACTTTGGCGTGATTACGAACTTCTACTTTGACAGGCTGCCCGCCGCGCCAAAACAGTTGAGCAGCGCGGGTGTGTCCTTTCCCTGGGACACGATGACGGAAGACAAGTTCATCGACATTGCCCGGACATACGGTAACTACTTCGCGACGCGCGGCACGGAGCCGGACACGTGGCCCATGTTCAACATGATGGGACTGAGCCACAAAGTGCCGAACGGGCGCATCAACGTGACCGCCACGTGGCACGACATGGACGGCACCAATGACCTGCGTGTGCCCACTGAGTTTCTCGACCGCTTCCTGAAGTGTGACACGCAGATCGCCGAGTTGAAGGATCCCCAGACCAGCGCGCACGCGCCTTCGGGCGGACGCTTTCAGATGTCGCCCTGCGTGGAAGGCAAGCACCGTTTCACCACTGTGCCGTGGCTCGAAGCAACGGTGGGCAAAGGCAGCGGCGGCAGCGGCGGGTACGGAACGACGCGTGGCAAGTACAAATCCTGCTATATGAAGAAGAACTTCACGGTGGAAGAGTTGAAGCGCATGTATGCGTGGCTGACCCGCGATATTCCGGATGTGAACACCGGCTGCGTCATCGCGGTGGACTCATACGGCGGCGCGGCCAACAAGCCCCATATGGCGGGCGAAACCGCCGTGCCGCAGCGCAGTTCCGTGATGAAGCTGCAGTATCAGATGTACTGGCAGAACCCGGCGGAGGATGCGGCGCGCCTGAAATACTTTGACGCTATGTACACCGATATTTATTCGGCGAATCTCCAGGGTAAGTACGCCGGAACGCCGTGGCACGGTGAGTACTATGACGGATGTTACATCAACTATCCTGACGCGGACATGATTAAGTATAAGTTCTGGCCGGAGTTGTATTACGGTACGGCAGGACTGTACCCATTTCTGCAGGCGGTAAAGAAGAAATACGATCCGCACAACATCTTTCATAACAGCATGGCGGTGCGGGCATGAAGACAACAGGGGCGTGGACAAGACGTCAGTTTGGGCAGGCGGTGGCGGCAACCGCAGCCAGTGCAGGCGTGCCAGGGTGGGCTCGCGCACTGGTGCCTTCCGGTGCGCAGACGCTTGCTTTCGTGAGTCTTGCTGCCGGAAATGAGGGTGCGATTCACACGATGCGCATCGCAGGCGGCAAGCTTGTGCCGCTGGGTTCGATGCCGGGTGCCTCACCTGGGCGGCTGCTGCTGCATCCGTCGCTGCCGGTGCTTTATGCGTTTCATGACGTGGCACTGTGGGACTGCCTGCCGCGCGGAGCCGTGAGCGCATACCGCATCGGCAGCCAGAACGGCACGCTCACACACATCAATACGCAGCCGCTCTCCCTGGCGGCAACCCACCCGTACGACGGAACCGTATTTCTTAACGGGACAGCGCTGTTTGTCATGACACGGGCCGGTATCTATAACGTGCTGCAACTGGCGAATGATGGAAGTGTGCAGCCGGTTTGCGCGATTCGCAAGGTCATGGGGGACGCTGGCCCTGCCGTGCGGCTGGCGAACGATGGCGAGACGCTCGTTATTCCTTCTGAACATGAGTCGTTTGCCTTTCGCTTTACGCAAGACGGCGGTGGCGCGCAGATCGTTCGAGTGGAGGAAGGCCGGGCTTCGCTGCTCCGCACGCTTCCACATGGAGAGCGCTCCGGCATGACCTCAGTGCACCGTAGATTAGCCGCGGCATACCCCGGACTGCAAGGTATGGCGCTGTACAAGATCTAAGCCAGCACTTCAGAAAACACAAAGGCCCGGCGAGATGCCGGGCCTTTGTGCTGGGATTTGGGTTAGAAGACGTACTTAGCCGAAAGCTGCAGCTGACGTGGCTGCGACCGCGAGTTGGTGATCTGACCAAACGTGGCCGATTGCGTGTTGTTTGTCGGGTTGCCGAGTGAAGTGATATTGAAGACATTCGCGGCATCTGCGCGGAAACTGATGTGCTGGCTTTCCGTGATGGCGAAGTTCTTAAACACGGACGCATCGGCAGCCTGGTACCCTGGCGCGCGCTCTGAATCTACACGAGCCGTGCCGAACGTGCCAGGGTTTGGCTGAGTGTAGGCGCAGGTGCCATTGTCAGGGCCGAGCGGTGTCGGAACCACTCCAGGAGTGGAAGGTGTGCACGGTGTTGCAGATGGGTCCGTACCGAACCACTGGTTCGCCGTGCGTCCAACGTGCCTCATGGGCCGCAGATAGTTCGCGCGCTCGGAGTTATTTTTGGAGTCGCTCACGTTCGTTGCGCTCATGTTCACGGGGAAACCCGTGTACACGATCGCTGTCATAGCCACGTTCCATCCGCACACCGCTTCATCCAGGAATCGGTTCATACTCGAGCCGAACATTTGGCCGCGGCCCACCGGCAGGGAGTAGTGCAGGTACCCGTTCAGGTTATGCCGGACATCCTGTGCGGTGGGGCCGTATTCAGAATGATTGTCATAGTAGTTCTGCGCATAGGCGGACTGGCCGTTGATGCCCTGTGCACCGAAGAAGCCGGTGCTGTTGGTGAGTGCCTTAGCCCAGGTGTAGTTGGCCGTGAACTCCAGACCTTTGCTCAAACGTTGGCGGAAGGTGGATTGCAGACTGTTGTAATTTTCCATGGCGTTGGAGTTCGTGAATACTACCGAGCCACCCTGGCCTACCAAGTTCGCGTACGGTGTAGGGCAGGCGGCAGCGCCGGCGGCTGAAGTGGGATCGGTGGGTACGCCTCCGACAAAGCAGGGCGCGGGCAGCGCATTGCCTGCGCCAGCAGTCACCAGATGCTGTCCGGTTTCGCCAAGATAGCCGCCCGTAAGTGACGCAGTGCGACTGATCTGGTACTCCGCAGTGAGATTAAACTCCTGCAGGAACATGGGCTTGATGTTCATATCCCACGCACGGATCGTCGTGGTGCAGGGAGTGGTGCTGGTTGTTATGTTGCACGACAAATTGGGCGTTCCGAAGCCCTGTGAGGTATTGAACGGTGCTCCGGAACTGGTTGACGACGGTATGGCCGCGGTTGCTGTGAAACCATTCTGGAATGGATAGTTGAAGTTCAGCCGGAGGTTGGCACCGGTGCCTTCGAAATAGGTCGTGATGCCATAACCACCACGCAGGACCGTCTTGGGCGTAGCGTTCCAGGCAAAACCAAGACGCGGCATGAAGTTGGTCCACACACCGTTGTAAAGGGCGCGGCTGTTGCCGTTCTGGCCGGCCAGTACGACCGTCTTCGTTGCGACGTTGAGATTTGCCTGCTTGTTGTTTACCTCCAGGATGGGCTGGTCATACTCCCAGCGCATACCTAGGTTTACAGTCAGGTTCGGCGTCGCCTTCCAGTCGGCCTGGACGAAGGCCGAGTTGCGGAATTGACGTTGACCTGCAAGGCCTGTCACGCCGCCGACGGCACGCG
>CAXUBG010000037.1:13115-13487 GCA_964249285.1 uncultured Terriglobus sp. | reverse complement strand
GGTTCAGATTGAAGTCAGCTAGCGAGAATCCGCCATTAGTGCCGCTTTGGGCGGTGAATTGGCCGCTGTAGTCATAGTGACCGAGAGCGCCGTCGTTACCAGGGTAAAACGTGTTCTGCTGATAGCGTAGGATCTGAACTCCACCCTTGATGGTGTGGCGATCAAGCTGATAGGTCAGCGTATCCGTGTAGCTGAAGGTGTTGTCAATGTAAGTGGTTCCAGTGGAGGAGTTGCCCAGCGCCGAAAGTCCGCCGGTGTTGTTCCCAGTAAAGGTTTGCGCAATAAAGCCGGCCTGTGCCTGCGTGACCCCGGGGATACCGACAACAGAGTCGCCGCTCAGGCCGAAGGCCCCCGTCGTGTCGCTCGTGTTCG
>CAXUBG010000037.1:0-13105 GCA_964249285.1 uncultured Terriglobus sp. | reverse complement strand
AAACGGTTCTGCTTTGTGGGTGCCTGATAGTTATTCTGTGTTGCCGTATTTGCGGTTGGGGCGTGGTTTGGCAGCGGGTAGTACTGCGGATGAGCGTACAGGTAGATTGCAACCGGGTTGGTCGGCGCGCCCAGCTGGTTGTTGAAATAGGCTGGTTGTCCTGGTGCCTGCGTGTTGTACAGCTGAATCGTCTTGCTACCTACGATGGCGGGGTTCAGCAGTTCGCTGAAATCGCCGGTACGCATCAGGGGTGTTGCAACGGACGCCAACGCGGTGCCAGCCGAGTGGTACCGGCGGCCCTCGTAATCGCCGAAGAAGAAGAGCTTGTCCTTGATGATGCGTCCGCCGAACGTGCCGCCGAAGATCGACTGCGTGTATGGGGTCTTCGCGACAAAAGAGGCGGCGCTCGCAAAGTGCTTATTCCCGTATGTATTTGCGTCCATGTTGTAGTTAGATAGGTACATATACGCGCTGCCGTGGAAGGCGTTGGTACCGCTCTTCTGGATCGTTTGCACGTCACCGCCGCCCACATTGCCGAATTCGGCATTTGCGTTGGCGGAAATAACGCGGATTTGGCCAATCGCGTCCGAGCTGACGTTATAACCCTGCTGGTTGTTGATCGTCTCGTTAATCTCGATGCCTTCTAATTGAAAATTATTCGCTTCTTGGCGGTTGCCGTTCTGTGACGCGAGCGTGCCATTGCCGTTGCGTTCGATAGAGGCTGAACTGCCGGTGAACGATGCAGGCGAACCGGTCACAGCGCCGGGTACGAACAGCGTCAGCTCCGTAAAGTTACGCCCGACCAACGGAATCGCCTGAATCGCGGTGGTGTCCAGTGTGGTGCCGAGCGTTGGGTTTTCCGTATTTAGCAGCGGAGCGACTTCGCTGGTCACCTGCACGTTGCTCGCGGTGCCTTCGACGCCCAGCTTGGTATCTACTTTCGCTTCCTGGCCGGTTTCGAGCGTGAAGGGTCCAAGCGTCTGCGTGGTGAAGCCGGGTGCCTCGACCGTAACCTTGTATTGGCCAATCTGCAGGTTGCGGATGACATACACACCCTCTTTCGTCGTCACCGTTGAAAGCGCCACGTTGGTTGCCACGTTGGTCGCGGTGATCTTCGCGTTGGGAACGACCGCTCCGCTCGCGTCGGTTACGGTACCGTTCACGCCGGCACTAATGGTTTGCGCGAGGGCGAACGAGCCTGGCGCGGTGACTGCGAGCGTGCAGGCCAGAACGAGGGGTGTATGCTTCATCGGCTTCTCCTGAAGGTAGCTGGTACGCGACGGCTCGCCGCATGGTGAACGGCATCGCTGGGAAATTGTGCTTGTGAACGCACTGTAAACGGTTTTGACGGGTGTCACAAGCGCAATCTGGCGTGGGTCATCTGGTTCGTACCGGCGGCATTTCCTGCTGGCCTGTGGCCTGGAACGTTTTACATGCCAGCGCGGCATCAGATGGTTGAACTCGGGCCGTCTCCATTGAAGGTGGTCCGCTGAACGGAGGTACACGATGGAAACACGCACACTGGGCAAGGATCTCCAGGTGTCGGCGCTTGGGCTGGGCTGTATGGGGATGAGTTTTTCGTATGGCACCGTCCACGACAAGGGCGAGATGATCGCCCTGTTGCGGGCGGCGGTGGACCGCGGCATCACGTTCTTTGACACCGCGGAGGTGTATGGGCCGTTTACGAACGAGGAGCTGGTTGGCGAAGCCTTCGACGGCATGCGTGACAAGGTGGTGATTGCGACCAAGTTTGGCTTCAACATCGTGCCGGGCGGCGCACCCGCATCGCAGACGGTCAACAGCCGGCCGGAGCATATCAGGCAGGCGGCGGAGGGTTCGCTGAAGCGCTTACGCGTGGAGTGCATCGACCTGTACTACCAGCACCGCGTTGATCCCGGCGTGCCGATTGAGGATGTGGCGGGCGCGGTGAAGGATCTGATTGCCGAGGGCAAGGTGAAGCACTTCGGACTGTCGGAAGCTGGAGCGCAGACCATTCGCCGAGCCCACGAGGAGCAGCAGGTAAGCGCGAGGCAGAGTGAGGTTTAGATATTGTGGAGCAGAAGCTGTGGTTTGTGCCGATTCCCGGGACCCCAAAGATGCACCGTCTGGAGGAGAACATCGTGGCGGTGCGTGTAGATCTCACCCCTGAGGACTTGCGCACCATTAATGAAGGCGCTTCGTCGATTCAGGCGGAGGGCGACCGGTATCCGGAGGCGATTGAGAAGATGACCGGGCTTTAGTTGGCGGACGCGTTTGAAGTACCGTTCTTCTCTTGTGCAATGCGCCGGATCAGGTCGATTTCGGCTTGGCGGTAGGGCCGGCCGTCTTCGTAGAAGACATCGTGGAACCACACCGGTGGCTCACGGTCGGTGTAGGGAATCTTCCAACTGTCCCATGGCAGCCAGGTCTGCATACGGCCGCGCACCAGGCCCCAGTTGATGGCTCCCACGTTGTAGCGTGCCGCAATGGGCAGGCTGCCGTCGAAGGTGGATCCTGCGCCGCGCGCCATGTACTCCGTGCACAGGATAGGCCGGTGAAAGGTCTGCAGCTGCTTGATCCTGGCCTCAAACTTCTCCGGCCAGCTGTAGTCATGGAACGTGATGACGTCACTTTCCGTCAGCTGGATGCGCTCGGTCGTGTTCCATGTGGACTGTTGATCCCAGTGGTCGTGGCTCCACACGCCGGACGAAAGTGGCTGCACGGGTCCGACGGACCGCGCCCACGCGTACACCTGCGGCAGCATCGCGTTCATGCGGGCAACTTTATTGGGAAACTTGACGCCGTTGTAGCTGCCGCCGCCGCCGTTGTCCGGCTCGTTCCACAGGTCCCACAGTAGAATGCGGTTGTCACTGGCAAAGTGACCGACGACGCCTTTCACGTATGCCTCAAAGCGCGGCTGCTGCGCCGGGTCGTCCAGCGCGATGCCTGGACTCTGGACCCATCCGCTGTTGTGTACGCCGGGAATGGGCGGGTGCTGCGGACCGAGCTTCGGACTTGGGTCCCAGCAGGAATCGAAGAGGACCAGCACTGGCTTGATGCCGTGGCGGGAGGCGATGCTGAGAAAGCTGTCCAGCCGCTGGGTGAACCCGGCGCTATCCTGTTGCCACAGCAGGTCATGCAGGAAGACCCGCATGGTGGTCATGCCGGCAGCCTGCGCCCATCCCAGTTCCTTGTCAATTTCGGCGGGATCGTAGGTGGCGGCCTGAAACATCTCCAGCTCGTTGATGGCGTCAGCCGGCAGGAAGTTCCCGCCAATGGCGTAGGGCTGTTTGGCCCAGTATGCAGCAGCTTCTGCTTCCGTCCAGCGCTGGCGTGGGGCGTTGGCTGCAAAGACAGTCGCGTTTCCGGCAAGCAGAATGGCGAGGAGAACTGCGGCGACACGGGCAAAGGGTGGCATGGTTGTTCCTAGGGACTGCGTTGGACAGGGATACGGTATCAGGCCGGCACGTCTCTTCGCCATGCCTGCTGCGCTATCCTGAAGCTGATGCTAGGGCAGTGGTATGCGGACTGGATGGTTCGATGGGAAACCGCGCTGACGACGCGGGACACCAACCGCGTCGTGCGTCCGCTGGAGTGGGGATTTGAGTGGCTGGCAGACTTTAGCCCGCTCGCGGCTGCGTCCCGGGAGAGCGATCCGGACGCGGCTGCCCGCATGGTGCGCGTCAATGCAGATATCATCGCGCGCGGGGACCAGTTTTATGGGTACACGACGCCCACGGACTTCCGCCTGGAAGAGCGGCATCCGGAGTTGTTTCCCACCAATGTGCGTCCGGAGACGCTGCAGATGGCCGAGCAGGTGCGGCAGGACGCAGCGTCGGGCAAGCTGCCGCACGCACAATTTCTTCGTTTCACCTCGCCGGTGCGGACCAGGTATCCGGAAAACGACACGGTGAATGCGCGCTGGTACCCTGAGCCGGCGCACACAGCCAGAAAACGCAAGCGGCAGGCCATCATCGTGTTGCCTCAGTGGAACGCGGACGCCTTTAGCCACAATGCGCTGTGCAGCATCTTCAACCGCTTTGGGATTGCAGGTTTGCGGCTGTCCAAGCCGTATCACGACATCCGGCGGCCTTTGGAACTGGAACGCAGCGACTATGCGGTGAGCAGCAATGTGGGACGCACGATTGCGGCGTGCCGCCAGGCGGTGGTGGATATTCGCGCCTGCATCGATTGGCTGCAGACGCAAGGCTACGAGCAGTTTGGCGTGCTCGGTACATCACTCGGCTCGTGTTACGCGTTTATGGCAGCGGCATTCGATCCGCGCTTGCAGGTGTGCGCGTTCAATCACGCCAGTACCTGGTTTGGCGATGTAGTGTGGACCGGCCAGAGCACGCGGCACGTGCGCGCTGCGTTTGAGGGGAATGGCTTGACGCAGAATGATGTGCGCGCCTTGTTTACCGGCATCAGCCCGATGAGTGTGATGGACCGCTATGCGGCGGAGCGCTCGCGGCAGTCGCTGGTCATCCACGCAACGTGGGACCTGACCTTTTTGCGGGAGTTCTCCCTGGACGTGCTCGACAATTTCAAGCGGCGCGGGGTGAACTTTGTCAGCCGCGTGCTGCCATGCGGCCATTACACCACCGGCGAGACACCGTATAAGTACATTGATGGATGGTACATGGGATCGTTCATTCATCAGGCGTACAAGCAGATGCGTGAGCGTGCCGCGTGATCAACGTGCGCCGTTCCCGCCTGATAAGCTCCGCCGGCACGGCTGCGCTGGTTCTCACCGGCTGCAGATCGGCACCCCCGCCCAAGCCGCTGGAAATGCTCACCGCGCAGGAGCAGGCCGGCCATGCTGCCTACGTTGCGAACTGCGGTATGTGCCACTATGACCGTCAAACCGGATCGCTGCATGGCCCGTCGATGCTAGGCATTTACAAAAAGCATTACCTGCCCAGCGGTGCGCCAGCGAACGACGACCGCATCCGCTATACGATCCTGTACGGACGCGGCAACATGCCCGCGCTTGGAGCTTCCATCGACAGCGACCAGATGGACGACGTCCTCGCCTATCTGAAGACGCTCTGAGAAGCAGCGATGGAAAGCGTAGCTCAGATTGCGAAGCGCGGGCGGACTATTCACGCAGATCCATAGGTGTTCGGGCTTCGCGACTTGCTCAGGTCGCGGGAGCCGCCGCGGCTGCGTCCCGGCGGTCCGCTCGCTTGCCGGACATGCTTTGCAGTATCCCAGATTCACTCATTTGTGGTATCAGTGATTGTTCACTCTTTATACATATTTCTGGAGCAGTTCTTCGGAGCGGTCCCCGCATGGCCGCGAGTTCGCCTGCGCTGGTGAGCTGTCCGCTGGAGTCGATGGATGAATGCAGGCACATTAAGGTTCCCGCTCGCTGTTGTCATGCTTGCTGTCGGTAGCGTCAGTTCTATGTGCCAGCAGAATGGGCCGGTCATTGTTCAGCCGGGTGCGCCGGGGCAGCCCAGCAAGGCACTGACAGAGGTGACCGCCGCTCCGCCCGCCAAGCCACCCTCCGAAGCCGACATTCGCTTCATGCAAGACATGATCATGCATCATGGCCAGGCGGTGGAGATGACGGAACTGGCCCGGACACGTGCGAAAGATCCGGAAGTGCTGGAAATGGCACGCAAGATCGACGTGTCGCAGGGCGACGAAATCCGCTGGATGAAACAGTGGTTGACAGACCGGGGCATTGCCGTGGAGATGATGGATTCCATGCCGGGGATGGGAATCAATCGTGCGCCTGCAAAGGGCACCAAGAGCATGGATCATGACATGGCAGGCATGGACGGCGACATGCCCGGCATGAGCCATGCGGCCGCACTGGCAAGAACGGATGCGATGGACGTTGCGATGATGCCCGGCATGTTGACGCCGCGGCAAATGCAGACTCTCCGCGGCTCCAGCGGCCCCACGTTCGACCATCTGTTCCTGACCGGCATGATGCAGCACCACGGCGGCGCGCTGCTGATGGTGAAGCAGCTTTTCGCCAGTCCGGGTGCGGGACAGGATCCTCAACTCTTCGACTTTGCGAGCGACGTGGACAACACGCAGCTTGCGGAAATCAACATTATGAACGGCATACTCCGAAAGGAACACCCATGACCGCACGTCGCTTCTCCTGTTTGCTTGCCGCCGCCGCTGTGTCCTGCTCGCCGATGCTGGCGCAGGATATGCACGACCACGACACGAAGGCGGCGACGCCGACCTCGTCGGTCTATGTCAATCCCCGCGCGGACGCAAGTGATCCCCGGGTAGGCCTGAAGGCGGGCCTGTATGACGCAGGCGAGGCGGCGATGGGTCTGCAGAAGCTGGAAGCGCTGCCGAAGCCGGCGGGGTTTGCGCCGGAGCCTGACAAGATCGCAGCGTGGCAAGCTCAACCCGCGCCGGTCTTTACGCCAGGTCAGCCACGGACACTGCCGGCGGGTTACATACCCGCCCCATACGGTACGACGAACTCCGATCTTGCATTCATGGGCAAGTACGTCTTTGTCGGCAACTACTATGGCGTGAACACGTATGACATCAGCGATCCGGCGAAAGCCAAGCTGGTGACCAGCATGGTGTGCCCCGGCGGCCAAGGCGACGTGTCCGTGTATGGACATCTCTTGTTCATGTCCGTTGAGGCGGCGAACGGCCGCGTCGACTGCGGCACGCAGGGCTTCGCTGCGGCGACACCCGCACCTGGTTCGTCAACGGACGCGGTTGCCGCACCCGCCGCTGGCGCTGCTGCCACGCCAGGCGTTCCTCCAGCAGGCGGGCGTCAGCGCCGTCCACCAGAGCCGGCGGAGAAAGATCGCGTGCGCGGCATCCGCATCTTCGACATCAGCGATGTCACGCATCCCAGGCAGATCACCGACGTCCAGACCTGCCGCGGATCGCACACGCACACCTTGCTGATCGATCCGAAGGATAAGGACAACATCTACGTCTACATTTCTGGTTCAGCGGGCGCGAGAGATTCCAAGGAGCTGGCCGGCTGCTCGGACGACACGCCGGACAAGAACCCTGACACCGCGTTGTTCACCATTGTGGTCATCAAGGTGCCGCTGGCGCATCCTGAGATGGCCAAGATTGTCAGCAGCCCGCGCATCTTCACCGACCCAACCTCCGGCGATGTCAACGGCCTGTGGAAGGGCGGCAACCATGGCGAGGGTACGCAGACGACTTCCGCCACGCGAGGATGCCACGACATCACGATGTATTCGGCAATCGGCCTGGCAGCGGGTGCCTGCTCTGGCAACGGCATCCTGCTGGACATTTCGGACCCGGTGAACCCGAAACGGCTGGACGCGGTCAGCGATCCAAATTACGCCTTCTGGCACTCAGCCAACTTCAGCAACGATGGCAAGACCGTCCTCTTCACCGATGAGTGGGGCGGCGGAGGACAGCCGCGCTGCCGTGCCAGCGATCCAATGAACTGGGGCGCGGATGCCATCTTCAAGCTGGAGAACGGAAAGCTGACGCTGCAGTCGTATTACAAGATGCCCGCGCCACAGACCGACAAGGAAAATTGCGTCGCGCACAATGGGTCCATGATCCCGGTCCCGGGACGCAACATCGAGGTGCAGTCCTGGTACCAGGGCGGCGTTTCCATGGTGGATTACACCGATGCCACGCACCCCATGGAGATCGGATACTTTGACCGCGGTCCCATCAATGGTGACAAGTTTGCCATGGGCGGGCAATGGTCGACCTACTGGTACAACGGCACCATTTATGGCTCGGAGATTGCGCGCGGCCTGGATGTCTTCAAGCTGACGCCGTCGAAATTCATGACCCAGAATGAGATCGACGCGGCTAACCAGGTGCACTTTGACTACCTGAACGTGCAGGATCAACCAAAGGTCGTCTGGCCGGCGACGTTCATCACGGCCAAGGCGTACCTCGACCAGCTGGAGCGTGGCGACAGCCTGCCTGCCGCCAAGGTCGCGGAATTCCGCGCTGCCGTGGACAGGGCCAGCGGCAACAGGAAGGAAGCGGGCAAACTGAAGGGCATGGCACCGGAGTTGGACCAGGCCGCGGCAGCCGCGAAGACTCCCGCCGACGCCAAGCGCCTGCACGGTTTGGCGGAGATCATGCGTAAGAACGCCGACGCCGAACCGTTGTCGGTGGCCAGCCTCGACTAAACGTCAACCCACTGAGGGCCGCATCTTCGGGTGCGGCTCTTGCTGCTTCGTTTGTGCGAGACGATAGGCGGGCAGCCTCAGGCTACGCAAGACACCGTGGCTGTCAGCGGTGCCTGCGCGCCATGCAAGCATGTCTAGTTCTTCAGCCAGATCTCAACGCGGCGGTTCTTTTCCCGCCCGTCTTCCGTCTCGTTGGAAGCGACCGGCAGGTCCGGTCCAAAGCCTCGCACAATCGAGGGCGTCAGGCCGCGTTCGGCGAACTGTTCCCGGACTGCCTGAGCGCGGGTACGTGAGAGCGCAATATTCGAGTCACGCGACCCGGTGCCGTCCGCAAAGCCGAACAGCATCACTCGGTTTCCCGTGTACTTAAGGTCAGCAATAAAGGAGACAACGCGGTCTAGATCCACGACGGCCTTGTTATCGAGGTCCGACTTGCCTGTTTTGAATCGAAAATTGAGAGACAGGCGCTGCGCTCCGGTGGTGGCCCGTTTGTACTCGTCTGGCGCGTTCGCTGCGATAACCTCCGTCTGCGGCGTGACATTCTGGGCAACAAAACCGCTGGCACCCACGACCTCCTGACCCTGCCGGGACAGGGCAAACTCGACAAACTGCCGCGTTAACGCATTCGTAGGGTTTAGTGGAGTGTAAAGGTAGAGGCGGCGTGAGAGCGGATAATCCTCGGTTGCAACGGTAAGCCGGGTCGGCTGCAGCGGGCTTGATCCCTTCTCGGAAACCGCGACGGCACGTGCACTGTGCACATAGGGCAAACCGACGAATCCGATACCGGCTGGATCGGCGGCGACCGCCTCGGAAAGCGCGTTGCTGTCTTCGAAGCGAGGTGTGCCGGGGACAAGCGGTTTGCTGCCCAGGACAAGGCTCTTGAACGTGTCATATGTCCCAGAGTTGTCGTCCCTAGCGTAGAGCTTAACCCTGCCGGGAGCGCCGCCTGCATCGGACCAGTTGTTGGTTTGTCCGGAAAACAACTTTAAAATCTGTTCTTTTGTCAGCGAACGGACGGGGTTCAATGCGTTCACGACCACGGCAATTCCATCCAAGCCAAGGACGTGCTCACACCCCGCGGAGTACATGTCTCCCAGCGATGTAAGCTGCGCTGCCTCTTCCGGCTTGATACGCCGGGAGGACATGCCGATGTCGCTTCCGCCAGCCATGTCAGTAAAAGCCGTCGCGGACCCATGCGCGGTGATTTTGATAACAACCGTAGAGCCGCCGGGGAGCGTTCCCTCCACGCTCTTTTCTTCAACAGCCGCACCAGGCACGGTCCTGACGCCGGTGGCACCCTGCGACTTCAGAAATGCTTCCGCCAGGGACGGCGCGAGACTGCTGCCGATGGTGTTGGACCCGGATAAGGTCAGATTTGGCTTACCCGTCCGGCTTAGGCCAAGGAACCCACCTCCGGTACGCGTGCCCGCGCACGACAGCAGACCGCTGATCGCAACGGTGAGGAGGATGGCGGCAACAACACGCTCAGGGCTGGCTCCCGCGCGGCGAAGAACACCGTTCATCGAAGTTGCATCAGCAGTGCGGGCATGCACGCAGGCCATTCCTTTCCAAAGCGGGCTGCGTTTTACCGTATAGGGCCGGGAAGAAGAAGTGTTTCCCGCCTTCATGGGGGCGGGGCGAAGGTTTACTTTGCTCATACACTGCGCCTCAGGTTTTGCACTTAAGCGACGTCTGCGGAAACGCCTGAATTGTAACGCGAGCGTGCGATTTGACAGACGGTAGACCGGTAATCGCTGGTACGCTCTTCGTACGACCTGATTCTGGAGAAGTGTTGCTCATGTATTGCCTTCCATCCATCCGCCTTGGTGCGTGTGCAGTCACGTTGTTATCCGTCGCCGCTATCTCCTTAACCGCCGTAGGATTGGCGCAAGGCAAAAAGGGTGAGCCTGCGTATTACGGCCCACAGCCGCAGACGGAGACGATCGACCTGAACATGTATGCCGCCATCCGCACCGAGGGCCTGCAGCACTCGCACGTCATGGAGTACATGAGCGGCCTCAGCGACGGCATCGGGCCACGCCTGACCGGATCGCCCAACATGAAGAAGGCCAACGAGTGGACGCGCGACCGGCTTTCCGACGTCGGCCTGGTCAACGCGCACCTCGAGGACTGGGGCGAGTTCGGCATGGGATGGGCGCAGGTCAACAGCTGGGCGCGCATGGTCACGCCGGACACGGAACCCATCTGGATTCAGGCCGCGCCGTGGTCCCCCGCCACTAAAGGCCCTGTAAGCTGCGACGCCATTCTGGTCGAACTCTCCACGGAAGCCGACCTGCAGAAATACAAGGGCAAGCTCGCCGGCAAAATCGTCCTGCTGGGCGCGCCGCACGCCATGGTAGACCTCACCGAGCCGCTTTTCTCGCGCTACACCGAAGCCGAACTGAAAGCGATGGAAGGCCCCGAGGAAACCCGCCGCGGCGGTCCGCAGCAGATGACCATGCAGCAGCGTCTGGCGGAATACACACGCCTGGCTGCATTGCGTACCGCCGCGCTGAAGATGTTCGCGGATGAGGGTGTCGCCGCCATCATCAGCCCCAGCCGTGATGGCGGCAAGGGTGGCGGCAGCGGCATCATCTTTGACGACAACGGGGCAAACCTGGGCCGCAATGCGCAGCTTGCAGCCAATGCCATCACCATTCCCAACGCGGTCACCACGGTGGAGATGTACGGCCGCGTGTACCGCCTGCTCAAGGCGAATGTGCCGGTCAAACTCGAAGTCAACATTGAGACAGTTAAGACAGGGGATCACGAGCATGGCTTTGACACTGTCGCTGAAATCCCCGGCAACGATCCCCGCCTTAAAGAACAGGTCGTCATGGTAGGCGGCCATCTGGACAGCTGGATCAGCGGCACCGGTGCAACGGATAATGGCGCGGGTTCCGTCGTCGCCATGGAAGCCATGCGCATCCTGAAAGCCGTCGGATACAAGCCAAAGCGCACCCTGCGCATCGCCCTGTGGAGCGGCGAAGAGCAGGGCCTCTACGGCAGCCGCGGCTACGTCAAGCAGCACTTCGGCCAGTTTGAGGAAAAGCCCGACCCCAAGGCCGACCCCATGCTTGCCTTCATGCGCCCGCCGCAAGGACCGCTGAAAACAACCAGGGAATGGGAGACGCTGGACGCCTACTACAATGTGGACAATGGCACCGGCCGCATTCGCGGCGTTTACACACAGCAGAACTTCGCCGTCGCGCCCATCTTCGCGCAGTGGATCGCGCCGCTGAAAGATCTCGGCGTGACCACCATCACCACGCGCAACACCGGCGGCACCGACCATCTGTCGTTCGACAGCGTGGGCCTGCCCGGTTTCCAGTTCATCCAGGACGACATGGATTACGAAACGCGCACCCATCACAGCAACCTGGACACCGTCGAACACATCCACGAGGACGACCTGAAGCAGGCGGCAGTGGTGGAAGCAATTTTCCTCTACAACACCAGCGAGCGAGAGGCCATGATGCCCCGCAAGGCGTTTCCGCATCCGGAACTGAACCAGGACCGCGACCAGCCGCTCAAGAATCTGTTCCCTGCCGCTGTCCCGGGTCCTGACTCCGGCAAGCCCGGCGCGCCCCGCTAGCGAACGTGGCGGCTTTGCGCTTGCCGTAGCGGCCTTTACGTTCTGCTTGGAAGCCTGACCCTCACGGGAGAACCGGAAGAAGCCGCACTCCGGGTCCGGAGAACCTTCTCAGTAACGGGTGCGGCAGCGGACTGAGTCAGACCAAAATGGGATTTTGATCGTCTCCGTTCGCTGCAAGATTTCGCCATTGAGTGTCCGATTGTTGCGGCTCCGTTAATCCGGCTATGGCGCCAGGGCCAGGACGGATAGCGTGAATAAGGCGCAAGTTGCTGTAACGGCGTGGGTTCCTGCGAATAGAAAGAAACGCAGGCTACCCGGCCGTCATCGTATGCTGGACCCATCCCAGTGCCGCACCGCCCCACACATTCAGGAGATCGCATGGCCAAGGCATCGAAGCTCGCAGAGAAGTCCCTCACACTCGCCGCAAAGGCGGGTTGGGCGGTGTTTGACAAGCTGAACAGTTTCAGCCCCAACGCATCGTTTACGCCCAAGTGGAGTGACAAGCCGCTGCTGAAGAGCTATCAGAAGGAGAAGCCGCCGCTTGGCTGGCCTCGCACGACGGACTCTCTGTGCCCGCGCTGCATCCCGGAAATTCGCCAGCAGATCATCGACGGCAAGCTGCCCCACGAGATCCTCCTGAACGAAAAAGTCGGCGAGATTAAGGCGCAGATCATCGAGCGCGATGGTCAGATCCTCATGGTCAAAGACTGCCCCATCCACGGCCATTTTGAAGACGTGATGTCCATCGACACCGCCTTCTTCAAACACCTCGAAGAGGTCTTCCCGGGCCGCGACATCCGCGCGCACAACGACGAAAAGCTGCACAACCACGGCACCAGCACGGTGACCCATGGCCGCGGCTCCGTTCTGACCATCGATCTCACCAACCGCTGCAACATGATGTGCGATCCCTGCTTCATGGACGCCAATCAGGTCGGCTTCGTCCACGAACTGACGTGGGACGAAATCAAGACCATGCTGGACAACGCGATCCAGATCAAGCCGCGCCGCCAGATGTCCGTGCAGTTTTCCGGTGGCGAGCCGACGCTGTCGCCCTACTTCCTGGACGCCGTATCCTACGCGCGCAAGGTCGGCTATAACTCCGTGCAGGCCGCGACCAACGGCATCGAGTTTGCCAAGAGCAAGGAATTCGCCAAAGCTGCCGCGGAAGCCGGTCTGCGCTACGCCTACCTGCAATTCGACGGCATCGGCAACGCTGCCAATAGCCACCGCAAAGTCGGCAACTCCTTTGACGTGAAGCTGCAGGCCATTCACAATCTGCATGAGGCTGGCGTCGACATCGTTCCCGTCACCTGCATCATCAACGGCATCAACAACGAGCAGGTTGGGCGCATCATCGAGTTCGCGCTCGACAACCCGAAGAAGATCAACTTCCTTTCGTTCC
>CAXUBG010000036.1:16183-18557 GCA_964249285.1 uncultured Terriglobus sp. | reverse complement strand
ATCTCCGAGATCGGCGTGGTGATCGTCGGCATGGGCGCCGCCGGCGTCGCGGTGGAAGGCGAAACGGAAGCGGCGGAGGTACTCCCTCCCCCAGCGCTCCACGGTCCTAGTCAAATGGTTGGGGTCTGCAGGGCCCCTGCGATGCAGCGGCCTTTGTCTTGCTCGCATCAGGGTACGGCGCATCTGCTGCGCTATGATGTGTACGCCCATGCCTCTTGCTTTGTTGACGGCACAACCCGCGTGAGCACTCAGGCGCTCCGCAGAGCGCTGCTCGCATATCTTCTTCTTTTAATTCCGCTCGCCTGCCTGTCCGCCAGGTACGATCCATACGCCATTGACGGTGATGCCGTGGCATACATGGATCTTGCAGACCTGATCCACGCGCATCGGTGGGCTGCTGTCGTGAACGGGTACTGGCACCCGTTGTATCCCGCGCTGCTGTGCCTCGCGCAGATTCTCTTTCGTCCCGCGCGAGCCACCGAGCTGCATGCCTACTACGTGATGAATCTTCTGCTCTTCTTTGTGCAAGTGTGCGCCATGCTGATCTTCACGTGGTCATTAGCGCGATGGCGTGCGCATGTACAGCCGCGGGTTGAGCCACTATTGCCGGCTCTGACTTTGCAGCTCCTCGGTGTCACGTTACAAACGACGTTCCTGATGCGGGAGCTGTCGATTGGTAAGGTACGCCCGGACGGCCTGCTGGAGACCTCACTGCTGCTTGCGCTCGCGCTTCTGATGGAGTCGCTCACCGCCGCGACATTTCTGCAGGGTCTTTCCTTCGCATCTCTGATGGGGATGTTTTTTGGATTTGCGTACCTTACGAAATCCATTGCACTTCCCTTGGCGATGGCGGCGACGGCAGTGCTGTTTCTGTTCTCCTGGCACCGGACGAGGCGAAATCTTGCACGAGCAACAGCTTTGGGGGCCGCTTCGCTGACCGTCTTTGCAGGCCTTACAGGGCCCTACATCGTGGCTCTGTCACACCAAATGCATCGCTTCGATACCGGCGATTCTGGCGCGCTGAATTACGCCTGGTGTGTTTCAGGTACGGAAAAGCTGCACCTGCAGCCGCGGATGGCAGATCGGTACGGGTCGGCTGCCGTCCACCTGATTCATCCTGAGAGGGAATTGATCGAGCGCCCCGGTGTGTATTCGTATCGCGCGTTGCCCAATGGAACGTATGCTCCCTGGTTCGATCCGGCGTACTTCAATGAGCGGATTACGCCAGTGTTTTCGCTAGGCAGGCAGCTTAGGCGCGGCAGGCAAAACGTCATTTCTATCGCGCGCTACCTGGTCGATCATCCAGAGCCACTGATCCTGATCGCCATCCTGCTAGTTTCCGGGGCGCGGATGCGGTGGAACTGGAGAGTCGCGGGACCATGTTTTTGCCTCGGGACCTTACTCTGGTTGCTCTACGGTTTAGTTGCGGTCGAGGGGCGTTACGTTTCGATTGCGTATGCCGTCATGCTGCTGCCCGTTTTCGCGTCGTTCGGGGAGGGCGTTTCCTCGCAACGGGACGGTGGAACATTGCGAAGGACCGCAGCTATGCTGGTGGTTCTTCTGGCGCTTGCTGTCCTTGCGAATTTGCTGCGCGTCGATGCTGAGAACCGGCGCAATGAGATTGTGCGAGACGCAGTGCCGGTCTGGCGAGATCACGAAATTTACGGCGCTGCTGAGGCACTCACGCGACTCGGTGTGGTACCGGGAGACGCGATTGCGTGCATCGGCGGGCGGGCCTGTCTTTACGACCATTACTGGGCACGGTTGGCTGGGACTCGCATTCTCACGGAGGTTTTTGTGCCAGACAATCAGCATCTCACCGACGTGCTGGACGCGATGGCGAATCGCCAAGAGGTGATCGGACGTGTACAGGGTGAGGGTGCCCGCGTGTTGGTGGGCAATTTTGACCCCGGTGCGATGAACTCGTCTCATGTGGCCGCAAGGGGCTGGGTTCGCCTTGGGGAGACCAGGTTTTATGCGTTGCCGCTGAACGGCTTCTCTGCAGGAGGCGCGGTACACTAACCCGCAGAATGGCCGCGTGCATGTACATCGTGGTGGAAGGGGAGGACCCCGGCTTCGACATCTTCGTTAACGGCCGCGCGCTGGCGCGCAACGACGATGCGTTGGAGCGGCTTGCGTTGCGACTGGCGGTACGTCCGCTGCTGGACTTCTTTTCCGCCGATGCAAACTCGATGTCGCTTTTGATCGAAGAGGGTGCGGGAAACTCAGGGCTGCTTGAAAGCCTGCCACCGCCACAATGGTTTGATGGCGAGGCGGGGCTTGCGTCCGTTCGCCCATTGCTGCAGGCGCTGCGTGACGATCCACAGCAGCTTGGCAACGAGGGCGAATCCCTGCGGGAAGAACTGGAAGAGTT
>CAXUBG010000036.1:0-16173 GCA_964249285.1 uncultured Terriglobus sp. | reverse complement strand
GGCATCTGGCAGTCAGTTGGCGATAGAAGTGTTCCTCACACAGAGATCACGGAGGATGTCTTGATTCTGGCACCGCATGAGTTTGTCGCGCTGGAGACCCCGTACGGGCCGATGCGCACCCATATCCTTCGTCCTGCTGCAACGGGGCGGTATCCCGGCGTGGTCTTCTACTCCGAAATCTTTCAAGTGACGGAGCCGATCCGGCGTACGGCTGCTCTGTTTGCGGGTCATGGGTATGTGGTCGCCGTGCCCGAGGTGTATCACGAGTTTGAGCCTGCCGGCACGGTGCTTGCCTATGATCAGGCGGGCTCTGACCGCGGCAATCGGTGGAAGTATGAGAAAGAACTGGCCAGCTATGACGCGGACACGCGCGCGGTGCTGGACCACCTGAAGTCACGCGGTGACTGCACCGGGATGCTGGGTGCGCTCGGCATTTGCCTGGGCGGACACCTTGCTTTTCGCGCGGCGATGGAGTTGGACGTGCGCGCAACGGTATGCTTTTACGCAACGGATGTTCACAAAGGCAGTTTAGGCAAGGGCCAGCACGACAACTCCCTCGAGCGCGCTGCCGAAATCACGGGCGAACTGCTGATGATCTGGGGCAGGCAGGACCCGCATGTGCCCCTGGATGGACGCCGCACGATCTTGGCCCGGCTGGATGAGCTCAATCTGCGCTATAGCTGGCACGAGGTAAATGGAGCCCATGCTTTCATGCGCGATGAGGGTACGCGGTACGACCCGGAGCTTGCGCTGCATCTGTATCGCGAGGCGCTGGATCTGTTCCACCGCCGGCTAAGTGAGGGTGACCGTTAGACGAGGGGGCCACGTCTACGCCAGATAACTCTTGAGCCAGGGATCGTTGGAATGGGTTAGTTCCAGCGTGCTGCCATCGAAGATGATTTTTCCCTCGTTCAGGACGATGAACTTTGTGTTTTCATCCACGCCGTGGTCTGGAAGCGGCTTCATCTGATTGCTTTCGGGATCAAAGCGGTGCGTGGCCAGCACGAACGCGTCCTGTAATCGATGCGTGATCATGAGCGCCGTGGTATGCGAGACGTCCCGTTGTTTCACTACAAGCTGCACGATTGTGGTCGAGGTAATTGGGTCGAGGCCACCAGTCGGGGAGTCGTAGAGGATCAGATCCGGCTTCGTAATGATGGCCCGCGCAATGGAAACTCGCCGCCGCATGCCGCCCGACAGTTCCGAAGGAAACTTATCGATTGCCTGGCTCAGTTCCACGAAGTTCAACGCTTCTTCCACCCGCTTGTGCGATTCGTCTGGAGCCTCGCCCTCCTCGTTCAGGCGATAGGCGACGTTATCCTCCACGTCCATGGAATCGAAAAGGGCGGACTCCTGGAAGACCATTCCTACCCGCCGCCGCATTTCAAACAGCTGCTTCTCGTTCATGGTGGTGACTTCCTGGCCGAAGACTTTGATACTGCCTTCGTCTGGAAGCATGAGACCGTTGATGAGCTTCAGCAGAACGCTTTTGCCTCCTCCCGCCGGGCCGAGAAGCACACGTGTTTCACCTGGATTGACATTAAAGCTGACGCCATCCAGCACCTTGTTCCGCTCAAAGGTGATGCTAACGTCCCTCACCTCGACAACCGGGCCGCTTGGTTGCGCGGTGTTCTGTTCAGGCTGGTCTGCCATGCTCTCAGCGCCCGAAGATGCCGATGGTCAGGCGGCTGATCAGGAAGTCCACCACGATGATGAACACGGAAGAGACGACTACAGCTTGTGTCGTCGCGCGGCCTACACCCTGCGTGCCGCCCTTGGTACTCATGCCAAAGTAGCAGCCAACCGTGGAAATGATGAAACCGAAGAACAGCGGCTTCATCATACCCTGCACCACGTCACCATAAACCAGCGCCCGGTAGGTGGAGTGGAAGTAAGAGGAGCCATTCAGGCCGAGCATGTAGACGCTGACCAGGCCTCCGCCAGCAACACCCACTGCATCGGACAGCACCGTTAACCAGAAGAGCATGAAAACGGTGGCCGTTACGCGAGGTGTGACCAGCTTGCGAATGGGGTCTACACCCAGGGCGCGCATCGCATCAATCTGCTCTGTCACCTTCATGGAGCCAAGCTCGCTGGCCATGCCGGAGGCATTGCGGCCCGAGACCATTAGGCCCGTCAACACCGGGCCGAGCTCTTTCATCATGGAAAGCGACACGAGCCGCCCAGTCATGCTGATCGCGCCGAACTGCTGTAGCGATGTCGCTGACTGGAGGGCCAGCACGCAACCCGTGAAGAAACCTGCCAGGATCGTGATAGGCAGCGAACCGATGCCGATGGAATCCATTTGCGCGAAGATGTCTGCCAGATAGAGCGGCGGGGTAAACAGCGCGGAAGCGGAGCGGGCGCAGAGCAGCGCATATTCCTGGACAGCTGCAAGGTTCTGCTTGACGAACTCCGATGGAGAAGCAAACTTCATGCGTACCGGCAACTACCTGTCAGGTGAGAATCGATGTCAGACGTATCTGATGCGCGAAGGATACGTGCCGTTTCGTACAGCATCGCACGATGCGCTGCCAAGCGTGCAGATGCGAGAATAGAGAAGATGTCCGCGCAGATGCAGGCCGTTGTGCTTCATGGCAGGGAAGACCTGCGCGTGCAGGCTATTAAGGTCCCGGAACCCGAGCCGGGCGAGATCGTACTGCGTGTGGGCGCGGCGCTTACCTGCGGCACAGACCTGAAGACCTACCGGCGCGGCTACCACGCCAAAATGTTGACCTTGCCCGCTCTCTTCGGCCATGAGGTCGCCGGAACAATCACGGCGATTGCATCCGAACGATTCAGGACAGGGGATCGAGTCGTCGCGCTTAATTCCGCTCCGTGCGGCACGTGCCTCTTCTGCCGCAAAGACCAGCCTAATTTGTGCAGCGATCTCCTCTTCAACAACGGTGCCTACGCGGAGTACATTCGCATTCCAGCGCGCATCGTGGAGAAGAACACCCTGCACATCCCGGACGCTGTCGCGTTTGAACACGCGGCATTAACGGAGCCTTTGGCTTGTGTCGTGCGCGGCCTGCAAGAGAGCGGCGCACGCTCAGGCGACACTGTAGCGGTCATCGGCGCAGGGCCGATTGGTTTAATGTTTCTGCGTATCGCGCAGATCGCCGGTTGCTATGTAATCGCAGTGGTAAAACGCGAAGACCAGGTGGCGAGCGCGAAGCTTTTTGGTGCCGACGAGGTCGTTCGCATCGTTGACGGGATCGACACGGTAGCCGCTGTACGCGCTCTGACGAACGATGAGGAGGGACCGGATATAGTCGTTGAGTGCGTAGCGACTCCCGCAACATGGGAGCAGGCAGTGGCGATGGTGCGCAAAGGCGGCCTCGTCAACTTCTTTGGTGGTCCGCCGAGCGGCACCCGCGTATGCCTCGACACGAACCGCCTCCACTATGGCGACATCACGCTGAAGGCCAGCTTTCATCACAGCCCGGCAACCTGCCGGCGTGCCCTCGATCTGATCACCAGTGGGCACGTTCGAGCGCAGGATTTCATCACCGCGACCGCCACGCTGGGTGATGTTCCGGAGGTGTTTCAGCGGATGATGACGCGCTCAGCGACCGGTCGGCTCGACATCAAAACGGCAATCTTTCCAGAGAGGCGCTCATGAGCGGTGCTGTGATGACGCAGCGGCTGGAGGGCGCACCGGCTGAACTGCTGGAACCGGCAACGCGGCCCGCGCTGGGCGAGGCACAGGCGTGGTGCAAGGTCTTGGCTGGATCGCACTACGAAAATTTTCATGTGGCGACGTTGTTCTTGCCGAAGCGGCTCCGCCCACACTTTCACGCGCTGTACGCATATTGCCGCGTATCGGACGACCTGGGCGACGAAGTTGCGGATCGCGGGACGGCGAGGCGGCTGCTGCAGACCTGGGGCGAGATGCTGGATGAGTGCTATGACAAACCATCGCAGTCGCGCCACCCGGTCTTTGTTGCGCTCCGCGAAACCATTGTTGCGTGCGACCTGCCACGAGAGCCGTTTCATGGCCTCCTGCGCGCCTTCCGCGATGATCAGGTCAAGACGCGCTTCGCTGATATCGGCGAGGTGATCGAATATTCGCGCTACTCGGCAAATCCCGTGGGGAATCTGGTGCTGTATACGTGCGGATACCGGGACCCCGCGCTTCACGCGTTATCAGACAAAACATGTACGGCGCTGCAACTGGCGAATCATTGGCAGGATGTAGGTGAGGATCTGCGCGACCGCGACCGCATTTATGTTCCACAGGACCGGCTTTCCGCGCACGGGCTCAGCCAAGAGGATCTGCGCCGGGGGAGTGAGGTGTCGGGGTACCGCGAGATGATGCGCGGGCTTGTAGCCGAGACGCGGACTATGTTGCTGGAAGGCGCGCCCTTGATTGACCGTGTGGACAGGGAACTTGCCTCTACGTTACGTCTGTTTACTGAGGGGGGGTTAGCCATCCTACATGCCATCGAGCAGATCGACTACGAGACACTGAGCCGCCGTCCCGAGATAGGCAAAGCTGCCAAGCTGAAGCTGCTGCTCCGCGCCGGTCTGAGTAAAGTGGGTGTTCACAGGGGTTCGCGAGGGCTGCGGTAACAAGTGTCTTCCGCAAGTGAACTCGCAGCTGCGTACGCGCATTGCACAGCCATCGCAAAGCGTGAAGCGAAAAACTTCTACTACGGCTTTCTCGCGCTGCCCGCGGCCAAGCAGAACGCCATGTGCGCGATGTACGCCTTCATGCGGCGCGCGGATGACATCGCGGATGATGAGCGCTTCACGCTGGAACAGCGGCGCACCGAGATGGCGCGCTGGATCGGATCGTGGCACGGCGAGGGTCAAGAACAGCCGCAGGACACCCCCGTCTTCCGCGCGGTACAGGATGTGCAGCGTCGCTTCGGAGTGACCGGCGATCTACTGGAGCAGCTAGTGCATGGCACGGCAATGGACTTGGACGAGACACCGCCAGACGGCGTGCAACGCCTTCTCGTTGGAGCGCGCACGGTCGACCAGTACCAATCGATGGAGTCGCTGGAACGCTATTGCTATTACGTCGCGTCGGTCGTTGGCCTTACCACGATCCGCATCTTTGGTTGCCGCGATGCCCGCGGGGATGCATATGCTGTGCAGCTTGGTCTAGCGTTTCAACTGACCAACATTCTGCGTGACGTAAAGGAGGATGCGGAGCGTGGCCGCGTCTACCTGCCTGCGGAAACTCTGCGTGAGCACGGCTTGAGCACGGAGGATGTGCTTGCCATGGCGGCTTCGGGAGATAAGCCCTCAATGCCAATGCGGGCCGCGCTGGCTGAAATTGCAGCGCACGCTGAGGTCAAGTACCATGCCCAGCGGCGGCTGATTCCACTGCTTGCGCCGGATAGCCGCGCCGCCATGCGGGTTCTGGTACGGATTTATCACCTTCTGCTGCAACAGATCATCGCGAAGCAGTACGCGGTATTCGGCGAGCGGGTGCGCGTACCCACGCCGCGCAAATTGCTGGTGCTGGCCTACGGTCTGCTGAACGGCTTGCTTTCGCGCGGCATTGGACAGACGCGGTGAGGCCGACCGATATCATTGTCGTCGGTGCGGGACTGGCCGGGCTTGCAGCGGCAAGTGCGCTGTCCGGCGCGGGCGCAAAGGTGCTCTTGCTGGAACGCAAGCCATTCGTCGGCGGCCGCGCGTACTCCTACGAACACCCAGCGCTGCATGAGGAGATTGACAGTCAGCACGTCCTGTTAGGTTGCTGCACGAACCTTCGCGGCTTGTGCGCGGATGCTGGTATCGCGGAACGGATCCGCTGGTACAAGGAGTACACCTTCCTGGAGCCGGGCAGCGCGGAGCGAACGACGCTTGCCGCCGGGGGGTTGCCCTCCCCTCTGCACAACGCGCTCAGCTTTCTTCGCGCTCCGATGCTATCGCTTGCGGATAAGGCTGGCATCGCGCTTGGCTTGGCGCAGTTTGTGCGCGGGTACCCGGAACGCGACGACGAAAGCTTCGCGAGCTGGTTGAAGCGTACGGGGCAGACCGATCGCGCTATCCGCCATCTGTGGCGGCCGGTCATCGTCAGTGCCCTGAACGACTCGATGGAGAACTGCTCGACGAAGTATGCGGGCCAGGTCTTTCACGAATCGTTCGTAAGGTCCGCCGAGGGTGGCTGGCTAGGCTTTCCCACTGAGCCGCTTTCCACCTTCTACTCGCACGTGGCAGAACATTGCGTTCGGCAGAACACTGAACTGCGGCTGCAGGAGTCTGTGGCATCCCTGGAGCGTGATGCAGAGGCACAGTTGTGGTTCGTCCAAACAGCAGAGCGCACGTTCTCCGCGTCCGCCGTGGTGCTGGCACTACCCTTTCAAGAGACTGCGAAGCTTCTACCCGCTGGGCCGGTAGCCACCGCCTTACAGCAGACCCCCGGACAGTTCAGAAACGCTCCCATCACAACCGTTCACCTCTGGTTTGACCGTGAGTTCACCACTCTGGACCACGCAGCGCTGCTAGACACCACGATCGAATGGATGTTCCACAAATCGCGCATTCGCCGGTGGCCCACGGAACGTGGCAGCTACATGGAATTAACCATCAGTGCATCGTTCACGCAATTGCGTCAGAGCCGCGAGGACATACTCAGCTCGGCGTTGCGCGAGTTGGAGATCTTTTTTCCTGAGATGCCCAGAGCAAAGCTGCTCAAGAGCGGCATTCTGAAAGACGCGCGCGCAACCTTCTCGGTCACACCAGGCCTGGATGCGCACCGGCCCGCCCAGGAAACGGCGTGGCCCGGCCTGTACCTTGCCGGCGATTGGACCGCGACCGGCTGGCCGTCCACCATGGAAGGAGCGGTGCGCAGCGGATACCTGGCTGCCGAAGCGGTAAGCAGGGCTTCCGGACAATCACGCACTTTTGTTAAGCCGGACCTGCGAGCGTCCGGGCTGATTAAGCTCCTAACGCGTTAAGAGCGCCACGCCGGCCGCGACAAATAAGGCGGCCAGCCAGCGCCTGCGGTCTACGTTTTCCTTCAGGAAGATCCTGGCGGCGACTGCGGTGGCGATGAACGTAAGCGAATTGGTGGCGGGTGCGATCAGGCTCAAATCTGCTCCAGAGAGGGCCAACAGCAAAGAGAAGAAGCTGAGGGCCATGCACGCGATGCCAAGGATGAGCAGCGGTGAACGGACGACTGCCCAGATTGCGCCGGTCAGGCCTGCTCGCGCTCGCACCGAATCCAGATCGCCGGCGCGTCTCATGCCCGCAGAAATCATTGTTTCACCGGCGGTCGCACCGAACACCATCGCAAGGACGGAGATCACCGTACGCGTGGCATCTGGCCTGATCACGGCCGCTTGTCCCTGACGTCAGCCATCGCCAGGTGTTCCGTCCGTGAGGGGCCGTTTGCGACAAAGCCGACTCCAATGACGATGCATGCAATACCGGCCCAACGCATAGGCGTGATGGCCTCCTGCAGCCAAAGACGTCCGATCAGCGCGGTGACGACGTTGCCGAAAGCTGTCGCGGGTTGCACGAAGGTAAGGTCGGCCCAACTGAGCGCCGCCATGTAGCTGCCCATGAAGCTGATGAGCACGGCAACGCCGGTGAGCACCCAAGGGTTGAGGAGTGCGGGGAGCAGCAGGGTGAGATGATCCAGCGGGATGGGACCAACCTGCTTCATGCCGCGACTGAGCAGGGCATCGCCAATGGACGCTCCGAGCATGATGAAGACCAGAACAGCGTATTGTGCAGGCCGAAGCCGGTGCGACTTCTTCGCAGGCAAAGAAGAAGCCGGCGCTGGGCCGGCTACCTTCTGGAGTGATGGGCTGCAATCAGGCATTCATGCTAACCGATTCCTGCTGCCGCAGTGCGTTCTCATCGCGTTTGGCGCGCGACGCTTTGTTGCGCTGCGACCGGAGCTTCATGAATGACTTCGCTTCCGCATAGAGACGCGGGACATCGCGATTGACAACGGCCTTCCAAACCACCCGGAACGCCGCCTTGGGACGGAAATAGTACTCGTCATAGAAGCGGTGGACCATCTCCATGACGTACTCGGTAGGCAGGCCGGGATATTCGATGTGCGCCATCTGATGGCCGCCGGTGTCGTTCATGATCTCGTTGGTGATGAAGCCATTCTTCTGCGCGTAGTCGTAAAGCTCCGTTCCTGGGTAGGCGTGAGCCACAGAGACCTGAATGGTTTCGCAGTCCAGTGTCTTGGCAAAGTCAATGGTGTTGCGGATTGACTCTTTGGTCTCGCCGGGCAGCCCGAGGATGAAGTCTGCGTGGATCACGAGACCGAGATCGTGGCAATCCTTCACGAAGTCACGTGCACGCTCAATCGTTGCACCCTTTTTGATGTTCTTCAGAATTTGCGGATCGCCCGATTCGAAGCCGACGATGAGAAGGCGGCAACCTGCTTCCTTCATCGCCTTCAAGGTGTCGCGATCGGTCGTCACGCGGCTGGTGCAGGACCAGGTGATGCCAAGTGGCTTCAGCTTGCTGCAGAGCTCGACTGTGCGAGCTTTTTGGATGTTGAAGGTGTCATCGTCAAAGAAAAACTCTTTGACTTCGGGAAAGGTTTCACTCGCCCACTTCATCTCCGCTGCGACGTCATCCGTGGAGCGTTTGCGCCAGGCGTGGCCGCTGAGCGTTTGCGGCCATAAGCAGAAGGTGCATTGCGCCGGGCAACCTCGCGTCGAGTACAGGGAAATGTACGGGTTGAGAAGGAAGGGAACGTTATAGCGCCGTACGTCCAGATCGCGTTGATATACCTTGGTCGCCCACGGCATCGCGTCCAGGTCTTCGACCTGCGGCCGGTCCGCGTTGTGTTGAACTACTCCGTTCTCACCGCGATAGCTGATACCCAGGATCTCAGGCAACGGCTTGCCCTGCGCGTACTCCACAATCGAGAAATCGAACTCGCGGCGGCAGACAAAATCGATCACTTCGCACTCATTCAATGCGCGGTCAGGATCGGTAGTCACCGGCGGGCCGACAAAGGCAATGCAGATGGAGGGATTGGCCTTCTTAATGGCCTTTGCTAGACCGTGGTCCCCGGTCCAACCGACCGTGGAGGTAAACAAGACCAGGAACTGGTAGCCCTTCGCGATTTCAATCGTCTCTTCCGCGCTGATGTGATGCGGCGGCGCGTCCAGCAGGCGAGAACCTTCCAACATGCCCGCCGGATAAGCGAGCCACACCGGATACCAATACGACTCAATTTCGCGGGTAGCGGGCCAACGGCTACCCGCGCCACCGTCAAAGTTTTCGAAGGAGGGCGGATTCAGGAACAATGTTTTTAGGGGCATAAGCATTTCCATCTTACCATCCGTGCGCCCGCGACTAGTCCTTATAGGACTTTCCGCGGATGCGTTTAACTTATCGCGGTGAGTGGGGAACCGGCAGCACGGAGGGAGAAATCGTGCTGCTTGGTAAGGTACCCGGAACTCCTGGTGTGTTCGTGGAGGGTCCCACGGTCGGTACGCCAGAAGTAGCGGGTGTGTTGGCATTGGCATTGCCGAGAACCCAGATGCTTAAGCCGTCCGTCTGACGTAACAGATTGACCTGGGTCTGCCGCAACAGGAGTTGCACGTTCAGCAATTCAAGAGAGCGCTGGCGCTCCTGAAGTTGTGCGTTGAGCAAATCCTTTGGGGTAGCTTGAATGCCGTTTTGCGGCATGGCCGCGGTCCGCAATTCCACCTGCAGCGCCTCTATCTGATCCTGAGCAATTTCCTGCTCATCGCGTGCGAGATCGGACCGCAGCTGCAACTCCAGCGTTGCATTGCGCAGTTTTGCCCGGCCCTCACGAAAGATGCCCTGCTGCTGTTGGGCGTCGGCGTAGAAGCGAGCCGCATCTGCCGCGGATTCGCGCGCGCGAGACCGGTGCGCCAGGTCCAGCAGTGGCAGCGTGACCTGCAAGCCGAAGCTCAACGAGTTCTGGCTGTTCGGACTCGTTGCTGTGCCACCATAACGGGGATAGTAGTCGGCGTAGGAAGATAAGCCTGTGTCGACACGGCTGTAATTTGCGCCGAAGGAGACCTGCGGACGCAAGAGATAACGGTGATCGCCAAAGGCCACGTACTCCTTCGCTTTAGCCGTAGAAAATAGGGCAGCGACGCCTTCGCCATCCGGCTCCTCGGTCGTGATTTCCGAAGCGGGTGCCGCAGATGGCGTGAACTCAGGAATGCTGCTGCTGTCGGTCTGGATGCTCGCCACCGGCAGGCCGGTCAATGTGGCCAAGTGCCGGGCATTGCCGGCAACTTCGTCCTGCAGTTGGAGTGCCAGCAGACGGAACTGCGTGGCAGTGCGGCGCGACTTCGGCAGCTCCACGTTTGCGTCGACACCCGCGCGAACGCGATCGCTCGTGATAGTGACCAGGCGCGCAGCCATTTCGGTGGCTTCCCGCAGTACGCGTTGCCGCTGCCGCGCGTTCTCTAATGCCAGGTAGGTGTTGGTGGTATCTTCCACCACTTCAATCTGCTGATTACGCAGGGCGTGTTCCGCTGCGTCCACTGAGGCCTGCGCAGAACGCATATAGTCACGCTGCGAATAGGAGAAGACTAGGCTCTGTGATGAGATACTGAAGATGATCGGTACGCCCAACGGCGCACCTGTAGCCTGTCCGTAACCAGCCGTTGTCGCTACCACTGGAACAAAAGCGTCCTTGGCTTCACCACGCGCTGCCGTGGCACGGTTCAGATCCGCCTGTGCCGCCTTGATGCGAGGGCTGTTTTTCAGCGCAAGGTTGACTGCGGATTGCAAGGAGATCTGGGCGTGGACGGCAGGGCCGCAAGCAAGTAGAGCGGCGGCAGTGACGGCGTTGCGCATGAGGCTCACTTCGAAGTGCCCTTGCGCGCGGGTTCGTAGTTGTGCGCCAGCAGCAGGGCCGCGGCATACTCTTGCTGTGCCCCGGCGGCATTACCACTTGCTTGCAGTGTCTGTGCAAGCAGAACATGCGCCTTCGCGCAGCGCGCGACAGCTCCCGTCTGCGGGCTGCTCAGATATCCGCGCAGGCCCTTCTGCGCTGCCTTCAAATCCGATTTCAGGTCGATAAGGATAACCACTGCGTCGAGGGTATCGGGGCCGTGATGCATGTCGTGCTCGATTGCCATGCGAGCATAATCCGCAGCGCGTTCAGACTGCTTACGGCCCCTGTAAAAGTTGGCAAGGTCGACGTATGCCTCGGGCGAGTGCGCAACGGCCAACTCCGCCTCATACTCCTGCTGCGCCGCTGCTTCGTCCTTCGTCTTGGCGGCGATCATGGCAGCCAAACGGTGCGCGCGAGCCGGCGAGAGAGCTTCAAGTCTCGTCACGAGCGGACGGGCCTTATCGACGCCACCACCAGCGAGGCCGGGGGCCTGCACGTAAAACTCACCAAGGTCGCTCAGAGCATCCACGTTGTCAGGATCCAGCCGAACGGCGCGCTCGAAGTTATCGCGAATTTTCCCTACCATGCGCATTCCCGTGAGTGCGCCACTGTGGTCCGCCTTGTCGCCATACGCCCGTGCGAGTTGAAGCGCATCCTCGCTGCTGGAGGGCGCTGCCATGGAAGCAGCTTCGCATGCGGCGATCGCCAGGTCACGCTCGTCGATCGAACCATAAAGCTGACACAGAAGCGCCTGTGCTCCGGCGCGTCTCGGGTCAGCAGTAAGATCCGCGATTGCGGCGTCAACCTTGCCTGCGCGTGCATCGGATCGCGCCGCGCTGAGATTGTCTGCGCCGGAACAGAGCGTGCCTGACAGCAAAGCAAAGCCGGCAACGAGTTTGGCAGCGCGCGTCACTGCACGACCTTCACGCGCAGTCCGTCATTGAGGTCGACGCTGCTGCTCAAGGGGTTCAGCGCGACCACATCTCCGCTGGATACGCCTGCAAGAACCTGCACACTCATCAGGTTCAATGCACCAACTTGTACCGCGCGCTTCTTCAGCACACCGGCCTCAATGGCGTAGACGAAGTTGTCGGACCCTTGCGTATGCAGCGCCTCGCGCGGCAGGCTGAGCACATGATAGATCTGCTGGGTCGTCACGTTCACATTTACGTTGGTGTTAGGTAGAAGGTCGCCGGCGGTATCATCGACGGAAATCAGGCACTCGCCCACATTACGCGTGCCGTAGTTGGTGATGGTAGTGGGTGTCCGCACGATGTGCCCATGCCACAACAAGGCCGGGCGAGCATCCCACTTGATTACGACCTTGTCCCCGTTATGCAGCTTGCCGATCTCTGGTTCATCGAAGTAGGCACGGACCTGCACCTTGGAGAGGTCGGCAAGCTGCACGAGTTCCTCTCCGGCGGTGACGAACTCATATTGCTTGACGGGAATGTCGTACACGGTTCCGGCAAACGGCGCCCGGACAATGGATTGGGACAGTGATTGCTGCGCCGCAGCCAGAGTTGCATGGCTGTCCGCGAGCTGTGCCTGCACGCGTTGTTTGTCCGTCGCCGCGTAGCGCGCGTTGGAGCGCTGCTGGACGGACTGAAGTGAATTCTGCGCGGTGGCCAACCGCTCCTGAGCTGCCGCGACCTCGTTAGCAGCGGCTGCTCCCTTGCTTTGAAGCGCTTGTAACGCAGAGAGATCCTCTTCTGCCTGCTTTGCCTGCAATTTTGCCCGCTGTAGATCGCCGGCGATGGCGATGCGTTCGTCTGCGGAGCCGCCATTGCTGATATCAAATTGCGCGGCTTGTGCCTGCGCGATGGCAGACCGCGCTGTCTGGACACGCGCATCAGCCGCGGCAGCATCCATCCGCAGCAGCAACGTGCCGGCGGCAACCTGCTCTCCGTCGTGCACAAACACCGCTTGAATGGTTCCCGGTTCCGCGGCGTGCGATTGAAAGTTTTCGATGGGTTCCACCTTGCCGTTGGTGGAGATTGAACTGAGCAGGTCCCCGTAGCTTGCCTTGGCGGCTCGCACCTCTACGTCCGTATGTGTCGCGGAGCGGATGCCAACCACAAGGGCAACCAGCACAGCAACTCCGATGGCAAGCTGCAGGGCGATTCTGCGCCCATTGCCTTTTGATTTCTCACTCATGCCGATGCGCCATTATATGAGACGCCCATGTGGTTTCGACGGCTCGGAATATCTTGTAACGTCCCCGTGAGCTTGCGCCTCGGCTTACAGGGGCTTCGGCGTGGTGGAAAGGCGCAGGTCGCACAGTTCCATCTCTACGCCGCCATACTGCGGATGCCGGTTTTCGCGTACGCGAAAAACCGCGTCTACACATGAACCCGCCCGGACGCCCATCGTCTGCAGGCACTCCGGCCAGTGGACGGCTCGGCTCCAGCAGAGGCAGGCCACGGTGCCACCATTCGAGGAACGGAGACGCAGCTTCAGGTTGCGTTCCTTCAGGACGTATGGTTCCTCGGCGATAACTGCGGAGCGGACAAGGAAGACTGGTTCATGATTGCCATGGCCGAACGGCTCCAGCAGGCGCTGGGCTCGCAGCAGAGCGGGTGTCAAGTCTTCGAGCGACACTTCAGCGTCGATTTTCAGCGGCTGCCGCAGCAGGTCTGGCGTCAGCCGTTCAGCGGCGTAGGCGGAGAGGCGTGTTCGAAGCAACGGAACGCGCTCCGATGGAAGCGAGAAGCCCACCGCGAAGGCATGACCGCCGAACCGGTCGAAGATCCCCGTTGCACCCTGCGTATGCGCGGCCGTGATCGCGTCCAGCAGATGAAATCCGGCAATGGACCGGCCGGAGCCGTGCGCCTGCCCATTCTCGTGAGCGATGACGACGGCAGGACGTCCCATGCGCTCCACCACGCGCGACGCAAGAATCCCAATAACGCCCCGGTGCCAACCTTCGCCGTCCAAAAGAAGGCAGCCGGCTGCATCCAGGGCCGCTTCGTCGGCACGCAACACTTTCATCTGCTGCTCCAGCGCAGTCAGGACATCCGCTTCGACGGTGCGGCGCTCATGGTTGAGCTGGTGCAGCTTCTCCGCCAGCGCGCGGCCCTCGACAGCGTCTCGCGTCAGCAGCAGGCGAACCACATCGCTTGCGACGTCCATGCGTCCAGCCGCGTTGATCCGCGGCGCAATGCGGAAAGCAATATCCGTCGCAGACGGACCGTTCTCGCTGTTGAGCTCCACGCCGGACATTTGCATCAATGCACGCAAACCCGGTTGACGGGGTGCCCGCAACGAGCGCAGGCCGAGGGCAACGATCACGCGGTTCTCGCCCGTGAGGGGGACGGCGTCTGCTACGGTGGCGATTGCGACCAGCTTTAGCAGTGACGGCAGCAGCTTTTGATGCAGCGCAGCCCCGTCCACCGGCCGGTAGGCGCCGGGATCCCTGGACGGAGCAGACGCGGCGAGCAGCAGCGCGTGCGCCAGCTTGAATGCAACCGCCGCACCGCACAGGTGCTTATACGGGTATGCGCAGCCGGTCTGGTTGGGATTGATCACGGCTATCGCATCCGGCACACCCGCGACACCGTCCGGCAGATGATGATCGGTCACGATCAGGTCCAGGCCCAGCAACTTGCACTCGTCCGCTGCGGCAAAAGCACGGATGCCCGTATCCACGCTGATGACCAAGCCCACGCCTTCGCCGGCGGCATCGGCAAGAACGGACGCCTGCATGCCGTAACCCTCGTGTATGCGATGCGGGATGTGGTAACGCACAAGCGATGGCACACCCACGGGAGTTATGCGGTCGATCGCTGTCTTAAGCAGGACTGTGGCGACCGTGCCGTCCACGTCGTAGTCGCCGTAGATAAGGATAGGTTGCCGCTGGGCAACAGCTTGTAGAACCCGACCGGCCGCTTGGCCCATTCCGCGGAGCAGCGCCGGGTCATGCATCTGATTCGTCGTGGGCTGAAGGTAACGCTGCGCATCGCGGAGGGTCCGGACGCCGCGCGCAGACAGGAGTTGGGCAAACCAGGGCGGTTGTCCAACGGCGTCCGCAAGGGCCTGGATCTCAGACGTTGGCGGTTCAGGTTCAAGCCATTGCGCCCGTGCGGCGGTTTCTGTCTCCGGCACTGGGCTACTCGTCGTCAGGATCGTCCATGACGATATCGCCGAGGTCCGTCACCGTCTCCAGCCACTGCTGATAGCGCTCGTACCACTCGGTTGCGGTCTCGTACAGGAACATCACCCCACCGTGTGCAAAGCCAAGCTGCAGGTAACCGGTCTTGCCCACGAACTTCAGCAGGTATTGCGCATCATCCAGCTCCTGGCCGGCCTCATCCGGAAAGCGATGGACGCGCGTGCGCTCGATCAGCGTTTCGATATCCTGCTTTTCCAGCACAACCTCGCTCATTGTGACGAACGTCACATTGGTCGACTTGGCGTGCTCGACGAACTCCTTCCAGCCGTCCGCGTTTTCCTCCTCAAACATCACAGAGGGCACATCCTCCGGCACATACGCGGTCAGGCGGCGCAAGCCGTTCCCTGCGATAAACGCGATCATGTCATCTTTCAAGCCAACGAGATCGTCAGGATTCATAGGTGCGATTGTCTCACTTTGGCGGAAGGTTGGGGGAACGGTTCGGGGAGACGCCCCCGCGTGCTATTCTCCTCTTCGTTATGCTCTTTTCAAAGGACTACATTGGCTACCTGTCGCGCCAGGTGGTGCGTCGGCTCGTGGAGTCAAAGGTTGTGCGGACCGACAAACCCGCGGTGCTGGCGTCTCGTCTTAACGCGGGTCTGCTGGACGAGCTTTCGTTGGAGGATCGCATCAACGAAGAGGCCCGGGTCATACTGGAAAGCATTCAAAGCGACATGGTGCGCAGCGGTGCCAGTTATCCAGAGATGTTCAAGAAAATTAAGATCCGGCTGGTGCAGCAGTACAAGGCGGTCCTGTAAATGCGTATTTCGCGCGATAAGGTGAACAAACTGGCGCACGTGATCGCCGACACGTTGGCCGACACGCCGGAGGCGGAGTTTCAGGAGGATCGCAACACGATCCGTCAGGAAGCCCGGCGTATTCTGGAAGTGCTCTTCATGGAGGAAACAAAAATCGACGCAGCAGCCCGGCAGAAGATCTCATCACAGCAGCGCATCATTCTAGAAGGCTCACAAGAGTGGGACATATTGTATAGAAAGTACTACAACGACGAGGTCAAGAAACTTGGCATCTAGGGGGGCGCGGCTAAGAAATCTGCCGCACCGTATGCGGTTGCGGTATACTTCACAAGCCGAGGTAACGAACCGCCTCAGCGTAAGCCGTTCTGACGGCGTTATGGTGTAACTGGTTAACACGTCGCCCTCTCAAGGCGAAGAGTCCGGGT
>CAXUBG010000035.1:0-19650 GCA_964249285.1 uncultured Terriglobus sp. | reverse complement strand
GGAGAGGACTTTCTGGCGG
The DNA here is from genome assembly GCA_964249285.1 of uncultured Terriglobus sp. Classification (GTDB taxonomy): domain Bacteria; phylum Acidobacteriota; class Terriglobia; order Terriglobales; family Acidobacteriaceae; genus Terriglobus. The sequence goes on along the minus strand of CAXUBG010000035.1, from coordinate 19,631 downwards.
TCGAAGCGCTCGCGGCGGCCGTCCTTTTTGACGACCATGTAGGGGATTTCGTCGATGCGCTCGTAGGTGGTGAAGCGCTTGTTGCAGCGCTCGCACTCGCGGCGGCGGCGGATGCTGTCAGCGTCCTTGCTCTCGCGCGAATCGACCACTTTATCCTGCGCAAACCCGCAAAACGGACACTTCATCGGGTTCAGTGTACCGGATGCAACGTGGCGGCTCCCTCGCTGGCGCGGGCAGCACCACGGAGGGATACCTGTTCCAAACGCGCGAAGATAAGACCCGGAAGTATGACGCTGACGCTGCTGACGAACCAGAAAGTCATGGAGTCGCACGTCGCAAGTTCAGCCGGTATTCCGAAGAGTTTTGTCAGCGCGAGCGCGGTCATTAGCTGTGGTCCGCCGCCGATGCCGGGGAGTTGCACCAGCCCTCCCGCGACGCTGAAGCCCATCAGCAGGATGGCATGGGAGATGGTCAGCCCGTGCACGGGCTGTTGGAACGCGTGCATGGTCAGGACGTATCCAAGAGCGATGACGATCCAGGTGAGCAGGCTGAGGACGCAGACGGCTGCGAAGTCCTGGACGCTGCTAATGACGTGGAGGCCGTCGCGAAAGGCCCTGACCTTGTCGCCAGCGGTTGCGGCCAGCGTAGCGGAGAATTTGGCGAGGAGACGTTCCACGCGAGCCGCAAGAGCTTCGCCTGCTACGCGGGTCAGTACGACAAAGAGACAGAGAACCGCGATGGCAGCGGCGACCGCATAACCGAAGACGCGGTAGCGCTCGTGGTACGGGAGTGTGTGTAGTTGCGGCGACAGGATGAGGTTGCCCGCGAAGAGGACGCCGAACGCGCCCAGGTCGAAGATGCGTTCCACCGCGACGACGGCGATCTGGGAGGCAAAGGAGAGATTGGTGCGGCGGCTGACCAGCCAGGGGCGGATGAGTTCGCCCACGCGGCCAAGGGCTGCCAGCCCGGCAAACCCGATAAATTGCGATCCGGTCAGGCTCCACCATGGCAAGCGCTTGCCCACCGGCTTCAGAAAGATGGCCCAGCGCGCGGAACGAAAGAGGCAATTGCTGTAATTGGCGAGAATCGCAAGGGTCAGCAGCGGCAGATCGACGCTGCGGCAGGCGCCCCGGAACTCCGGCCATGCGAAGTGCGAGACGTGCAGCCTCCAAAGGGCGACCGCGATGGCAACAAGTGTGACGGTCCACAGCACCGCCTTACGCGAAGACATGTGGCTACCGGACCGGCTGCTGGGCCGCGCGAACCCGGCGGTTGAACTCGCGGACGACACGGGCAACATACAGCTGTGTTTCGTGGAAGGGCGGGATGCCGTGGTAGCGGTCTACGGCGGACGGACCGGCGTTGTAGGCGGCCAGGGCGAGTAGTAGATTGTCGTGGTAGCGGGTTAGCAGGTCGCTGAGGTAGGCGCTGCCCGCGTTCACATTGCCCTCGGGGGAGAAGCGGTAAGTAAGGTGGTACTGGGCGGCGGTGCCGGGCATCAACTGCATGAGGCCGCGCGCTCCTGCGGGTGATGTGGCGTAGGTATGGCCTCCGCTTTCCGCCTGGATCACGGACGCGAGGAGGGCCACATTGATGTTGTGCTCCGCGCCTGACTGCTGCAGAAGGGCTGCCGCGTTCGATACGGAAGAGTGAGGGTTCGCCACGCCGTTCGCGAGAATTGGTTCCGGAGCAGCTTCAACGGTGACGATGTTGCCTGCGGGAACATCTATGTAATTTTGAACTCCTCCTCTGTCCCCGGAGAGATGCAGCCGGACCGTTTCCGCCGAGAGCGCTTCGTGTGCTGTGCACGTGATGACAAAGCCGCCGCGGAGCGTCACCGACTCCGCTGCGTGCGCCGTCAGGGCAAGCACGAGTACGACGGACGTATACGCAAGGAGGAGCGGGGGACGCACGGCCTCAGAGTACCATTTGCTCGTGTTCCGTTCGCCCAGTCCTCGCCGGGCCGAAGTGGAAGTCCAAAGCGTCGGCGACGGCGTTCTGATCGTGCGTCTGCATGATGGGCCAGCCGCGTTCGCGTGCTAGCACCTGGAGCGCGAGGGGCGCGTTGCCCATGAGTACCGGCCAACGCGCGAGTTCGAGCATGGGCAAGTCGTTCCAGTTGTCGCCAATGCTCATCAGGTCGCTGGCTTCCAGCACATGCATACGAAGTAACTCGACAAGACCGTGGCCCTTGGAGCAGCCTGCCGGGAGGATGTCCAGGATGCAGAGATCGCGCGCGGGATACTCGGTGCGGGTGAGCGAGAGCCGGTCATCATGGGCGGCGGTCAACATGGCTTCGGCCTTTCTCATGCGGTTGAGGGTGCCGCAGAGCATGGCCTGAATGGGACGGTTCGCCTCGGAGAGTGAGGTCTCAATTGGCTGGATGCGGTGGATGAATTTGGCATTGGCTTCCATCCAGTTGCGGATGCTGCCGTGCAGCGCGTCCATCTGCTCCAGGACCAGCGCGCCGGGGACATCTTCGCCGCCTTCGCCCAGCAGGTCAAAGGTGAGCACGAAGCTGTCGCGAAACTCTCCAAGCTCCGTGCAGAGCCAGCGGGCTGTCTCCAGTGGCATGGTGTGGCGGAAGAGGACTGTGCCGCTGATGGTTCGAGCTACCGTCCCGTTGGAACTGAGAAGGACGTCCGCAGGGTCGAGCGCGATGCCGCGCAGAATCTTCATGGCGTAGCTGTGGCGGCGTCCGGTGGCGATGACGATGCGTGCGCCGGCATCGTGGGTGCGCCGCAGGGCCGCCTGGTTTACGGTGCTAACGAATCCTCCAGGGTGGACGAGGGTGCCATCCATGTCGATGGCGATCATGCGAGGGCGTTCGGTAGCGTTCACTCTGCGTGCACCAGGGCGCCGACCGGTTCCAGCGTGTGGTGGGTGGTCAAATACAGCGCCGCGCCGATGATGAGGCACCCGCCCAGCCACGCAGACGGGCCGAGCCGATCACCCAGCAACGAGACGCCCATGGCCGAGCCAATCACCGGTTCCAGATTGAGGAAGATGCCCGCCTGCGATGCGGGAACCTGCGTCAGACCCCAGTTCCACAGAAGGGTGGTTGCGGCAGTGCAGAGTAGACCGCTGGCGGCCAGCGATGCCCAAGTCGCGGCGGAAATGTGACGGACCGGCGGCGGACCGTATTGCAGCCACACCCAGATGGCGAGCATGAGTGTGCCGGCGGATACCGAGCGGGCGCTGACCAGAAGGGCACCGTGCCGCTCCAGCAGGCTCCTGTTACCCAAAATCCACGCGAGCGCGATCAGCATGGAGGCGACGATGAGCGCGTCTCCGGCGAGCGTGGCGTGGCCGCGGCTGCTGCCGGATGAGAGTGCGATGAGGCATGCTCCGGCGGAGGAGATGGCAAGGGCGCTCCAGCCCACAGCATGCAGGCGTTCGCGGAGGAACACGGCCGCACCTGCTGCCAGGATGACCGGCAACATGCCGATCATAAGCGATGCATGCGACAGCGTCGTCATGGAGAGGCCTTTGAACTCCAGCAGAAACTGCACGGGTATGCCGAAGAACGCCGCCGCCAGCAAGATCGCCCATTCGCGGCGGCTCCAGGGTGCTCGTTCTCGGATCGCCAACGGTAACGCCGGGAAGAGAGCGAAGAGGAAGCGATACAGTACCATGTGCCCGACGGAGAGTTCCCGCAGGGCAATCTTGCCGAAGTAGAACCCGGTGCCCCACAGCGCACCCGCCGCAGCGCATGCAGCAAAGCCGAGAGAACGGTTGGGGCTGGTGGAGTGCATCTCCCCACTGTCGCATACTCACGGATTGCAACGTGGGCCCGGCGTTTTTTTGCGTCACGGTACGCCGACACGACAGCACCGTGCAGCAGTCCTCGGCCGCCTTGCTACGCGGTAAGATGAATCGACTTAGTCCATGTCCCACGTCCCCACTGTTCGAGGCCCGTTGCTCCGCGCTGTACTTGCAGGATGTCTCTGTGCTGTAAGTGGCGCGGCGGGAGTTGCTGCTGGTGCCGCGCCCAAGCGGGTCGCCGTGCCGTCGGTAGAGTTGCCTTTGGAGAGCTTCGGGTTTCGCATGGGCGGCAACCCAATGGCGCTGCATGCCGGGTTTATCAATGGAACAGTCCACTTCATCGATTCCAACCATCTGCTGCTTACGTTCAGCGCGCGCAAGCTGATGAAGCGGTCGCCGGAACAACGGGAGGGTGACGACGACCACACGGTGCGTGCGGAGGTCATCCACCTTCCGGACGGCAAGATCGTGCGTGAGACGGAGTGGCGGATGCACGACCGTGCCCCGTACCTCTGGCCGCTGGGAAATGGACGGTTCATCTTGCGCGAGCGTGGCGATTTGTTCTCGCTGGATCCTCTGGGAAGCCACGAGGCAGCGGAGCTTGGGCGGCGGTTGCTGTGGAAGTCGGGGGACGAGATCCAATCGGTGCAGCTGAGCCCGGGCCGCGACTTGTTGCTGCTGGAGACCGCGCCGCCCGCTCGCATCGGCGACGATCCAGACGAGAAGCAGGAGCGCTCAGTCACAGCGCATTTCTACCACCTCATCGTCGAGAATGGGACTGTGATTCTCGCCAATCGTGGACGGGCTAAGGCGCACGATGCATTTACGCTGGCGTTTACCTCGATGGGCGTGCTGCAGGCGGTGCGCGAGGACCGGATGCACTGGGGTTTCGATTTTCACCCGTACAAGGGGCAGAACCTTGAACTAGGCGGATTCACCAGTACCTGCCGGCCGCGCAGTGTCTTTGTTTCTGACACGGAGTTCTTCGCATACGGTTGCCGCGGTGGGGAGGACCGGCGGCTGATGGGCGGATTCAACCTCTTGGCAGAGGCGCGATGGGTGTTTACGCTGGACGATCCGCCGCTATGGCTGGCTGTGGATGCTTCACCCGCGACGGGCCGCTTTGCCGTACGCAACACGCTTACCACGGTTCCCGCACAGGAGAGCGACCGGCTGAGCAGCAGCGAGTTGCGCGCGCAGGAGGTTAGGGTCTACAGCAGCCGTGAGGGTGACGAACTGCTGCGAGTGATCTGTTCACCGGAACAACGGCCAGGGGGAAATTTTTCCCTTTCAGGAGACGGCCTGAAGCTGGCGGTGCTGCACGCCGGACAACTGGAGGTGTACGACCTGCCTCCGGTCTCCAACGAGGACCGTAAGCTGCATGAGCGCGAACAAGCCGTTCTGGGTCCGTTGCGGCCTGCGGAAGAGGTCGATGTAGCCGCCGCTCTGGCAGGGACCGAGGACAAGTAGCAGGGTTACTCATTCATGCGGGTGCGGTCGAGCAAGGCAAAGAGTGGAACCGAAACTGCTGCATTGACACCGGCGCGGATCAGTTCATGGCCCCCTTGAAGGGTATAGGCAGCCTCGTTCAGCAGGAAGCGCTGGATGAGGAACAGCAAACTGGAGTGAAGCAGGAAAAAGCAGAAATTTAGTAGAAAGCGTGTCAGGGCGTTCTCCACGTCAATGCGCAGACCGATGGAAGATGCGGCGTATCCGATGACGGCCTGGCTGATGCCGTTGACCCCGATGTAGGCGTTCCCTGGCAGGTCCTGCAGCAGACCGGTGATCGTCCCTAAGATGGTACCGGCGATCCGGTTGCGCCAGGAGATGCAGAAATAGAGAACGGCGATCAGCGGCAGGTCCAGGATGCCAAGCGGGCGCCAGATGCGCGGCAGAAACGAATGAAGGAAGAGCGAGCACAACGGTATAGCAATCACCACCAGGGGATGGAAGTGATGCTGTTCCAGTTCGCGGCGGTTCGCAAAGGACTGTCGGACCATCAGGGCTGCGTCTCCGCAGGCCGTTTTTTCGCGGGCTTGGTGCCGGGTGTTACCAGGTCTGTGTCCCGGCTACCTGGTTGCAGGGCACCGGCTGACGGAATAGCACCCGGTGAATAGCGGTCCTGATGAAGGGGCGGTGTGGGTTTGGGCAGGGCCACGCCAGGCTGCTGGGCCGCATCCACACCCGGCGGCTTATCCGCCGCTTTCGGTGAAGGCGTCGGGTCCTTGATACCGGGAAGACGGGTGGCAAGCACTTCCGATGCTTTCGTGTTGCCGTCGTTATTGTCGTCATCCGCGGCAGATTTCGCGAGTTGCTCCGGGACATCCGTGACCACCAGAACCTCTTCCAGCCGGTCAAGGTTTGCCGCCGGCTTGACCGTGATGGCGGCGTACGGGGGATGCTCGCGGTCCGGGCGGATGCTGCTAACTACACCGACGCTCAAACCGCGCGGGTAGATCTGGTCGCCGCCGCTGGTAATGACGGTTTCGCCGGGCAGAATGCGTTCGTCAGGAAGTAAGTTGGTGATCTGCAGGAGGCCGCCCGGCGCGCCATGCAGGATGCCGCGCATACGTGTACTGACCAGAATGACACCTGCGCCGGCGCTGGGGTCGTTCATCAGCAGCACCTGGGCGGAGTTGGCGAAGACATCGCGCAGCTTGCCCACCGGGCCGTCCGGGGTGATGACGGCCATGTCTGGTTTGAGACCGTCGCTTGCTCCCTTGTCGATGATCAGGATGCGCGACTGGTCACCGCCACCCGTGCCAACGACTTCTGCCGCGACGGTACGGCCCACGTAGTGCTGCTTGAAGGCGAGGAGCTGTTGCAGGCGCTGGCCCTGTCGCGCGTCCTCGGCCAGCGCGGCCTCTCGCAGGCGGAGCTGGTCGATCTGGTATTGGAGGTCGCGGTCATGCTCCCGCACATGCCGCAGATCAACATAGCCATGCCAGGCCGCCCGGATCAGAACGCCAAGGTGCTTCAGGCCTCTCTCCGCCGGGGTGATGGAGATGGCGGACCACGCACGGACGATGCGCACGTGGTGCCCATCCGCGTGCGCGGCGTACCCTGCGCGGCGCACTTGCGCGGCAAGCCCAATCACCTGTGCCAGGATTACCGCCACCAGCAGCAGCTCGCTCTTATACCGGCTGAAGAAGGATTCCATCCGTGCTTGCTTGACGGCTCCTGAAGGGCTTAGTCGATGGAGATTTTGCGGAGAAGGGCGAAGTCGGAGAGCATTCGTCCCGTGCCCAGCACGACGGAGGCGAGCGGAGCGTCCGCGATGGCCACCGGAAGGCCCGTTTCCTCGCGGATGCGGCGATCGAGCTTCTTAATGAGCGCGCCGCCGCCGGTTAGAACGATGCCGCGGTCGGAAATGTCCGCGGATAGCTCCGGCGGCGTCCGCTCCAGCGCGACGCGGATGGCATTCATGATGGTGCCGATGCTTTCGCTCAGGGCCTCGCGGATTTCGGAGTCGTCGATGGTGATGGTTTTGGGCACGCCCTCGATCAGGTTGCGGCCCTTGATTTCCATGGTCAACGGGCGATCGAGCGGGAAGGCAGAGCCGATTTCGATCTTGATTTGTTCGGCCGTGCGCTCGCCGATGAGGAGGTTGTACTTGCGCTTGAGGAAGTTCATCACTGCCTCATCCATCTGGTTGCCAGCCATGCGGACGGAGCGTGAATAGACGATGCCCGCAAGCGAGATGACCGCGATGTCCGTGGTTCCACCGCCGATGTCGACGACCATGTTGCCGCCCGGCTCGGTGATGGGCAAGCCGGCACCGATGGCGGCGACCATGGCCTGCTCGACGAGATAGACTTCGCTTGCCTTGGCGCGGTAGGCGCTGTCTTCGACGGCCCGCTTCTCCACCTGGGTGATCTCGCTGGGGACGCCGATGATGATGCGCGGATGCACCAGCATTTTGCGGTTGTGTGCCTTCTGGATGAAGTAGTTCAGCATCTTTTCCGTCTGCTTGAAGTCGGCGATGACGCCGTCTTTCATCGGGCGGATGGCGATGATGTTGCCGGGAGTGCGGCCGACCATCTCCTTGGCTTCCCGGCCGACCGCCTCGACTTCCTTCGTAATGGTATTGACGGCGATGATGGAGGGCTCGTTGACCACGACGCCTTTGCCGCTGGCGTAGACCAGGGTGTTGGCGGTTCCCAGGTCGATGGCGAGATCGTTGGAAAAGATCGAAAAGAGAGAACGCAGGCTGCGCGTGCGTGAGGTGCGGCCCTGGTATCCGTTTTGCGGCATGCTGTACTTCGATTCCTGACTGGGAGGTGTCTGTGTCCCATTGTAAGGCGTCAGGTGCTTCGCGTCCCGGTTGATGGAGCGATGAAGCGGCAGAGCAACAGAATGGACGGGTACAGCAGGATGCTGACGTGGCGCGTGTACGCAAATCCGAGCAGGTAAGGTGCTGCGCAGGCCGCGATGAGCAGCAGAAAGAGCAACGCTAGGGAACGGCTGCTACGCCGATTGAAGAGCCGCGTTGCAGACCATAGAATGGCCGCCCACAACGTGCATCGCATGACTACGATGCCCGCTGTTTCCAGCAGCGCCATCGTGTGGCTTGACGGTTCCGAGGAGCCGACTTTACGTAAGGAGAAAAAGAAGATGCTTGCCTTGCGGACGCTGCCACGAAGGGCACCGGCGGGATCGTGCCGGATGAAGTCCACGGCAGCGTGTTGGTGGAAATCGTTGAAGGCCCACTCGGAGGCGAAACGTCTTGAACTGCTCAGCTCTGCGTCGTACCGGTCCAGGCTGTCGCCCGGCGCGGGCGGGTAGCGATGGAGGAAGCCGGGATTTTCGCCTTTGTGGAGGTTGAGGCCGTCAAGACTGGTGCCGAGGCTGACACGGCTGCTGGCCATCTTCTGGTGCATGGCCCAACCGAGGGGAGCGGCGAGGACCAGCAGCAGAAGAAGGACTCGCGCAGACGTTATACGAACGTGCACCATGGCGAAAAGCAGAAGGATGATCACCGCTGGCAGCATGGAGCTTTTTGAGAGGTACAGAAGGTTCACTGCAAAGGCAAACGGGAGGACAAAACGCGTCAGCACAGAACGATCGTGCGCGTGGGAAGGGAACAGCAGTAACGCAAAGGCGAAGGCGAGCGCGGCATAGGAGTACCCCTCTTCCACTTGCAGGTTGACCACGTCGGCGAGAAACGGCAGAGATGCGAACGGGAGGAGAAGAAGCAAGGCACCTGCGGTCCGGTGCGCGGGTGTTTCAGGCCAGCGGAGGGCGAGCGTCATGGACAGCCAGACCGGGATCAGAAACAGGACCGTTTTGAACAGGGCGACGGCCCGCATGCCGTGCTCCCCGAAGAGGAGTGTGCCTGCGGCCACGGTCAGTGTTGCAACGGGCATGCGCGCTGCATGGTACAGCAGCGGCTCCGCAGTGCCCTGCGCGTCGGTCGTCACGGTCATTCCCCGCCCGTGCAGCAGGCCGTCTGCCGTCCCTCCCACCAGGTTTGCCAGGCCGTAGATCGAGGCGTGTGCATCGTCGCGGTGAAAGACGAGGGCCGCCCCTACGGAAACAAGGCACGAGAACAGAATGCAAACCGTCGTGAGCAGCCGAGCCTGATCCCGCAATGGTTGCGCCATGCGGCCAATGTATCAGCCGTTTGCCGATGCGGCTTTGGCGGGGTGTCCGGCCATTCGGTAGTCTGGAGGGGACGGAGAGCAGAGATGATTGTTGGTGTACCGAAGGAAGTAAAGGATCACGAGAGCCGCGTTGGCGTGACCCCCGCCGGGGCGGGTGCGCTGGTTGAGGCGGGCCATACGGTGCTGGTGCAAACGGGCGCGGGCGATCTGTCCGCGTTTCCTGACGATGAGTACCAGAATGCGGGCGCGGAGATTGTCGGCTCAGCCTTTGATACGTGGCGGCTCGCCGACATGGTGGTCAAGGTGAAGGAACCAACCGAGAAGGAGTATGGATACTTTCGCGACGGCCTGCTGCTCTTCACATATTTGCACCTTGCGCCGCTGCCAGACCTGACAAGCCGGCTACTGGAGAAGAAGGTCAACGCCATCGCTTACGAAACGGTGCGCGACCGCGCGGGATCGCTGCCGCTGCTGACTCCGATGAGCGAGGTGGCCGGCCGGTTGAGCGTACAGGTGGGTGCCACGTATCTGCAGAAGGAGCATGGCGGGCGCGGCGTTCTGCTGGGCGGTGTGCCGGGCACGCTGCCGGGGACTGTGGTCATCGTTGGCGGCGGGATTGTCGGGACGAATGCCGCGAAGATGGCGCTGGGACTTGGCGCGAACGTCACCATTGTGGACGTGAATCTGAACCGGTTGCGCGATCTGGACGACATCTTCGGCGGCCGGGTGCACACGCTGGCGTCGAACAGCTACAACATCACGAAGGCTGCCGCAGAGGCCGATCTGCTGGTGGGCGGTGTGTTGATTCCGGGCCACTCCGCGCCGAAGCTGGTGACGGCGAAGATGGTGGCTGGCATGAAGCGTGGTGCGGTCATCGTGGATGTGGCCATCGACCAGGGCGGATGCATTGAAACAGCGCGCCCGACGACACACACCAATCCGTCGTATGTCGTGGATGGCGTGGTGCACTACTGCGTCACGAACATGCCTGCCGCTGTTCCGAACACCTCGACTCTGGCGCTGACGAACGCTACGTTTCCGTATGTGCTGAAGCTGGCGAACTCCGGGGCGGAGAAGGCAATTCGGGAGGATGCCGGCATCGCGGAAGGCGTGAATACGTATGCGGGAACGCTGACCTACGGGGCTGTCGCGGAGTCGCAGGGACGCGAGTGGAAGCCAGTCGCGGAAGTGCTCTAAGTCATCCCCTCAAACCGACTCTTCCGTTCGCCTGGCAAACTGAAGCAATCCGGTAAAAGAATCGAGAGGCCCGTACCGGCATGGCGGGAGCCATGCCCTTCCGAAAGCCCGGCAGACCTATAATCGCCACACGCGGAGGCGACAGGATGGAGACACTACGGCGGCGCAAGGTCGCGATGATAGCCATCGGCGTCTGCCTGCTGGTCTTATTCCTGGGTCTGGGCGCGTTGAACGCCTTCCGGCTTAGCTTTCTTAACCCGTCCACGCCGGGCGAGATCATGCTGTATACCGCAACGTCGTTCCTGGCGTTCCTCCTGTTCGTCGCAGCGTTGCTCCTGTTAATGCGCAACGCGCTGAAGTTATACGCGGAGCAGCGCAGCCGTGTGCTGGGCGCGCGTCTGCGCACGCGGATGTTGTGGGGCGCGGTGTTGCTGTCTCTGCTGCCCATCTGCTTTATGTTTGGCTTCAGCTACCTGCTGATGAATCGTGCGGTGGAACGTTGGTTTTCGCAGCCGGCAGTGCAATTGCGCGACGAGTCGTCACGCGTGGCGCAGGATTTGACGCGGTATGTTGCAGCCAACGCACGGTCGGAGGCGGAAGAGCTGGCCGGCTCTATTGTGGACGCGCGTGGAGCACTGCACAACGAGGCCGATCTAGACGCCCTGATGGAGGCACACGACATTACACTGCAGGGTGGTTTCGTTGTTGTGTATCAGGCCGGTTTGCCGGTGGCGCGGCATCACGTCAACCCGCTCACCAAGGCGCGCCTGAGCACATGGCAGCCGCAGGATGGTCCGCTTGACGAGGACACGATTCCACCGGTTAATGTTCCTCCACTGCATCTCCAGGCAACGGGCGCGGTGGAGCCCATTGCACTGCAAGCGTCTCAGCGGACCGACGGTCCTATCGTTTCCGCGGGTGGACAGGATTACATCGTGAGTTCGGCATGGATCAAGCCCGACCTGCAGATCATTACCGCCATGCCGCTGCCCGCCGGGATGACCGCGCACATCGGCCAACTGGACCGGGCTAGCCAACAGTACTGGACGCTGTTCCGTTTGCGGCGGCAGATTCGCGGCACGTACATGCTGCTGATGTTGATGATCACAGGCTTATCGCTGTTTGTGGCAAGCTGGTTGGCGCTGCACCTCTCCAAACAGGTGACTAAGCCAGTGGAGGCGATTGCGGATGCGATGTCCGCGATCGCGCAGGGACACTACGATCAGCGGGTAGAAACCTCCGCCACCGAGGAGCTGGGCGACCTGGCGCAGAGCTTCAATACGATGGCTCAAGATCTTGAGGGCAGCCGCCGCATGGTGGAGCAGAGTACCGTGCGCATCTCCGAGGCCAACGTCGCTCTGGAGGCGAGGCGGCGCGAGTTGGAAACGATGCTGCAGACGATTCCGAACGGCGTGGTGATGTTGGACCCGGAGTGCCGCATCCAGGTGGCGAACCGCGCCTTCAGCGAGATGCTGGACCCGGGAGGCCAGCAAAGCTTCACCGGTCTGCTGCTGCGGGAGGTCATTCCCGCCGACGCGCATGACACGCTGGATCGCGTGATCCGGCGCAGCCATCGCATGGGCTCCGCATCCGCCGAATTGGAGATGCAGACACCCGGGCGCACCCTGAGCATTGCCATGACGGTGGCGCTGCTGGAGAGCAGCACGGGCGGTCAGCGTAGCGCGGATGGGTACGTGGTCGTGCTGGAGAATGCCACGGAACTGCTGCACGCGCAGAAGCAGGCTGCGTGGAAGGAGGTCGCACGGCGCGTCGCGCATGAGATCAAGAATCCGTTAACACCCATTTCGCTTTCCGCGGAGCAGATTCGCCGCCACATCGACCGCCTCGGCCAACAGATGGAAGGCGCGCACATCGAATCGCCTTCCGTCGGAACGATTCACCGGTGCACTGAGGTGATCAGCAGTTCCGTGAACAGTATGCGTTCGCTCGTGGATCAGTTTGCATCCTTGGCGGAATTCCCAAGCGCACGGCCCAAACCCTGCGACCTGAACACCATTGTCGAGAACACGTTGGTGCTCTTCGCGGGCCGGCTGCAGAGTGTTACGGTGACGCGGTCGTTGGCGTATGGTTTGCCTCTGGTGATGGCTGATCCGGAGGCGATCAAACGTGCCCTGTCGAACCTGATCGACAACGCGGCGGAGGCGATGCAGGCAAGTCTGATGCGCCAGATCTGTATTGAAACCAGGTTCTCTGAGCAAGCCTCGCAGATGCTGGAGCTGATCGTCGCAGACACCGGCCCCGGCGTGACGGATGACATGCGTGAACGTCTGTTTCTGCCGTACTTCTCCACAAAGGGGAGGGGAACGGGACTTGGCTTGACGATTGCCGCGAAGATCATGGCGGACCACCAGGGCAGCATTCGCGCGGAACAGAATACGCCGCAGGGCGCTCGCTTTGTGCTGGAACTGCCTATGGTTTCCCTGCCGGAGGGCGGCGTGCAGCGTGAGCCGGTGGAGGCCGTGCCCGCGTGACGCACGTGCTGATCGTGGATGACGAAGCGGAGATTCGCTCGTCGCTGGAGAGCATTCTGCGCGAGGAGGGCTACGCGGTCGCAAGCACCGGCACCGCTCAGGAGGCGCTGACGCTGATTGCCGATGTCGAGTACGACATCGTTCTGCTGGACATCTGGCTGCCGGACATGGATGGCCTGGATGCACTGGAGAAGGTGCGCGGCATGGGCCTGTCCGCGCCGCCCGAAGTGGTCATCATCTCCGGTCACGGCACCATCGAGTCCGCAGTCAGGGCCACCAAGCTGGGTGCGTATGACTTTTTGGAAAAGCCGCTGTCGCTGGATAGGACGCTGCTGCTACTGAAGAACGCGAGTGAATCGCGCGACCTGCGCCGTCACAATCAGGAGCTGCAGGATCAGATGCGGCACAAGGCGTTCGTGACGGGTGAGAGCGTTCCGCTGAAAGCTTTGCGCCAGCAGATCAAGCTGATGGCCCCCACCAACGGCCGCGTATTGATTTTCGGCGAATCTGGTACGGGCAAGGAGCGTATCGCGCGCACCATGCACGCGGAGAGCCTGCGCGCGGACCGCATCTTTGTGGAACTGAACTGTGCCGCCATACCGGAGGACTACATCGAAAGCGAGCTGTTCGGCTACCGGCATGGAGCAGTACCAGGCGGGCCGCCAGAAAAGCGCGGCACCTTTGAACGCGCGGATGGCGGAACGCTCTTCCTGGACGAAGTAGGCGATATGAGCTTAAAGACGCAGGCAAAGGTGCTGCGCGCGCTTGACGAACAGCGTTTTTACCCGGTGGGAGCGTCGCAGGCCGTCCATGTCGATGTGCGCGTGATCGCGGCTACGAACAAAGACCTGCAAGAGGAAATCGCGCGTGGTAATTTCCGGGAGGACCTCTTTTACCGGCTCAACGTGATCCCATTTTCTGTGCCGCCGCTGCGTGACCGCATCGAAGATGTGCCGGCGCTGGTGCAGGAGTTTCTGCAGGAGTTCGGCCGCGAATACGGCCGCCCGCGCATTGACATGGCCGCAGATGCGCTTGCCGCGCTGAAGCAGTACACCTGGCCGGGCAATGTGCGCGAATTGCGCAACGTAATGGAACGTGTGCTGATCCTGAACCCGAGAGTGCAGCGCATCGAGAAGAAGCATCTACCGCTGCTGGCGAATAAGAGCGGCGGACGCGAGTCAGTCCGAAACAGGCATGACGGCTTTGGAACGCTGCTGCAGGCGCGCGAAGCCTACGAGCGCGACTACATCCTGAACAAGCTGGACGAATGCCATGGCAACATGAGCCGCGCGGCTGAGGCTTTGGGGCTTGAGCGGAGCCACTTGTACCGCAAAATGAAGGCGCTGGGCGTCAGTATGCGCGAGGTCTAAGGCGTGCTCGGTGTTTCAACAGCGGACCGCAGCGGCTGAAGCCGCAGATACTTCGTGCATCCAAGGCAGCGGCTGGAGCCATGCTCAAACGCCAATCCGCAAGTGAGGTGCTGGGCGTCCAAGCCTTACGCGTCTGATTTGTTTCGCATGTCAGCCAGTGCTTCCAGTTGCCTTCGCCAGTCCAGCTCTTCCACGAAGCTGCGCTGCGAGCGCCAATCTTCACGTACCTTGACGAACAGCTCGAGGTAAACGCGCGTGCCGAGCAGCTCTTCGATGTCTTTGCGCGCCGCTGTGCCAATCTGCTTGAGCATCGTGCCGCCCGAGCCGATCAGGATCGTCTTCTGTCCGGGACGCTCCACAAAAATGGCTGCCGCGATTCTGGTGAGCGGCTCCTTTGGTGGCTCGGCGTTGGTGGCCTGCTTGCGCGCGCGTTGCGGCTTCGGTTCTTCCCACTGCTCGATGACGACGGCCGAGGCGTATGGCACTTCCTCGCCGGTGAACATCAGGATTTTCTCGCGAATGAGTTCCGCTGCAAGGAAACGCACCGGCTGATCGGTCAGCTGATCTTCGGGGAAGTAGCGTGCGCCCTCGGGCAGGAGAGCGACGACTCGGGAGATCAGCAGATCAAGTCCGTCCTTTTTTTGGGCGGAAATCAGCACGGTTTCAGCAAAGGCGTACTTGCCGGACCAGTGTTCGATGAGTGGCAGCAGCCGATCACGCTGGACGCGATCGATCTTGTTCAACACGAGAATGACGGGACAGGTCACGTTGCGCAAGAGGCTTAGAGCAAACACGTCTTCCGCGGCGGACATCTCAACCTTGCTATCGGAGCGTGGTAGTGGGCCGCCATCCGGTGTTGCGCGCACGCGATGCGTGGCATCCACCAGGAACAGCACAACATCGCGCGAGGCAAGGGCGTCGTGCACCTCCTGCATCATGCGGCGGTCCAGCTGGCTGCCGGGTTTGTGCACGCCGGGCGTGTCTACCAGGACGACCTGTGCCGCAGGCTGCGCGGGCGTGGCCTTTGCTGCGGGTCTCGCGGGCACCTCCAGCACGCCCAGGACACGCGTACGAGTGGTCTGCGCCTTGTGCGTGACAATGGCCAGCTTCTCGCCCAGGAGGGCGTTTAGCAGCGTGGATTTGCCGGCGTTTGGCCGGCCAATGATGGTGACAAAGCCAGAGCGGAACGGCATCCATCCAGTGTAGCTGTCATTCAGTGCCATCCCTTGCTGTTGGGAGGGCGCGGACGCGAACGCGCGTCACAAGGCGCGGCGTGGCGTCTACCACCTCCAGCCGCAGGCCGTCGCTCTCCACCACTTCGCCGGGCTGGGGGATATGCCCTGCGAGTTCAGATACCAGACCACCTACGGTAGTCGCCTCCAAGTTGATGCGGAGGCGCAGCGGCTGGTGCTCCTCGGCCTTGTCCTCACCGCTGCTGACCAGCAGATCACGCAAATCGGTTACATCCATGCTGCCCGGCACCAGGTAAGCCCCCTCTGCATCACGCACGGGACTTTGGTCATTGCCAGCTTCGTCGTGTTCGTCCTCGATATTTCCGACGATAGCTTCGATCAGATCCTCGATCGTCACCAGGCCGGCAACGGCCCCGTACTCGTCGATGACGATGCGCATGTGCTGCTTCTCGATCTGCATCTCGCGGAGCAGCTCATTAACTTTCTTCGGCTCCGGCACGACTGCGGCGGCGCGCTGGATTTCGCGGACGGTGCGGGTCTCGGCATCCTTGTCAGAGATCCTAAGAAGGTCGTGCGCGAAGACGATGCCCGTAATCCCGTCCAGCGAACCGCTATACACCGGGACGCGGGAAAAGGCATTCTCGATGATCTGCTGGGTGAACTCCGCGATGGTAGTCGTGTCGGGCACGGCGAACATCTCGGGCCGCGGGGTCATGACCTCGCGCACCACCATGTCGCCAAACTCCACGACGGAGCGTACCAGGGCGCGGTCGCTTTCTTCCAAGATGCCTTCCTCCTCGCCAGCCTCCAGTAGTGCATTGACGCCTTCGTCCGGGTGCTCCTGCTGCTCTTCACGCTCGGGATCTGCCAGGGAAGCGATGGACAGCAGCAGGCTGGAGAGCAGCGTGACCGGAAGAACGATGTAGAAGAGCAGCTGCAACGGCAGGCGGATGCGGCTGACCCAGAAGCCCCGTGTCCGGGTAAACAGCAGCTGCGGGACCAGCCGGTCAAACACCATGACGATGAGCGCCAGTTCGGCCAGTGACTCGAAGAACACGCCCGGCAGTCCTTGGCCCGCGCCCATCTGGAGCCGTGCACCTAACAGGAGCGCTATTACGGCAAGCGAAAGCTGGCGCAGTGTGATGGCGGAGAGGGCAACGCTGTCCCGCGAAAGCCCAAGCCGTGGCTCCATCCGCTCCACCCAGGCGTCCAGGTTGTCCTGGTACTCGCGCGCCAGGAACTTGCCCATCTCGGAGTACACGCGATCCGCGTATGACGCGACGGAGAGGACGGATAACAGGGTGCAAAGCGCGGTTACGGTGAGGAGTGTCATCGCCTTGCTGTACTCCGGGTGGCTGGTGTGCGGCGGGGGACAGGAGCGGGCTGGGTCCGCTCGATCAGGCCAGCGGGCAAACGGAACCGGGCCCGCAGCGCTGTTTCGCGCGCCGCCATTTCACCGGCGTCTACTTCGTGGTCTAAACCGGCAAGATGGAGGACACCATGCAGGATCAGAATGCGCAATTCCGTGTCCAGCGGATGCCCAAGCTCCACTGCCTGCCGCTCTGCCGTTTGCACAGAAATGGCAAGGTCGCCGGCGACTCCGGACAGCGGGTCCGCAGGAAAGCTAAGTACATCCGTTGCTTTGTTCTTGCCGCGAAACTGCCGGTTCAACGCGCGCAGACGCCCATCACCCGCCAGCAGGACGGTCAACTCTCCCTGCACGCCGGCAGCGTTTTTTACCCGTGTGAGAAAGCGCGTAAGCGCCTGCCTCCGGATTGCCGGAACAGCGCCAGCACCTTTCGGCAGATCGAGCATGATCACCGCCGGTCCATCCTCGCCGGGATGAACGCGGGTAAGGCTATTCGGCTCACTGCGTCTTGCGGGCTATGTTGGAACGGAGCTGGCTCGCCGCGCCTGGCCCGTCCAAGCCGTTCTCATTCAAACCCAGCGTCATCTGCTGTTCCCGCTGGTGCGTGTCGTAGGCCCGCACAATGCGTTGCACCAGGGTGTGTCGCACCACATCAGCGTCCTCGAAGTGGCAGAAGCGGACCCCCTCCACGCCGTTCAGAACGGTCAATGCCTCCAGCAGGCCGCTGCGCTTGGGATTCGGCAGGTCGATCTGCGTTAGGTCGCCCGTGATCACCGCTTTGGAGTTCATGCCGAGCCGGGTGACAAACATCTTCATCTGCTCGTTGGTAGTGTTCTGCGCCTCATCCATAATGATGAAGGCGTCCGACAGGGTGCGGCCGCGCATGAAGGCAAGCGGTGCGATTTCGATAATGCCCTTTTCCAGCATCTTGTCGACGCGCTCCTTGTCCAGCAGATCATAGAGTGCGTCGTACAGCGGGCGCAGGTAGGGATCGATCTTCTCCTGAAGCGAGCCGGGAAGGAAGCCGAGGCGCTCGCCAGCTTCGACTGCAGGGCGGACCAGGATGATACGGCTGACGCGCTTCGCCATCAGGGCGGAAGCCGCCATCGCGACGGCGAGGTATGTCTTGCCTGTGCCCGCCGGACCAATGCCAAAGGTCATGTCCGCCTGTTCGATAGCTTCCACGTACTTCTTCTGGTTAGGCGAGCGCGGATTGACCATTCGCTTGACGCCTGTGGCGGTCCGCTGCCGGCCGCTGTCCACCAGTGACTTGAGGCTGGCATCCGGCTCGGCGATGGCCAGCTTCAGCAGGGCGTGGAGTTCGGGACCTGCCAGGACTACGCCGCTTCGGCGCAGACCGTCATAGTCCCGGAAGAGCTGCTCTACCAATTCCACTGCCTGCTCCTTGCCTTCCACTACTAGGCCGTGCGATCGGAGGTCGACCGTCACGCCCAACTCACGTTCCATCATGCGAAGATTTTCGTCGCGAAGCCCAAACATGGCCTCGGTACTGGGAGTGATTTCGAGCAGACTTTTGACCAAGCGGACTATGCCTCCACAATGCGGGGGTGCGTTGTGCTGAAGAGATGAGATGGAGCGCAGGAAACATGCAATGCGCGAGAAGAAGAAGCCGGACCTGCGGCTGCAGCGGCACGGAAGCAGTTCGGATTGGCGAGGTTCACCAAATCGGCTCGGAAGTTGGGCAAAGGATAACGCGCTGGCACGCCGGAGTCAACGGTGCTGTGCAACAAGGGTACAGAGTGTGCTGCACCAGCTTTATGGCGTGGAGTAGCGTCCCGCAATCCACAAACTATCGCGTTGAAGCAGGAGATATCACGTTCCATTCACATTCTATTCTTCATTTCTTCACCTTTGATTGCGACCATCGGCCTAACGGACACAACCGGCAAGGTGCATTGGGCAAATGGCGAGAATGTGCGCCACGTTCTTGGGTGCCTTAGCTGTCCGTCACTGGGGAATGATGAAACGACTGACGACGTTAGGCGCGATGATGATTGCGTCAACTCTGGTTTCCTGCACCGCTCGCGCGGAAGCAGGCGAACCGCCAGCCAAGAAGGCCACCAAGCGCAAATCCACTGCCCATCGCGAAACCGCCGCTGAACGGCAGATTCGTGAAATGCGCGAGATGCTGCAGGCCCAGCAGGCTGAGATTGACGCCATGAAGCAGCAGCTCGCGGTCCGCGATCAGCAACTGAATACGGCACAGCAGACTGTGACTGCGGCTGAGACGCAGGCGACCACCGCCTCAACGGCCGCGACTCAGGCTGCGGCCACTGCCGCGGATGCGCAAACCAAGGTGGATGCGCTCCAGACCAGCGTTACCGATCTGAAAAATACCAACGTCGGCTTGCAGGAAACTGTCATCGCTAACCAGGCCCGCATCGAGGGTGAGATCCAGTCGCCCTCCGTCATTCACTACAAGGGTGTCAACGTCACACCGATCGGCTTCTTTGCGCTGGAAGGCGTGTGGCGGCAGCGGTCCGTCAACTCCGATATCAACACCCCGTTCAACAGCATCCCGTTTCCCAGCGCCAATGAAGGGCACGTCAGCGAGTTGAACTTCTCCGGACGGCAGAGCCGCCTGGGCGTGCTGGTGAAGGGCAATGCAGGGACCTACAAGC
>CAXUBG010000034.1:16505-20263 GCA_964249285.1 uncultured Terriglobus sp. | reverse complement strand
GCTGAAGCTGGTGCCCACTTCGACCGGTATCGAGAGCCTGCCCGACATTGCGTTGGAGGATGGCGACCGCTTTATTGTCCCGCGGCAGCCATCCACCATCACTGTCGCCGGTGAAGTCTATAACGCGTCGGCCTTTCTCTTCGAGCCACATCTGCAGGTGCGCAACTACATCCGTATCGCGGGAGGACCGTCGCGTGACGCCGATCCCAAGCGTATCTTTGTCATCCGGGCTGATGGTTCCGTTCTGTCGCGTCAATATTCTGACGTGGCGAAGGCTCCCAGCCTGCCCGGGGACACGGTCGTCGTTCCTCCGCAGCTGACGCGAGGTAACTTCCTGCGCGACTTCATTGCTGTTTCCTCCGCGGCCGGCCAACTAGCGCTCCCGCTTTCCTTTTTCGCTCTCCTCCGATGACAACAGAACCCGTATTGCACATCATCGCCGCCGCACTTCAACTCGCCACGCATTTCTTACTCATCGTTTTCATGCGAAGGTAGCCATGGACTCCACCCACTCAGTTCAACCGGAAAGCGTGTCAACGCTTAAGCCGGACACGCGATCCGGTGAGCGCGACTGGGCACCCACGCGAGTTGACCTGCTTGGACTTCTGGCCCGGGTTGCTGTTCAATGGCGGATTGTTTTTGCTGTAACAGCGGTTTTTCTAGTCCTTTCGACACTCAGTGCACTCCTTCTAAAGCCGTACTACGAGGCCGAAGCAACGTTCCTTCCCCCCGTTCGCGATACCAACCCGCTCAACCCGATCGGCAGCAGCTTGTCACCTAACTCCATTCTTGCTGCAAGCGGCTTGGGCCTGACTCCGGGCGCGGCGTACCTTGGCCTTCTCCGGAGCCGTTCCGTACAGGACAACGTGGCACACCAACTCAATGTCCAAGAGGTCTTTCACTTAAAGAATGTAGAGGAAGCGCGAGCTTTCGTTGCACGCAAAGCCGTCTTTGATGTACAGACAAATGGCATTGTCTCGGTGATCTGCCGCGACGGCAATCCGGAGTTCGCCGCTCATCTGGCAAACGCCTATCTGCAGGCGCTATACAAATTGAATCAGCGCATGTCCTTTGCATCGTTGCAGCAGCGTGGCGAGTTTTATTCACAGGAAGTCGCACAAGCCCGTGGTCTTCTCGAAAAAGCTGAAGCTAACCTCATTGGCACCCAGCAGCGCGTCGGGATACTGGAACCTGCCAGCAGCGCACAGGTGGCAATTTCTACTGAGGCCCGTCTGCAATCGCTGATACAGGCTGCCGAGGTTCAGCTGACGGTCCTGCTGCAGAGTCAGACTGAAAACAGTCCTGAGGTGACCCGCGTCCGCTCTCAGATCACGCAGCTTCGATCACAACTGCTGCAACAGCAGTCCGCTGTATCAGGCACACATGCCGGCAGGGGACAAGCTGGCGGGACACTGCCACAACTCACCATCGAAAGTGTACGAAGCGTCCGGGCAGTTCGCGAGCGCGAGGCAATCTACGAAGCCCTTCTTCGTCAGTCCGATGTAACTCGGTTTTCAGAAACGGATCCCGGCCCTCAACTCCAGGTAATTGACGAAGCCGTTGTTCCGCTGCGTAAGGCAGGCCCATCCCGCCGGCTTGTTGTTTCCGTTGGCACGCTTGGCGGCGTGTTCCTCTCACTTTTCTACGTTAGCCTTCAGCCTTTTATCAAGCGGGGCTACTCGCGGTTTCGTGACCACCTGCGCCTCCTGCAACAGCACGCATGATTGCGAATTCAGAAGCCCCAGTCGTGTCTCTCCCTTCCGGGTGGGAGCGCCTTCTCCTGGCGATCATCGCCTGTCTGAGCGCCACGATCCTGCTGAAGCTTGCCAGCATCCAGTTTCTTGAATTCGTTGAGCTTGCTCTCCTCTTGTATGTAGCGATCCGGATCTGGGTAAACCGCGGGCAATTCGAGATAGGCCGTGCGATTGGCCAACTCGCCTGTGGCTACGGTGTATTCCTGGCGCTCGCATCTGCTGGCGCACTGCTGGCGTATACGCGCCCTTTTTACGCTGATGACGCACGGGGTTTTTACCGCCCTGGCTACATCACGCTGGCACGTGAGGTGGAGCTCCTCGCAGGTGCCAGCACACTCGTTGTGTTAACCCAAGTGTTTCGTGACACTCGGGCGTTTTGCTTCTTTGCGATGCGCGTGTACTTTGCCGCCGGATCAGTCAGCGCGGTGCTCTCCCTGGCGGCTTTTATTGCATCTCTCCTTTTCGGCGCTTCCTTACCCTTAACAGTTGATAATCGTGCTTCCGGCTTTTACAACGAGGGTGGCCCGTACGGTCTCTACTTGGTTAGTGTCCTGACAGTTGGCTGGGTACTTCGTTATGCTTCTCCCCAATCGCATCGTTGGCTTGTCACAACTGCTCAGGTGTGCAACGGACTGGCTCTGCTTGCGTCGCTATCAAAGGCTGGCATTTTCGCCGCCGCTATTCTTTTCACCATCAATCTTTTTCAGTCCAAGGGCGTGCGGCAACGAGCCCTGACTGGTGTCTTGATGGCCGGGGTCGTTGCAGTCGCCTTCACCACCAAAGCGTGGGTGGGAGCTACAGGGTATTTAATCAATGGACAGGTATACGAGATGTATTCACATCTTGTACCTGCTAACGGAAATTTCGTGATTGGACGGGTTGCAGGCCTTTATTTCGTGCCTCGCATGATCCGTATTCATCCATGGGCGGGCGTCGGCTGGGGTAATTACGGTCTTGTGCGTAACAACGTTCAGTACCGCGGCTTGTCGGTCGTGGTCGCGGTGCCCACGGATCAGCCTAGTCTGGGACTGTATGGACTCACTGCGGAGATTGGTATCCCACTTATCATTCTGCTGGCCGCCCTTCTCTTTTGGCCTGTCCGGATCGTTTGGCGGCATACCAGGTGGCGGCCGCTCGTTACACTCTCCCTTATTCAGCCGGTTGTTCACTTGTGTGGCGGACAGCTTAATCTAACGTATCCTTGGATTGTTACCGCATTTTCGCTCGGCTTGGCTGGCGCTACCATTCCAACGGAATCCCCTGCGGAACCGCACTTCCCACGCTTGGAAGTACCTCCTCATCGGATTCCGGCTTCGATGCCAGCTGAGAAGTAGGACAGAGGAGAGGCCAACAATGTTCCAGTTCACATCCGCGCCCCTGCTGGTCACTGGCGGAGCTGGTTTTATCGGCTCTAACTTCGTGTTGCGGCATCTGCGGACGGGCTTACCCAATCCGTCCACCGCCGTCGAAGTCGTGACCCTGGACGCGTTGACCTACGCGGGTAACGTGCACAATCTTTCGTCTGCAGCCAGCGACCCCCGCCACATTTTCGTACATGGTGACATTCTCGATCGCAATCTCCTGCGCACGCTTCTGGGGGCGCATCGCCCCCGCGCGATTGTGCATTTCGCGGCCGAGAGCCACGTGGACCGGTCGATTCTGGGACCAGAGGCCTTTCTCAAAACGAATATCGAGGGCACGTTCAGTCTGTTGGAGTGCGCGCGGGAGTATCACGCCATGCTTACCGGCGAGGAGCGTGCCCGGTTCCGCTATCTTCATGTCTCCACCGACGAGGTGTACGGCACGCTCGGTCCGGATGATCCGGCGTTTCATGAGGGCACACCCTTCGCTCCGAATAGCCCGTACGCCGCGTCAAAGGCCGCCAGCGACCATCTGGTACGCGCCTGGCACCACACCTACGGCCTGCCCACGCTCACCACCAACTGCTCCAACAACTACGGGCCGCTGCACTTCCCCGAGAAGCTGATCCCGCTGGTGATCGTC
>CAXUBG010000034.1:0-16495 GCA_964249285.1 uncultured Terriglobus sp. | reverse complement strand
TAGTATATGTCTCGTACCGGCCGGGCCACGACCGCCGCTACGCGATTGATCCCGCCAAAATCCAGCGTGAGCTGCACTGGTATCCGGCGCAGGACTTCACTACCGGCCTGCGCCGGACGGTGGAGTGGTACCTTGCCAACCAGGAGTGGGTCGCAGGTGTGACCAGCGGTGCATACCGGGAGTGGATGAGCACCAACTACGGCGAGCGTTCGCGCGCCGTCGCGACGGTTGCGGCATGAAGGGCATTATCCTGGCCGGCGGGTCCGGCACGCGGCTGCATCCGGTGACGCAGGCGGTCAGCAAGCAACTGCTGCCCGTCTATGACAAGCCGATGATCTACTATCCGCTCTCGACGCTGATGCTGGCGGGCATCCGCGAGGTTCTGATCATTTCCACGCCACTGGATACGCCACGGTTTGAGCAGCTGCTGGAGGACGGCAGCCGCTGGGGCTTGCGGTTGCGGTATGCCGTGCAGCCCTCGCCAGACGGATTGGCGCAGGCGTTCCTGATTGGACGGGACTTTCTCGCGGGTGACAGCTGCTGCCTGGTGCTGGGCGACAACATCTTCTACGGCCATGAACTGGCAAAATCGCTGCGCGCCGCCGCCGTTCGAACTGGGCGTGATGGCGGCGGCCACGTGTTCGCCTATGCCGTTACCGATCCTGGACGCTACGGTGTGGTCGAGTTTGATGCAGAGCGCCGTGCCATCTCGCTGGAGGAGAAACCTGCCCAGCCGCGCTCACGCTATGCCGTCACGGGGATTTACTTTTATGGACCGGATGTCGTCGCTTGTGCGGAGGGAATCCGGCCCTCGCCACGCGGCGAGTTGGAGATTACCGATGTCAATCGCTGGTACTTGCAGGATGGACGTCTGCACGTCGAGGTAATGGGCCGCGGCATCGCATGGCTGGATACCGGCACGCACGACTCGCTGCTGGAAGCCTCGCTCTTCATCCACACCATCGAGAAGCGGCAGGGATTGAAGGTCGCCTGTCCGGAGGAGATCGCGTACCGTCTGGGTTGGATCGATGCGGTCCAGCTGGAACGGCTTGCCAACAGCTACGGCAAGAGCACCTATGGCGAGTACCTGCGCTGGCTGGTGCGCGACACGGTTATGTGGAGCGCGACGTGAGTGCCGCCGTACGAGGCCCGGTGCTCATCACGGGAGGCTCGGGCCAGGTCGGCTCCACTCTGATGCGACTGTTCTCGACCAAAGCCCCTGACTTGCAGGTCGATGCTCCTGCCCGTGGGGCGCTCGATCTTTTGAGTCCGGAAAGCATTCGCGCATGTCTCCGCGCAGCAAGGCCGCAATGGGTGGTCTCTTGCGGCGCATACACCGCCGTAGATGCTGCCGAGACGGACCGCGAGGCGGCCTTTGCCGTCAACGCGACTGCCCCTGGGGTGCTGGCGGAAGAGGCCGCAGCTTGCGGAGCCGCGCTGATTCACCTCTCCACCGACTATGTGTTCGACGGCAGCGGGACACGGCCTTGGGTAGAGACCGACGAAACAAGGCCGCTAAGCGTCTATGGTGCGTCCAAGCTGGCGGGCGAACAGGCCATCGTGGCGGTAGCGGAGCGCACTGCGCTGCCGTACCTGATTCTCCGGACGTCATGGGTGTACTCGGGAGGCGGCAAGAACTTCGTGCGAACGATGCTGCGCCTGCTGTCTACCCGCACGGAGCCTGTCAAAGTCGTCGCCGATCAGCACGGGGCACCGACTTCAGCAGATGACCTGTCTGCAACCGTTCTGTCCCTTATTGCTTTGCTGGAAGAACGGTCGTTTCGCCAAGGTATCGCAGGGCTCTATCACTGCGCGGCGGGCGGCGAGACGACGTGGTTCCATCTGGCCGGAAGTATCCGCGAATACCTTCGCGTGCAATGCGGCGGGGAACACCTAGCCGAGATTCTGCCGGTCTCCTCGGCGGAGTTCGTTACGCCAGCGGCGCGTCCGCTTAACAGCCGGCTTGATTGCCAGCGGCTTGCTTCCACCTTCGGCATACGCCTGCCGCACTGGCGCGGTTCCGTGGACCGGGCGCTGCGGGAGTTGACGGCGAAGGATCGCACGGCTGGGCAGACGTCTGCGCCGTGAAGACGCTCGCGATAGATGTCCGCAAGATGACGCACTCTGGTATTGGCCGCTACCTTCGCAACCTGCTGCCGGGTGTTTTGCCGGGGTTGCACGCCGACACAATACAACTAATCGGCAAGCCGGATGAAATTCGCGCCTTAGGTCCACTGCCGCCGCACGTACTCGTGCACGCGGAGTACAGCACGCCGCACAGCCCTGCCGAGCAGATGCTGCCCTTGCGCGCCCATCTTGGCAAGGGCAGTGTTCTCTGGGTGCCGCACTACAACGTTCCTCTTCTTTATCGCGGCGCGCTGGTGTGTACGGTGCACGATCTTGCCCCGCTGGAACTTGCGGAGTCTTTTGGCTTCGCGAAGCGTGCGCTAGCCCGCTTGTTGCTTTGGCATGTTGGTCACCACGCGGCGGCCATTCTAACGCCCTCAGCGTATAGCCGGGGCCGCATCGTGGCGATGGCTCCTGACGCAAAGGCCCGCATCACCGTGACGCCGCTGGCCGTTGACCTTGCGTGGCCTGCGTTGGCTGCGGCTCCGCAGGGACACCGTGAAGGCGAGCCCTACCTGCTCTTCGTCGGCAATCTGAAGCCCAACAAGAACCTCGCCACACTGCTGGAAGCTCTCGGTGCAATGGGCGAAAAGGCCCCCCTCTTGCTGGTTGCTGGAAAAACGGAGGGCTTTCGCACTTCAGATGACCGCGCACGCCGGGCAGCTGCAGCGCTGGGCGATCGCGTCCGGTTGCTTGGCGGGGTCAGCGACGATGACCTGATTGCGCTGTACCGCGGTGCAGCAGCGTTGGTGATGCCATCGCTCTATGAGGGCTTCGGTCTGCCGTTGCTGGAGGCAATGCGCTATGAATGTCCTGTCCTGTGCTCGGATGTGACCTCGCTGCCTGAGGTCGCCGGTGATGCTGCACTCTACTTTGACCCCAGGGATCCGGCGGCGCTGGCCGGGTGCATCCGTGCGGTGCTTGACAGTGCCACCGCAGAGCGGCTGCGGTACCGGGGCATCGAGCGCGAAGCCGCCTTCACCTATGCAAGCGCGATCGAGAAGACAACCGGTGTTCTGAACCGTGTGCTGGAGAGCCACCGGTGAGGCGAGCGCTCTTTCTGGACCGCGATGGCGTCGTCAATGAAGAGATCGGCTACCTGTACCGGCCGGAAGACTGCCGCTTGATGGAGGGAATTGTTCCGTTGCTGCAGACTGCCAACCAGCTCGGCTTTGTGACTTGTGTGATCACGAATCAGGCTGGCATCGCTCGTGGCCTGTACACCGAGGGGGATTTCCATCGTCTGATGGCCCATATGCAAGCCGAGCTTCTGCGGCAGGGCGCCCGGCTGGATGCGGTGTACTACTCGCCGTACCACCCTGTCCATGGTCTGGGCCGCTACAAGCGCGACAGTGATTGCCGCAAACCTGGGCCAGGAATGCTTCTTCGAGCGGCTGCCGAACACCGTATCGATCTCAACCGCTCCGTTCTGGTGGGCGACAGATGTTCCGATCTACAGGCAGGAAGTGCGGCGGGGCTATCAGATTTGTTCCTTTTTGGTCAGACTGAAACGCTCCCATGTTCTGGATCCCTCACGTATCATGTAGCAAATACATTGCTTACCGTGCAAAATCATCTTGTCGCAACAAGCGGGCAGTAACCGGGTTTCTGGGGAGGGACGAACTCTTGTGGTTTCACTTGGACGTCCGATGGCAAACCAGATGGTTGTAGCGAAGAAGTCGATTTCTTGAACGTAATACTGGTACACGCTGCCCAGGGATTCATCTTTGGGCGAGTCGAAGTGGGCTAGCTACTTTGGCCAATCTCACAACTTGCCGCGCAAACGGGCGTGCATAGGGAGTGGATGCAGTCTAACGATCAAGCCTCCGGCGGAGTTCCCGCGGTTCTGGACTTCACGCATGAGTACACTGCTGCACCGTCCGCATCACGGCGGCGCGTCTTTGAATCACCAGCCCGGCTGTTCTCGTACGCGGTGACCAAGCGTGCTCTCGACATCACACTGGTACTGTTGTCCGCGCCGCTGACGATTCCCCTGTGTCTGGTGCTGAGTCTGAGCGTCATGCTGAGTTCGCCAGGACCGATCTTCTTCTCGCACCGCCGCATTGGCCGCTCGGGCATCTTCTTTTCCATGTGGAAATTTCGGACGATGTGCGTCAACTCAGCGGAGGTCCTGGAGCAACATCTGGCGATGCACCCGGAAGACCGCGCGGAGTGGAACAGCCTGCACAAGCTGCGCAATGATCCGCGTGTTACTCCGCTGGGCCGGTTCCTACGCCGGTCTTCGCTCGACGAACTGCCACAGCTTTGGAATGTGCTCACCGGGCGCATGTCGCTGGTGGGGCCGCGTCCCATTGTGGCTGCGGAGGCCGACAAATATCGCGACGATTTCACCTATTATCTTGCAGTCAAGCCAGGCATTACGGGCTTATGGCAGACCTCCGGCCGCTCTACCTTGACGTATGACGAACGTGTCGCGCTCGATCGCAGGTATGTTGAGAGTTGGTCCGCGCTGAATGATCTTCGGATTTTGCTGCGCACATTCACGAAGATCGTCAATACCAAAGAGGCGTACTAAGCTCCACTGCTGATAGCCTCGCCCGGTACCATAGCCTATGCGCCGCGGCAGCAAGAAGAACCGGCTACTCGACTATTGGGCCGGCATTCCGGTTCTGAACGCCGTTGCGGTTGTCCATCGCCGGCGCTCCCGGCCAGAGGAGTCCCCGCGCAAGGTCGGCGTACTCTGCTCACCCGCACTGGGTGATACATTGCTCTTCTCGGCTGCACTTCAGGATTTGCGAGAGGGCTTTCCGGCGGCGGAAATTGTTCACTGCTGCATGCCGCCGAACCGTGGCGCGGCCGAACTGATTCCCGGGAGTGACCGGCGTCTCATAATTGATCTCACCCGGCCGGACCGCGCCATGATGCTGCTTCGCGCGGAGCACTTTGACCTCTTCGTGGATTATTCGTCGTGGCAACGTCTTACCGCCTTCTTGAGCTTGTTTTCGGGGGCACGCTTTACCGCGGGCTTCAACACAACGGGAATGTATCGCAGCCGTGGCTACGACCTTACAGTGGAGCATCGACGCGACGTGCACGAGGTCGACAACTTCCGCCAGCTGACCCGGGCGCTCGATGTCGCCGCCACGCATCCTCCCGCGCTCGTTCCGTCCGGCCTTCAGGATTTGCAGGCAGTGTGGCCGGCCGGCTTTGCCCAGCCCATCGTCCTGTTCCACCTGTGGCCCTCTGGCGCGCACTCTTGGCTCCGTGAGTGGCCGGAGGAGCGATGGTTGACTTTGGCACGACGCCTGCGCCAGATTTTTTCCGGTGGCGCTATATTCGGCATCACCGGCACGCCCGGCGAACTGCCGCGGACGGAGCTTTTTGTTCAGCGCATGAGAGCTGCGGACTTAGAGGCCCACCCTGTTCTTGCGACGTTTCGTCAACTCGCCGCGCTGATCAAACATGCTTCGCTGGCCGTCAGCGTCAATACAGGGGTGATGCACCTGGCAGCCATAGCGGGCGCACCCACCGTCTCGCTGAGTGGACCTACGAACGACAAGCGCTGGGGACCCGCACCTGGCACGCGGTGTTCCGTGGGCATTCAGGCACCTGGTGACGGGTGCGGATTTCTGAATTTGGGCTTTGAGTTTAAAGGTCGACCGGACGACTGCATGGAGCGCATCTCTGTGGAACAAGTCCTGGCGGCCTGCCAGGAGGTGCTGACACGAGGGGGCCTTGCCAAGCACGAACCCTAGGGAGACACTCTGATGATGTCTAGCTTCTCCGTCCGTTCGGTCATCCTGTTTCTTTTTTTTGCCGCAAGCGTGCGCGCACAGCAACCCATTTCTGCCGAACAGGTTATCGCGAAGATGCGCGATGTTGCCGGTCTAACTGCCACTCCCAATACCGTGGACACGATCAAAGCGGGAGATCCAGGCACGGTGGTGACCGGCATTGCCACGACAATTTCGCCCACCATGGATGTGCTGCGCAGGGCAGTCGCCGCGCATGACAACCTGATCGTGACGCATGAGCCGACCTTCTATAACCACCTGGACAAAGACGACCTCTTCCGCAACGATCCGGTGTATGCGGAGAAGCAGGCCTATATTCGCGAGCACCATCTGGTGATCTTCCGCTGGCACGATGGCTGGCACCAGCGCAAGCCGGACGGTGTTGCGGAGGGATGGATACGAAAGGCCGGCTGGAAAGCGTACCAGCACGCGGACAACCAGTACTTCTTTACGGTGCCACCAACGACGCTGGGTGCGCTTGCCGTGCAGTTGCAGGCGAGTATGGGCAACCGCATTGTGCGGGTGATTGGAGACCCGGCGCAGCCCGTCAGCAAAGTGGTCTATGCACCCGGTGCGCCGGGTGAGGCGCGGCAGGTCCAAGTGCTGGAACTCGATGGTGTGGACGTTCTGGTAGGCGGCGAGATTCCGGAGTGGGAGACAATTTCTTATGTGCTCGATGCCGCGCAACAGGGCCGGCGCAAGGGAATGATTCTGCTGGGGCATTACACGTCCGAGGAGCCGGGCATGGACGCGTGCGCAGTCTGGCTGCGTACCGTTCTGCCGGGGACGAAGGTGGATTTCATTCCGGCAGGCGAGCCGTACTGGCTTGCGGGCCATCCGCCCGCCGTACACACACCGTAATGTAACCAGCGCGCGGTATGATGCACGCCATGCGTTCATTGCGGACCTTCGCCATCACCCTGGCCACGGCGGGTATTGCCATCGCCCAGCAGCCCTCCGTGCTCAATTTACCGTCGAGCAAGCAACTTCTGCTGCCCACGCCCGGAGCGCCGCAGCGGCTGAATAGCCTGCCCATGGCGATGGCCACGTCCCCTGACGGGCGGTATCTTGCCGTGGTGAACGCGGGTTTTGGGACGCCGGTCTCCGATTACCAGCAGTCCATTGCGGTGCTGGACACGGCCAGCCATGCGCTGCGCGATTACCCAGAGCGGCGCACCGCGCGCGACATGCCGCAGACGCTGTACAACGGCCTGGCATTCAGCAGTGATGGAACGCACCTGTATGCGAGTCTGGACTCGCTTTCTGATCCGGAAGGCAACGGTGCGAATGCGACCGGCAATGCCATTGCGGTGTACCGCTTCGATCATGGTGTGATTACGCCGGAGCGCCTGTTGCATGTGCCGCTGCAAAAGCTTGCCGCTGGCCGCGTGCAGAACGAGATTGGCAAGGGAGTCCCTGCCGGGCAAGCTGTTCCCGTACCCACGGGGCTTGCTGTTGTTCCCGGTAGAAGCGGTGCGGCCGATCAACTGCTGATTGCGGACGTGTACTCCGACGACGTGCTGCTGATGGATACGGCGAGCGGCAGGGTTGTGCACCGGTTTGATGTGGCGGCAGGCAGGACTGTGCCGGGCACGTATCCCATCGTGGTCACGGCGGCACGCGACGGACGGCGGGCGTATGTTGCGCTTTGGAACGGGTCTGCCGTGGCGGAACTCGATCTGAGGAGCGGGCGCGTGGTGCAGACGCTGCCGCTGATGCCGCCAGCCAAGACGACGGATCCAAGTGCGCACGCAACGTCTCTGCTGTTGAACGCGGAGGACAGCCGGCTATATGTGGCGCTGGCAAACCGTGACGCGGTGGCAGCGGTTGACCTGCGCAGCGGCAAGATGAAAATCGCGGGTGTGTGGGATACGCGTTTGCCGGGGCAGACGCTGTTTGGAGCGATCCCATCCGCGCTGGCGCTGAGCGAGGACGGGCGCACGCTGTTCGCGGCTAACTCCGGATCGAACGACATTGCGGTGCTGCATACGGGCGGCACGCTGGACCCGAAACAGCCTGCGCAGGCTGCGGGATATATCCCCACGGAGTGGTTTCCCACTGCGGTTGCGGTGCATGGCGGCGAGTTGTTTGTGGCTACGGGTAAGGGGAAGGGGACAGGGCCAAATGGGATGCCACAGCCCGCGCCGAAAGATCCCGCGTTGGCACGATCGTTCAAGCCGCGCGCCCATGCGTATATCGCGACGCTGCTGTATGGCTCGCTTGCGTCGATCGATGTCGCCGCGGCAGAGAAGAACCTGCCGGAGCTTTCCGCCGCGGTGATGACGAGCAATCGTATGAATGCCGCGCAGGAGCATCTGCAGTTCGCTGGTGGCAGCAATCCCATCAAGCATGTGATCTACATGATCAAGGAGAACCGCACCTACGATCAGATTCTGGGCGATCTAGGCGTGGGCAACGGCGATCCGTCGTTGACGATGTATGGCAAGTCCATCACGCCCAACGAACACAAGCTGGCGCTGCAGTTTGGCGTGCTCGACAACTTTTACGATTCCGGCGAAGTGTCCGGGAACGGCCACGTGTGGTCCACGGCCGCGATCACCAGCGACTACACGGAGAAGATCTGGCAGCAGAGCTACCGCGGCAAGGAGCGCGTGTACGACTTCGAGGGCGTCGTGGAGCAGGGCTATCCACTGGCCGAGGGCATCAGCGATGTGGATGAGCCCGCCAGCGGCTACTTGTGGACCAATCTTGCGAAACATGGCAAATCGCTGCTTCACTTTGGCGAGTACATCTCGACGGAGTTCTGCAGTGACAAGCCCGCCGCGCCGAAGGACCGCTCGCCGCTGCTGGGGACGCCAGAGGCGGAGTCGCGCAGCTGCCCGAAGAACAGCATCCGCAAGGGCGAGGCGATTCCGGCGATGTACGGTGGCGGCAAGAGCGAGTATCCCTGGAACATCCCGCTGATCGCGAAGAACATCGCGACCAAGCCAGAGCTGGAAGGCCACTTTGATCCGAACTACCCCGACTTCGACCTGCTTTTCCCGGATCAGCTGCGTTTTGAGGAGTTCCGGACCCGATTGGAGCAGTGGAAGCGGGAGCGCTCCGCGGGAAGCGACACGATGCCGTCGTTCCTGATGCTGCGCATGGGAAACGATCATACGGCGGGAACGCGCGCCGGTTCGCCCACGCCGCGTGCATCGATTGCTGATAATGACCTGGCCATTGGCCGCGTTGCGGAGGCAGTCTCGCATAGCGACTTCTGGAACGACACCGCGATCTTCATCCTGGAAGACGACGCGCAGGACGGTGCCGACCACGTGGACGCACACCGCAGCCTGTCGCTCGTCATCAGCAAATACGCGCCGCACGGTGCTAGCCCGGCCATTGACAGCAGCTTCTATACGACCGTGAGCGTGGTGCGAACGATGGAGGACCTGCTGGGTGTGCCGCCGATGAACAACAACGACGCCTCTGCGCCGCTCATTCAACTCTTCAGCGGCGAGGGATCGCAGCCGCCCTACAACGCTGACTACAGCAATCGCGACAACCGGTTGATCTATCAGGCCAACACTGCGCAGAGCTACGGCGCGAAAGCCTCGGCGAAGATGGACTTTACGCATGAGGACCGCGCGGACCCGCGCAAGCTGAACGTGATCCTGTGGCATGATGCCATGGGCACGAATGCCGCGGTTCCGGCGATGATCGTGCACCCGAAGGACGCGCACAAGGATGACGACGACGACTAGCGGAGGCCGGGTGTGAACCCGCGTGCGCAGAGCTACTAGTCTGGTTTCAGAGCGCCCTCGTAGGTCTTTTCAAGTGCCTCGCCGATCTCCCTCATGGCCACCAAACGCGCCAGCGTTTGCTGCACGTCTGTGCGTGCCTTGTCTGCATCGGGCATGGAGATCTTGGTTGGGTCGATGCCGCCAACAATATAGGACTGCAGTTGCAGATACGAATCGAGCGTGCGCTGCTGCAGTGTGGCGAACTGTGCCTGCAATGTGTATGCCTCGGAGTAGCGTTTTACGTGCGCGTACTCCATGTATGCGATCGCGCCGGTCGTTGTCGCGGTCTGCCAGCTTGCATCGCGTGACGAGAAGATCGACATGCCCAGGCTAATGGAACTGGTGTCATAAGGCTTGCCTTGGGCATGCGCCTGTAGGAACCCGAGCGCCCCCATGAGACTCTTCTGCTCCTTCGGAATGGCTGTCAGCACCTCTTGCAGATCGTGCCGGTTGTCGCGCAGTTCAGCCACGATGTTGGCATCCGCCTCGTTGCGCAAATGTACATGGTGCCGCCATTCCACGGCTGCCTCCAGCCCAAGTGCAATCAGCAGGCCGACCGTGATCGTGAACAAGTGCAGAAAGAAGTCACGAACGCCGTGGATGGAATGTTCCGGTGCATGGACATCGAGCATGGCAGCAGCCTATCTGAGCCACTCGCTTTGGACAACATGCAGATTGCGTTCGCCCTGCTGCTTTGCTTTTACTACTCTCCGGGGAGATTGGCCGCCACAGCCAGGGCGTACCCGTGCCGCAAATCCGTACATGTGAGCTTGGCACGTTCATGCAAATAGCCTGCCGGGTGCAGCCGCGAGACAAGAGACTACGTCCGTTTGGACAGTTCGTCCACGCGGCCTTCGAGTTTTTGCTCCATGCCGTAGAAGGTGCGGTAGTCTGCGCTCAGAGTGGCAAGAGCTGCCCTCATTTCCACGAATTGACGATGAACGTCATCGAACTGGCGATGAACGTCCGCGAACTGCCGGTTGACGTCCGCGAACTGGCGGTTTGTATCTGACCGTAGGTCATCGATGTGGCGGTTTGTATCGGCCCGCAGATCACTGAGGCGCTGATTTTGATGCAGCCAGGCCAGGACGACCAGCACAAGCGATCCGACGGCGGGAGAAAGTAGCAGATAGAACTGCAGATTGGTCATCGTCCACTCCTCCGGGCTTACACCGTTTCACATTTGAGCTTACAACGACTTGAGCCGGATCCGTAGACGGACGGTACACGTCTGTGCTGGGAAGCCAGGTGCAAGTGCCTGGAGCACGTCGTGCGTGTGTTCAGCTCGAGGCGTACCGGAAGAGTGCTTTGAAGCCGTAGTCCATGTGTTGCTGGATGTGGCAGTGGAAGAGCGCCAAGCCGGGTTGGTCGGCGGTAAAGTCCACCACCGCGCGGCCGTAGTACGGCACCACGACGGTGTCCTTCATAATGCCGCCGGTCTTCTTACCGTTGATTTCGACCAGCTCCCACAAATGACGGTGGAGGTGCATGGGGTGCGCGTCGTCGCTGGCGTTGCGCATGATCAGGCGGTAACGCTCGCCTTTCTGGAGAACGAATTCCTGTTCATGAGGGTACGGCTTGCCGTTGACGGTCCAGATGTTGAATCTGCCTTGCGCGCGCGGCAGCTTCTGGAACTTCATGTCGATGATGTTTTGCGGTGCGGGGGCCGATGGCTCCGCATTGCCGAAAATTGTGTAATCCCAGGCGGCCCTTTTCGGATCGACCCACTGCGGTGTCTTATGCTGCCCGGCATACTCGATAACGACGCCGAGGCCGGCTTCGCGCACCGTCTTTTCTGTCGAGCCGAGAATCCAAACGCCCGGCTTGTTCATGGTGATCTCGACGTCAATGCGCTCACCCGCGCCCAGAAAAATTGAGTCCAGCACCTGCGGCTTCGGGACCGGGTTGCCGTCCAGTGCGATCACCTTCATGCTGTGCGCGGCAAGCGCGACGCGGCGGTTCTCGATGGCACTGGCATTGCAGAAGTGGATCAGAACACGTTGCCCTTCCTTTACGCGGACCGGTTCGCCCGCGCCTAATGCCTTGTCGTTAATCGAGTAGGTCATGGACCCGACTTCGAGGCCGTCCGGGTCGCTGCTCATCTCCGGAGGTTTCTCCAGCAGCGGACCGTCGTGGCTGTTATCGTCATCGTCGTCCATGGATGTGGTGAAGAACGGCTCCCAGTCGCGCAGTGAAAGGAAGAGTTCCTGGTCGTAGGCACCTTTGTCGTTACCATCCTCGACATACACCATGCCGAACTGGCCGCTATACGCTCCCTTGTGCAGGTCGTCCATTGCCATGGCGTGGGAGTGGTACCAGCGCATGCCCGCCGGTCCGGGCGTCAGCGTGATCCGCGACCGGCCATGCGGAGGCACATACGGCGAGCCTTCCTCCTCGGTTCCGTCCACCTCGGGCGGGATCAACATGCCATGCCAGTGGACGAGTTCCGGCGTGTCTGTCTCATTCATGATGTCGACCGTCACGGGTTTGCCCGCTTTCATACGCAGCAGCGGTCCCGGCGAGGTGCCGTTGTAGCCGGTGGTGGAGAGGATGCGCGTGGGATCGAGTTCCA
Organism: uncultured Terriglobus sp.; assembly: GCA_964249285.1. Lineage (GTDB taxonomy): Bacteria > Acidobacteriota > Terriglobia > Terriglobales > Acidobacteriaceae > Terriglobus. The sequence continues at coordinate 4,295 of CAXUBG010000034.1, read as the reverse complement.
CCTGCACGGGCGCAATGCGCAGTTCGAAATCAGCTTTGCCCGCCGGAACAGCCACGGGTGCGCCGCCCATTTGCATGGCAGCTTGAACCAGCGCGGGCAGCCGGGGCACGCGAGCGCCTGTCAGGGCCATGCTGCCGATTTTGAGGAGATCGCGCCGGTTCAAGTGGTCTCCTACGCGGGAGAAACTACGTGCCGTTGACCGAATGCTCTCACGCCGTCTCGTCTGGGAACAACATGCCCTCCAGCAGATGTGATGTGGCGCAGGCTGCGCGGCGGTAACGGTGGACTCACTGCAACAAGATCGCGCCGCGTTCGTCTATATGCGGTAGACGCACTGCAAATCTGGTAGTCTCGCGGCAAACTGCCTCCGGGGAGGGTCGTCCGATGAAGCTTTCGCGTATCGCGCTTGTGTCCGCCCTGACCGGTGTCTGCTGCGCCGCGGGCCTGCGTGGTTTGCAGCGTGTGGCGGACTTCGGCTTCGGAAATGAGGACTCGCCCGCGAACGTGAAATCAGAGTTCTACTGGTCGCGGCTGGCTTACACGTCGAACATGCAGAGCCATGGCGGCTACGGCGGCGGGTACTGGGGCCGCAGTTCGTGGTCGCGCGATTACCCGAAGGCCGACCGGCAGTTCCTGATTGCCATGCACCGGCTCACGCGGATCGATGGCAGGCCGACGGAGCAGGTGGTAACGCTCGACTCCGACGAAATCTTCAACTATCCGTGGATTTACGCCGTCCAGGTGCAAACGTGGAGCTTTACGGATGCCGAGGCGAAGCGCCTGCGCGAGTACCTGTTGAAAGGCGGCTTTCTGATGGTAGATGATTTCCACGGAACGAAGGACTGGGAGAACTTCATGAGCGGACTGCGGCAGGTGCTGCCGGACAGGCCTATCGAGGACCTCTCTGGTGACGACGAGATCTTTCACACGTTGTATGACGTGGACAGCCGGATGCAGATTCCTGGCGAGCATTACATCCGGACCAATCGCACGTACGAGAAGGACGGCTATACGCCGAAGTGGCGCGCGATCCGCGATTCGGACGGGCGCATTATGGTCGCCATCTGCCACAACATGCACCTTGGGGATGCGTGGGAGTGGGCCGACGATCCCAATTACCCCGAGCCATTCGCGTCGATGGCATTTCGCGTCGGTCTCGATTACATCCTGTACGGCATGACACACTGAGGTTCACCAGCGCTGATTGCGCTGACGTTTAGGCAGGTTTTCCGGCACGATCACGCACGTTTTAGGATTCGATCCCGCAGGCATGTTTCCGCTGCTTTTTAAGTATCCATTGCCGGTCTTTACCAGGGGACATTTGGTCTTCCTCAGCAGATGGCCTGTGTGGCTGCTGCCGGTGTTGATCGTGTTGGCCGCGGCCGGACTCGCAGTGCTCCTACGCTACCGGCTGAAGCAGGCCGCCTCCGCAATGCGCGGTGAGGCTCCGGCGCTGAGCACGCGGCGCGCGTGGGCTATCTGGGGTGTGCAGTCTCTGTTGCTGGCGCTGCTGTTGCTGCTGCTGTGGCAGCCCGCGATCTCCGTTGCGGAGTTGAGTTCGCAGCAGAACATCATCGCGGTGGTCGTCGATGACTCAAAGAGCATGGCAACGGCCGATGTAAACGGCCGGTCACGTGAGAGCGCTGCCCTGACCGCTCTGCAAAGCGGCGCGCTCGAGGGCTTGAACAAGCGGTTCCGCACACGGATTTACACGGTGGACGGCTCCCTGACCAAGCGCGAGTCGTTGAACGGTGTCGCGCCATGGGCGTCCGCGACGCACCTTGGCGACGGCCTTCAGCGGCTGGCAAACGAGACCCGCGATCTACCCGTTGGAGCGGTGCTGCTGCTGACCGACGGCAGTGAGAACGTGGCCGGCGTGGGGTCTGGTTCGTCGATTGGGCTGGAGGCGATGCAGTCGTTGCGCAATCGCCGACTGCCAGTGCATACGGTGGCCTTTGGCAGCGCGAACGTCGCGCATGACGTTGAGATGGAGGATGTCAGCGTTGCGCCAACGGTGATAGCCAATGCCCGGGTCGCGGCGGCCGTCAGCTTTACCCAGCATGGCTATACAAACGGGAAGGCGATCCTCACGGTCCGGGATGGCGAAAAGCTGATTGCCTCACACGAGGTGACGCTCCATGCAAACGGGGCCATCCAGACGGAGCCGCTGTTCTTTACGGCCGGGACCGCCGGGGCCAAGACGCTGCGCTTTGCGGTGGAGGCGCTGCCGGGTGAGAGCAATCTGCAGAACAACAGCCTGACTCGGCCTGTGCTGGTGAGCGGTGCCAAGCGCCGCATCCTGTACGTGGAGGGTGAGCCGCGCTGGCAGTTCCGCTTTCTGCGCCGCGCGGAGGAGGATGACTCCAGCGTCCAGGTCGTCTCCATGCTGCGCACCAGCGAGAACAAAGTCTACCGGCAGGGTATCAGCAGCCCGGATGAACTTGCTGAGGGCTTCCCCGTGCGTGCGGAAGATCTGTTCGGGTATGACGGCATCATTATCGGATCGGTGGATGCGGACTACTTCACGCCGTCGCAGCAGGAGTTGCTGCGCGAATATGTGGACCGGCGTGGCGGCGGCGTCTTGTTTCTGGGTGGACGCTCTTCGCTGAGCGACGGTGGTTGGAGCGCATCGAGCCTAAACGACCTGCTGCCAACGTTTCTACCCAATGGCCGCGGCAATTTTCATCGCAACCCGGCGACGGTAAGCCTTACAGAGGCCGGGATCGAATCGCCAGTCACGCGGCTCCTTGAAGACCCGCAGAAGAATGCGGAACGGTGGCGCAAGCTCACTTATTTGGCGGACTATGAAGACCCTGGCACGCCGAAGCCAGGCGCGACCGTGCTGGCCGAGATGAACGGCGGACGCAAGAAGATGCCGCTGCTGATCACGGAGAAGTACGGCAACGGTCGCACTGCCATTCTGGCAACAGGCGGTACGTGGCGTTGGCAGATGAGCGAGCCGCTCGGCGATCCATCGCACAATTTGTTTTGGCAGCAGTTGCTGCGCTGGCTGGTGGCGGATACGCCAGGGGCGGTCAGCGCGTCCACCTCGTCGCGCACGCTGTCCGATCAGGGCCGCGCGCAACTGACCGCCATGGTGCACGACAAGCAGTTCCAGCCCGCGCGCGACGCCCATGTCAACGCGCATATTCTTGGACCAGCGAATACGAACATCACGCTGGAGATGACGGCATCGCAGGAGACTCCTGGCCTCTTCCAAGCCGACTACACCGCGGAAGCGCCTGGCTCGTATCTGGCGGAGATCACAGCTGACTCCGCCACCGGCAAGAGCGAAAGGCTGGGGGAGGATGTCGTGACGTTTCAGCGCGAGAACGGTGTGGCGGAGAACTTCCACACAGAGGCGAACCCGCGCTTGCTGGAGCAACTGGCGAAGGACACTGGCGGGCGCGCATGGAAGCCGGGCGAGTTGAAGGATCTGCCGCGTGATATCTCGTATTCTGAGGCTGGCATCTCGGTGCGAAGTACGAAGGAACTCTGGGACATGCCCATTGTGTTTCTGCTGCTGCTTGGCCTGCCTGTTGGAGAGTGGCTGCTGCGGCGCAAGTGGGGTGTAGTGTGAGAACTCCTCCATATGCCCGTGAGACGCTGGAGAAAGAGATGCTTTCGGTAAGAAAGGCATGCAGTTTCTTGGCACGGCTGAAGCCGTGCCCTTCCGAAAGTATGAACCACGGGCCCAACCAAGAAGACGCGCGACGCGCGTTCTTTCCCGCTGTGGCAGCCATGTTCTTTCTGGTTGCATCGACGCTACCCGGCCGCGCGGCGACCTACTACGTTACCGTCGCTGGATTGGGTGGCGAACCCGATTACCAGCAGCGTTTCACCGCGCATGCGATGGACCTGGATAAGGTGTTCAAGGCATCGGGCAGCACGGCGCATGTGTATACGTTGACCGGCGCGCAGGCGACTGCGGCGGAGGTGCGCAGCACGTTGGCGGCGGTGGCACAGCAAGCCACGGCAAGCGACGATTTAGTGCTGACGCTCATTGGCAACGGATCTTTTGACTGCACGGAATACAAGATCAACCTGCCTGGCCCGGATCTCTCCGCCAGTGACATTGCCGCGCTGTGTGACCGAATCCCAGCGAAGCGGCAACTCATCATCGACGCGACGAGCGCGAGCGGCGGTGCCATGCCTGCGCTGGAACGCAGCGGCCGCGCTGTCATCACCGCCACGAAGTCCGGTTCAGAGAAAAACGCCACGGTCTTTGCTCGCTACTGGGTGGAGGCATTGCAGGACCCCGCGGCGGATACAGACAAAAGCGAGTCGCTCTCCGC
>CAXUBG010000033.1:15478-20718 GCA_964249285.1 uncultured Terriglobus sp. | reverse complement strand
CTGGAGGCTCGAGCGGCCGAGGTGTTTGGGCGTGAGGCGGCCATCTTTGTGCCGACCGGGTCGATGGGCAACCAGATTGCCCTGCGTCTGCACACGCAGCAGGGGCAGGAGGTCGTCTGCGAGGCGCGCGCGCATGTAATGGATTGGGAGATGGGCATGGCGGCCATCTTCTCCGGTTGCCAACTGCGCACCGTCGCCGGGCAGCGAGGTGTGCTGCGCTGGCGCGACATTGAACCGGCGCTGGCCACGACAGGTTTGTACTACAAGGCGCAAACCGGCCTGGTCTGGGTGGAGAACACGCACAACATGGCGGGCGGAACGGTAACGCCGCTGCCGGTGATGCGTGAACTTGTCGAGGGCGCGCATGGGCGCGGTCTGCCCATCCACCTGGATGGTGCGCGGGTCTTCAATGCGGCCGTTGCGTTGAATGTGTCCGTGGCGGAGTTGACGCGCGGCTTCGATACGGTGAACTTCTGCCTGTCAAAAGGCTTATGTGCGCCCGTTGGTTCGTTGCTGGTGGGCACCGCAGAGCACATCCGGAAGGCTCGTCCGCTGCGCAAGGCGATGGGTGGCGGGATGCGGCAGGCGGGCGTGCTGGCAGCAGCGGGATTGATCGCCCTGGAGCAGATGCCGTCCCGGCTCCATGAGGATCATGCCAACGCGAAGCTGCTCGCGCGTGCGCTGTCCAACGTAGAAGGCATCGAGCTTGAGCCGGAGGATGTAGAAACAAACATCGTGATTTTCAGCACAGAGACGGATGCGCCATCGGTGGTCGCGGCGATGAAGGAGCACGGTGTCCTGGGCAGTGCCGTTGGTCCGCACAGCATACGATTGGTCACGCACGCGGATGTTAGCCGTGCGGCGTGCGAGCGGGCTGCGGCGCTTGTCACTCAGGTTGCGCAGGCAATGGTTGCGAACGCATAAAGTGCGCACCCGGAAGCGTCGCGTACACTGAAAGCTCGCCTGACGTGCAGTGCCGCCCCGTACCAGCCGCGCTGTTTCTATCCACGCCAAACCGCATGGGAATGCTTTGGGAAGCGCGGTGAGATGCCGCCACTGCCCCGCAACTGTAAGCGTGTTCTCCTATTTGCTTAGGAGAGATTGCCGCCCGGAGATGGACCGTCACTGCGCAAGCGGGAAGACTGCTCATCGTATGATGGGCCGCACTGTAAACACGTAAGTCAGGAGACCGGTTCCCATGCTGGCACGCAACCACGCCCCGAGGGGGAGCGTAGGAGAACATATGTTCCGCGCCTTTGAACCGCGCAGCACGTACGGACGTGTGCGCACACATATCGCTGTCTGCCTTCTGTCATTGCCGTTTACGCTTGCCGCGCGCGCCGTCGTGGTACATGGAGCAATTCGTGACCCCTTGGGCCGTGGCGTTCCATATGCGCGCGTGCAGTTGGTGAAAGGCACGCAGGTCGTCGCCTCCACGATCACGCTTGCTGACGGCAGCTATGAAATCCGTTCCACCGAAGACGGCCGTTTCCTTCTGATTGCAAGTGCAACGGACTTTTCGCCACAGGTGGACGAGCCGTTCTATGGCCGGCAACTCGACCTGGTCGAACGCAATCTCTTCCTGACGCTGTCGCCAGTGCGGGAGGAGATCACCGTCACCGCCACGGGCCTGCCAACGCCGGTGCAGCAGGTCAGTGGAAGCGTCTCCCTGATCCCGGACCAGGCGCTCCAAACGCGTGTTGGCATTGCGCAGGAGTTGCGTCTGCAGCCCGGCGTCTCGGTAGTGCAAAGCGGACAATATGGCGCGGTGACGTCGTTGTTTGTGCGAGGCGGCAATTCGGACGCAAACAAGGTGCTGATCGACAATGTCCCGGCGAATGATGTGGGCGGTGTCTTCGATTTCGGGCCGGTGTCGTCTACCGCCGTTCATGCGCTCGAATCGTACCGCGGGCCGGGCAGCGTCCTGTACGGGACGGACGCGCGCTCTGGCATCGTGCGATTCGAGACGCCGCGCGGTACCTCGATCCGGCCGGTGCTGACGTACTCCGGCGACGCGGGTAATCTCCACACCTGGCGCAACGAGGCAACGCTTTCCGGCGCGTACAACAAGCTGGACTACTACACAGCGTTCTCGCGCTTCGACACTTCCAACGCGTTACCGGACGACCGCTTTCATGCAGCCACGGCGGCGGCGAACATCGGGTACGGCATCACGGGCAGCACAAGCCTCCGCGGTACGGTACGCAATGCTGTTTCGGCGGAAGGCCTGCCGGGACCATACGACTTTCAGGGCTTGACGCAGATCGGCAAGCAGGGCGATCAGGACACGTACATCTCCGGTGTGGTGGAAGACAGGAGACGCAACGGCTGGCACAACACTCTGCGGTATCTCGACGCACGCAAGCGGGAGCAATCACAGCAGTTTGCCAGCGTAGGCACGCCGGACGGGTTTGGCGATTACTACGGGAAGGTAGTGACGATTCGTGGCGCGAACGGCACATCGGCCACGGGAAGTTCCACGGTAGGCTTCGACCCGTTTCCAACACGGTACGAACTCGTCTCCAACCGCGACGGCCTGGAGTATTTGAGCGACTATCAGTTTAGCGACCACATCGGTGCCGTGGGCGGGTTCCGTTTCCAGGATGAACGCGGCGCTTACCGGTACCCGCTCTACAGTACAAACGAGCAGGTCGGGCGAAGCAACTTCGACTACACGCTGGAGTTCGAGGGTCAGTTCCGGCATCGCGTCTTCTACTCATTGGGGGGAGCGGTACAGCGGAACTCGCTGTACGGAACACAAGGTGAGCCGCAGCTTGGGCTTTCGTACTATGCCGTGCGGCCCGGCGAGCGTTGGCTTCACGGCACGCGCGCTCGCTTCCAATTCGCGAAGGGTGTACAGGAGCCAAGTCTGGCCGCGCAGTTGTCGTCACTCTATGAATCGCTGCTGGGGATCAACGACAGCACCGATATCACGCGGTTTGGGGTGACGCCCATTGGTGCGCAGCGCAGCAGAACATATGAAGGCGGGATCGACCAGAACATATACGGCGATCGCGCGGTTTTGCATGCGAACTACTTTCACAGCCTGTACGGCAACGGTATCGAGTATGTTCCGACGACGCTCTACAACCGGTACTTCAATCAATCCCTGCCCAAGGCGCTGTATGGTTTCTACCTCAATTCGCTTTCAACAAGTGGGCAGGGGATTGAAGCGCAGCTGGAATACCAGATCGCGCGCAGGGTGTTCCTGCGTACCGGCTACACCTTTCTGGATGCGACGGTGCTTCGTTCCTTTTCCACCGATGCGCTGAATGCTCTCAGCAGTCAGCCGTCAATCAACCCGAAATACCCTGGCATTGCCATCGGCGTGACGTCGCCTCTTGTAGGCCAAAGGCCGTTCCGGCGCGCTCCGCAGACTGGATATTTCGTCCTGCAATACACGGGTACGAAGTGGAATGCCGCGCTGAAAGGAGCGATGTCGTCGCGCTCCGACGATTCCACGTTCATCAGTTCGTTCGACAGCGCTGCGTTCGATAACTCCCTGCTGCTGCCCAACCGTAATCTGGCATTTGGATTTACCAGGCTGGATGCAAGCGTCACCTATCAGTGGCTACCGTCGCTCGCGGTGTTTACCCAGGCTGACAATCTGCTGAACGACCAACACATTGGAGCGTTTGGCTATCCGTCCTTGCCACTTACGTTGCGCGCGGGTTTGAAGGTGCGTTTTCCGCGAGAGTAGGCCATGAGTTCGTCTGGCGCATTTCTCCCGCCAATCCTGAGAGAGTGGCCACTTCTCGGGACTCCTCTGCGTCAAACGAGAGGCGAGGTAAAGCAATGTTTGCGTCTAAGTTGTTTCGGTTAGGTACCGCTGTGGTGTTCAGCAGCGTGCCGTTCTTTCAGTTATCTGCGCAGAACGAGGGTCCGTCAACGGTGCGCGTGATTGTGCGGGCGGAAAGCAAGGCTCAGATGACGAATCCACTGCAGCCGTCCGATCTGAAGTTGGAGTTCAACGGCAAGCATGTCGATGTTACACGCGTACAGCCGCTTCTCAGCCAGCGGGGTGGGCGTCCCGTGGAGGTGGCGCTGCTGATCGATGACGGTCTCCGCGCGAATTTCGGAACAGAGTTGCAGGAGATTGAGCAGTTTGTCGACAAGACAGCGTCGCCTCAGGTCGCCGTGGGTGTTGGCTACATGCGCAACGGACATGCCGAGTTCCCGGCCGGATTCAGCACGGAACCAGAGCAGGAGAAAAAAGCGATCCGTCTGCCCATCTCCGGTGCCGGAGTGAACGGCAGCCCGTACTTCACAATCGACGATTTGATGAAGCGTTGGCCGACCAACACCGGCGCGCCGCGTGTGGTTCTGATGATTACGAACGGCATTGATGCCTACAACGGATCGGTAAGTCCTCTCAACCAGGACAGCCCATATGTTCAGACGTCCATTGACAACGCGCAGCGCGCGGGTGTGCCCGTCTACTCCATCTACTACGGCCGCCGCGAGGTCAACAGCAACTTCGGCAGTTTTAGCGGACAAAGCTACCTGAGCCAGGTCGCGGAGGGTACCGGCGGCGAAACGTTCAACCAGGGAACAATTAATCCAGTGACGCTGGCGCCGTACTTCACGCAGTTCAACCGCGCGCTGCAGGAGAGCTATCTCGTCAGTTTTCAGACCACCAGCCGCAAACTGGAGCACCTGAAGGTTAGTTCCAACACGAGCGGCCTCAAGGTGCACGCCCCCCAAGCAGCCGGCGCGGATAGCTCCAAGTCATAAGCGGCGGGCCAGAACGGTCGCCGTAAGCCCCAGGACGAATCCCTGGGGCATTTTCTTGTGCGGACCACGGACCGGTTGCCCGTCAGCTTCAAAGCCGCACGTACATCTACCCTTGTGCGGCGGCGCGTGTTGATCTACCCTTGCCGCACTCAAAAGACTGCGGCGGCTGAAGTCTCTTCCGTGCCGTACGGCTTTCGCTGTGCGGCAGAACGGACCCGAACGTCGCCACTCTGCATGGGAGAACATCGTGTACCGACTAGAAGCCGTGCTGTTCCTGTTAGCGTTGCTGCCTCTGATTATGGCGCTCATCTTCAGCTTTGCGGTCGTGCCCCGCCGCCAGGCAAATCTGAAGATGTCTATGGATCCCGCCAGCCGTCCAGCGGTTGCGGACGAGCGCGAAGCTTTTACTGAGCAGCTGGTCGCGAAAGGCATCGAGCGGGCGGAAAAGGATCTCGACTCGCTTGGGTCGTACCGGCTGCTGATTCCCGCCGGCATCATTACCGTCC
>CAXUBG010000033.1:13857-15468 GCA_964249285.1 uncultured Terriglobus sp. | reverse complement strand
TCCTGTACTGGTTCGGTTTTTCTCTTGGAGTCTCGCTGGTCATCGGACCGGGTGACTCTACCCTGCTGTGCAGGCCATTTTCCGCTTTTAGCGCAAGCTGGTTGTACAACCCCGCCGTTGCGCTGGCGGGCACCTATGTGTTCAACATGGGTATGCTTGTACGACGTGCGTTTATGGCGGACTTTACGAAAAACGTAATGTGGTCCGCGGTGAATCGCATTGTGCTTTCATGCGGTTACGCGGTCATCATGCACTTCGTCGTGTTCGGCGCGGGGCACAAATATCAGCGCGGTGGCATGGTGGTCTCGTTTGCGATTGCGTTCTTTCCGCGCATTGCGCTCACGGTACTGCGCCGCTACATCACGGAGTGGTTTGGCATTCAGGACGATGCGTGCAAAGAACTCAATATCCAGCTCATTCGTGGGATCGATGTGTGGAAAGAGGAGCGCCTGGAGGAAGAGGGGATCGAAAGCGTGCAGAACATGGCCACCGCAGATATCTTCGGTCTGATACCAAAGCTGCACTACCCGGTTCGTACCATCATCGACTGGATGGATCAGGCCATCTTCATCCAGCGGTTCGCGCTGTGCCTGAGCGGCAAGAAGGAGAGTGCGCTGACGCGGTTGCGCGACCTGGAGACGGCTGGCTTCCCCACCGGCGCCATGGAGTACGCTGCCCTGGGCAACAAGACGAACCTGGAATCCTCGGAGTTCATCACCAAAATGGCGCATGTAGCTAACGTTGATCGCACGGTTCTTCAGCACACGATCGAACGTCTGAGCCAAGATGCATCGCTTCGCGTGCTGCGGCGCCTGTGGCAAACCGGCTCGCTCACGGATTGAACCTGTTGCCGCACCCCAGAGATGCGCGTGCGCGTTGGTGCCGGGAGGGGGGGTCGAACCCCCACGAGGTTGCCCTCGGCGGATTTTGAGTCCGCTGCGTCTGCCAGTTCCGCCATCCCGGCCGGGGATGCGTTCGCGAGCCCGTATCAGCCTCGTGCGCCCTCTAAGCATCGCACAACGCCTTCTACTGCAGCAACCGCGGCGGCAGCGATGCGTCCCTTTCAGCACATTTGACATCTTGGGTGACGATGCCGCTCGACGCTCGACATCGCTTCTGAATGCACAAGAGCATTACCCACCGCTTTGCGGTGCGGAACGGCCTCCGTGTTGCAGCCGGGTCTTAGCCCATGTGCCGACTCGAACGAAAGGGAAGAGGAAGAAGAGCGGGCGTGGAAGGCGCGTTTTCAGCAGCTCATCCGGACGGAAGGCCCAGGTGCGCAGTTCAGCGAAGAACCCGCGCAGGCCGCTGCCCAGTAACATGCGCGAAAGGTATACAGACGTACTGCCAAATGACAGGTCGTCCACCTCGGCGACCTCGTAGCCGCGTCGGTACAGCCGCACAGGAGAGCGGCGCAGCAGGCGCAGGAGGCCATCGTTCTCCAGTTTCTTGATTAAAAGCGGTGGCAGCGGCAGGTCGAGCAGATCGTGGCACAGCAGCAGCGCCTGTCCAGCAGAGCGCCCCGCACCAAGTTGCAGAAGTTTCTGATACGCGGCTTCCGGATCGCCCCCGCGCTGCAGGAGCGCATACACGTCCGCCAGCCACTTCAGC
>CAXUBG010000033.1:0-13847 GCA_964249285.1 uncultured Terriglobus sp. | reverse complement strand
AGCCGCATCCATCCATGCGACGCACCGTGTACGCACAGGTAGGCCAGCAGTTCGTCTGCCGCCATTGTGCGAAGGGAACGGTTTGCCATGATCGCGACCTGCTGTTGCCCAGGCCGAAACGCGCCCGGGAGTGGCAGGTCCGTCGTACGCCAGTGCAGCTCCAGCAGCATACCGCTCGTTACATGCTGGAGATCCATCGACTTGGCATAGCGAAACCACAGGGCACGGCGCGAGGGTGAGACCGCCTCCAAGTCAAAAACGGGCCGGTATCCACCATCGCGCAGAATAGAAAGTGCGTGTGGCACCTCTTCCTCGGGCAGCAGCAGGTCGATGTCCTTCGCATGCCGCACGGTCACGTCTCCGTATGCAAGCGCAGCGACTACCGCTCCCTTTAAGAAGGACGCATGTGTCCCGGCGTCCTCCAGCAGCTTTGACAACCGCAGCGATTCTACTGCAAGGAACATCGCCTGCCGCGCGGCGGTTGCTGAGGTTCGCTGGAGCTGAGCGGCGATCTCTGGCGGAAGTGTGCCTTTTGCCTGGTGTAACGCGCGCCATACCAGACCGGTAACCCGGTGCCGGGTTGTGATGTTTAGCAAGTGCGGCCAGTCGTGAACAGCGCGGGAGGCTTCCCTGACTTGCTGTAAGGATTCGTCCTCCAACGGCCACCGCAAGCACGCCAACATCAGCCGGAACTCCGGCGAAAACTCGCGCACTGCGAGAGGGGGGTGGGGGTGCGTGCCGCGCGTGCTTTCACCGTAGATCGTCCCGGCTGTCACACCACCAGAGTAACGGTTCGGCTATTGCGGACGCTCGCCGCGTGTAAAACGCTCATCCAGCGGCTGGCGCTCGTCCCAGCCTGCCTCTGCTTTATGCCATTCGGTAATGTGCTTCTGGCCTTGCAGCCAACAGAGCATCACGATCTCGTCGTCCAGCTGGAAGGGAAACTCCAGCAGGCCGCTCTGCAGGTCGCGAACCTCCACACCGATTGCGCCAATTTCCTCAAGCGTATCCTTGGCTTCGGTCACAGCGGTGGTCTGCTCCGCTTTGGTACGCGCCACCTCCGCTAGTTCGACGCGGTACCCGCCAGAGAGAAAAATTGCTTGCGACAGCGCCTGCAACGCGTGCTCGCGCGCTGTGGCCACCGCCGCCGCAGCCTGGGCACGCTGCAGCAGGGAGTCTAAGACGGGGAGCAGCGTTTGCGCCTCCGGCACGGTAAACGTCCGCAATTTGCGCTCCTCCTCAGGTGTAGCCTATCAGCCGCATCTGTCTCTATTGGACGGCGAAACAACTCGCGCCGTCACATCCATTCTTGACACTGCGGGTACGCTCTTATCTACTACATGCAGTGATGCCGGACGGCCTGAGAACATTTCGTGATCTGTGCGCGGAGCACGGGATCGCCGTGACCCATCAGCGGCAGGTCCTGTATGAAACGATGCAAAGCATGCCAGGCCATCCCTCGCCGGAAGAGGTCTTTGCCTCCGTCCAGGTGCGTATTCCGTCGATCTCCCTGGCCACTGTTTACAAGAACATTCACCTGTTCGTGGAGAGCGGTGTCTTTCGCGAACTGTCCATCCATCACGGTACATTGCGCGTCGAGATGAACAAGGAGCCGCATCACCACATGGTCTGTTCGGTCTGCAAGAAGGTGGCTGACCTTCCGGGCGGCAATCAGGTTAACTTTGCTCTGCAGAATGCAACGCTGCCGGGTGGATTTCTTGTGGAACGCGTCTCCATGGATGTCATTGGCGTCTGCCCCGAGTGTCAACAGCAGCCAAATTAACACGGTGCCCATGCCGGTGGGCTCTCCTTGCTGTGCATGGTGGAACGCCAGGTGATTGAATTGGTGGCAGGTGAGCAACGCTGAGCGGCGTCCCCCGTCAAACGCAGCAGCTTGGTGTTTCATTGGAGTATGTTTGTGCGCCGTGTTTGGCCTGGTCTCCTCAGTTGCTGCCTGCTGTTGTTAACCGGCTGCAACGGCTTTTTTTATAAGGACACGAGTACCGGGACCGGTACAGGCACGGGAACCAGCGCCAGCAACTATGTGTTTGTCGCGAATACAGGCGCGAACACGGTCACAGGCCTGGGTATCTCCGCAACGGGATCGCTTGCCGCGCTTACCGGTTCTCCGATCAGTCTCAGCACGCCGCCCACCGCGCTGACCGTCAGCCGCGCGAACAACTATCTCTGGGTCGGCACCGTCTCGCAGATTTTCGGCTACAGCATTGCTGCCGACGGGACGCTGGCGCCATTGAACAACGGCAACGCCATCGCGAATGCCTTTTGCGTGGACATGCAGACCACTCCAGACGGGAAATGGCTCATGGTGCTGGACGGCTCGGGGGCAAGCATCGATCTATTTGCCATCAACAGCAACGGAACGCTCTCGCCCACCACAGGCATCGGGTTCACGCCCACAGGTACGGTCGTTCCGAAGCAATTGCGCATCGCGAGTACGGGTACGTTTGCTGTCGCGGCCATGGGAACCGCGGGAGAGCTTGTGTTCTCGTTTAACACGACGACAGGTGCCTTCGCACTGCTTTCGCAAACGGCTCCCCCCAATTTGACCAGTGACAACGCCATCGCGATTGACAGCACCGGAACCTATCTGTACGAAGCGCGCTCCGGCAACGGTTCCGGCCTGGTAGTGAACACCATCGGGAGCAACGGTGCGTTGACGCCCACGACGGCCACCGTCTACGCCGCAGGTACGCAGCCCTACGCGGTTACCCTGGACAACGCGGGTAAGTACGTCTACGTCGCAAACCGTGCCGACAGTACCATCACCGGCTACAGTTCCGGTGTGAATGCCGCGCTCACAGCGATCAGCGGCTCACCGTTCTCCTCTGGCGTAGCGGTAACGGCATTAGGTGCTGATTCCACTGGCAAGTGGCTGCTCGCAGCCGCCTACTCGGGAGCTCCGGATCTGACCCTGTATGGCTTCGACGCCACAAACCTGGGCCGGCTGTATGCCGTCAGTTCGTCCAGCACGGGAACAAACGCCAGCGTCCTCGCGCTTTCGCACTGAGATGATTCGCGTAGCGATGCTATCCTCAAGCCTGCTCTGATGTCTTGCCGTTCGCTCTCCATCCTGACCACCCGCACGTGCGCTCTCATGGCGCTGTTTTCGCTTCTGGCGGGATGCAACCGGTTCAAGCCGAAGATCCTAACCCACTATGTCTTTGTGACGGCGAAGGCGACATTTTTACGCGACCGCATCGCTGCTGTCTCCAATCGCACCGGTAACGTGGTCAACGGGCAGCGGCTGGAAATCGTGGATTCGAACCGGCGCTTCTATCGCGTGCGCACTGACAAAGGCGAAGAGGGATGGATCGACGAAAAAGCTGTTGCCACGGAAAAGGTGGCCGGGGACTTCGCGGCGCTCCACATACAGCACGAGAAAGACGCGCCGGTGGCCACGGGCAGTGTGCGCGACGATGTATACCTGCATACGATGCCCGGACGGGACACGGACAAGCTGTACCGGCTGGAGGAAGGCGACAAGCTAAAGCTGCTGGCGCGTGCCAGCACGTTAAAACCCGTGCCGCCTGGAACGCCCGTTCCAGGGCTCGCGAAATCTGTAAGTGCAAGCAAAGCAAAGGCTGGCAAGCCTGATTCAAACGCAACCCCAATGGCCGCACCCGAGCCGCCCGCCATGGAAGACTGGTGGCTGGTGACGGACAGCAGAGGCCTGACCGGGTGGATGTTGAGCCGGATGCTCGATACCGATGCGCCGGACGCCGTGGCACGGTATGCGGAAGGGCAGCGCATCGTTGGAGCCTACGTCCTGAACAGGGTGATGGACCCGGAGTTGCAGGGCGCAAGCCAGGAAGTCCCAAACTACGTCGTCGTAACAAGTCCTTATCTGGCCGGCCTGCCATACGACTTCAATCAGTTGCGCGTTTTCTACTGGAACCTCAAGAAGCACCGGTACGAGGGCGCAAACCGCGACAAGAACATCCTTGGTTATCTGCCCATCAAGGTTGGCGTCGATCCCGGAAGCCCGTCTCCAGGACGAGGCATCCCGCCAACCGGCCCGGCGCCGTCGTACACCTACACGGTGTTGGCCGAGGGCGCGCCCGTGCCGCAGCCCGATGCCGCCGGTCAGTTTCGTCCTGCCAAGAATCTGCTTATCACCAAGACGTACCGGTTAGAGGGCAACAACACGCGCCGTGTGCTGACGCCCGGGACGCAGGCTCCGGCTGAGGCTCGCCTGGTGCCAGTGGAAGAAAAAGAGAAGAAGAGCAGAAAGCGGCGCTGAACGTTTCCTGGATTTCTCCGAAAGGGAAAGCAGAGCGTTCGTAAGCTTGACGGTGCGTCTATTGCGCCGCCGTGCCCGCTACAAACTTCGTTTCTACTGGAGGCAATCTCTTTAGCTCCGCTGCCCGCTTCTCCACAGCGCGCATCACCCGCAGCAGGTTGCCGCCGTAGATCTTCTTGATGTCTTCCGCGCTGTAGCCCTTCTCCAGCAGTGCTCGCGTAAGTGCCGGGAACTTCGAGTAGGAGTCCAAGTCCGCTGGCACGCAACCAACTCCATCGAAGTCCGTTCCGATGCCGACGATATCGATGCCGCCCACCTGCACGGCATGGTCGATTTGCGCCACAACATCCTGAAGTGTAGCGGGCGGCAGCTTTGCGGCGGAATCGCTCATCAGCTTTTCCACCGCCGCTTCACGTGCCGCCGGATCGGCGATCTTCTGCGCTTCGATGAATTTCGGCCGCAGCTCAGCCATCAGCGGCTTGGACGCGTCGTAATAGCTCTGCGACAGGAAGTCACAGCCGAAATTGATCTGCATGACTCCGCCCCGCGCCGCCAAAGCCTTGATCATGTCGTCCGTCATGTTGCGGGTGTAGTTCGACACGGCCCGGCAACCTGAATGCGACGCAATGACCGGTGCCGTACTCACCTTCAGCACCGCGTAGAACGTTGGGTCTGCCGTGTGCGAGATGTCCACCATCATGCCCAGGCGGTTCATCTCCCGCACTACGTCGTCGCCAAACGGCGTCAGGCCGTTGTGGTGCGGGACGTTGGCGTCGTCGATGTCGCCCTGCGAATCCGCCCAGTGGTTTGTGTTGAAGTGCGTTAACGTCATGTAGCGCACGCCCAGCGCATAGAAGTCCCGCAGCGTGCGCAAATCATCCTCAATGGCGTGTCCGCCTTCGATGCCCATCAGCGCGGCAATCTTCTTCGCCTTGTGCGCGCGCTCGATGTCATCCGCCGTTGTGGCAAACACAAACTCATCCGGATGCTTCAGGATCACATCCGTCCGCACGGTGTCGATCATGTCCAGCGCACGATGCGCACTTGCGTTGTCCTTCACGTAGTTCGCACCGACATACACTGCGAAGAACTCCGCGCCAAGGAATCCCTTCATACGTGGCAGGTCGGTCTGCCCCGTCTTGTTCGGCAGGGCAATGTCATAGCCCTCCACCGTCTTCGATGTGATGTCGTCATGCGTGTCGATCAGGATCGCCTCGCGCGTAATCCGGTCTACCTCCGCCTGCGTCACGGGCGTGGTGCGTGGCGCGCGCGCGGGTTGGGACAATGCAGCGAATGGCAGGCAAAGCGCGAGTGCAACAGAAACACGGGACGACAGCAGCATCAGGACTCCTTCTGAAGACGTGAAGTAAGTTGTACGAATGGACCTGCCCAGTGTAACCGCTGCTTCAAGTACAGTGACAAGTACACCGTTCGATCTCCCGTAAGGATCCGCCCATGCACCGTCTCGCCTGCTTCGCCCTCTGCTGCACATTCGTCTCAATGCGCGCCCAGCAACCGTCCTACGCTCCGCCGGCTGGACGCACCCTGTTGCGCGCGGGCCGTGTGCTGGACGTGCGCACCGGCAAGGAACCTGCGGATATGACGGTCGTCATCCAGAGCGACCGCATCGTGGCAATCACACCCACAGCATCCACGCCGCTGCAATCCAGCGACCGTGAAGTGGATCTCCGCACCAGCACGCTGCTGCCCGGCCTGATCGATGTCCATACGCACCTGACGGGTGTGCCCGACTTCGACCCGTACTTCGAATTGTCGATGACGCCCGGCAAGGAGGCCATCCTTGGTGTGGAGAATGCGAAAACTACGCTGGAGGCGGGCTTCACCACTGTTCGCAACGTAGGTGCCAACGATTTCACCGATGTGGCGCTGCGTGACGAGATCAACGAGGGCCACATCCCCGGTCCGCACATGCAGGTCTCCGGCCCGGCGCTGGGCATCACCGGCGGCCACATGGACGAGAACCTCCTGCCGTACCAGTATCACTTGCAGGGAGAGGCTGTTGCCGACGGCATCCCCGCCGTGCAACACATGGTGCGGCAGAACATCAAGTATGGCGCTGATCTGATCAAGATCGGCGCGTCCGGCGGTGTCCTCTCCAAAGGTGACGACCCGCAAGCATCGCAATACACGCTCGAGGAGATGCAAGCCATCGTGGCCGACGCGCACCGCCTCAGCCGCAAGGTGGCTGCCCATGCGCATGGCGCGCAAGCAATCCTGTGGGCGAGCCAGGCAGGTGTGGACTCCATCGAACATGGCAGCTACATCGATGACAAGGGCATCGCCATGATGAAGCAGCACGGCACCTACCTGGTCCCCACCAGCTACCTGTACGACTGGTACAAGGACAACGGCCACCTGCCCGCCCTGTACGCGCAGAAGATGAAAGATACCACCGCCGTCGCGCGCGCCAACCACAAGCGGGCCATCGCCGCCGGTGTGAAGGTGGCGCTGGGCACCGATGCCGCCGTCTACCCGCACGGCCTGAACGCGCATGAGTTGGAAGTCTACGTTCACGAGTACGGCATGTCGCCGCTGGCCGCCCTGCAAAGCGCCACGCTGAACGCTGCTGATTTAATGGGTTGGAACGACCGCGCGGGCGCGCTGGAAGCGGGCAAGTGGGCCGACATCATCGCAGTCTCCGCCGATCCGCTCAAGGACATCACCACGACCCAGCACGTGCAGTTCGTGATGAAATCCGGTGTGATCTATAAGGACAACACGCACCCGCTCGCTGTTGACCACGCCACCTCACCGGCGCTCACGCGCTAGCTACTGCTGGGCTTGCTGCATCTGCTGCAGATGCTTGATGTGGTCTGCCATGGGGGATGGTGCAGGCGGCAATTGCTGCGCCTTTTCCACCAGCATGGACCAGTCTTCCGGTACCGGCAGTTCCTGATCGATCAGCGGCGTACCCTCGCTGGGCGACACGCGTACCGCCACGGTGAGGTCCGTATTGGCCGACCCGCGAAAGATGCCATGGGTCGGCGGCACATCGCTGTAGTCGCGCCCCAGCGCCGTACGGATGTGACGGTCCCCAGCCACCAGCCAGTTCGTCGGGTCAAATCCGACCCAGCCCATCTGCGGCAGGTATGCCTCTACCCACGCGTGCGTAGCGGAATTGATGCTCCGGTCCCGGTCGCGGTCGCCGTGATACAGATAGCCGCTGACATACCGGCACGGAATCCGCAGCCGCGAGCGCACCAGTGCAATCATGACGTGCGCAAAATCCTGGCAAACACCCGTCCTCTGCGTCAGCGCTACGTCAATGGGCGAGTCGGCCTCGGTTGACCTCGGCACATAGTCAAAGTAGCGGTACAGCTTCTCGTTCAGGTCATGCAGCACCATCAAGGGGTCGTCGCGGCGACGCACCTCCAACGTATCCGCAAGCTCTTCCAGCAGGGGTGTTGGAGCGGCAAACTCGCTGGGAAACAGGAACTCCCAAAAGTCACCCGCGGCCACATCCGCGTCCAACTCCTGCCACGCATCTGGTGCCAGAAACGAAGGCAGGGGTAATGCCTCCTCCATTTCCACTAGGCTCTCCGCCACAATCACTAATTGCTCGTGGGCACCGGGAATGTCAAAGTGATGCACATGATTCGCCAGGTGGTCGCGATAACTAAATACCCTGCAACGAGGACTCACCGAGAGCTGAAAATTAAGGCAGCGCTGCATCGCATCGGAGCGCGGATGCATGTGCGTCTCCATGATGCTCTCACTCACCGCGTTCGAATAGACGAACTTCGTCAGATGCCGCACTGTGTAATACATGGTTGCTCCTGTCCCTTTGGCTGCTGGTGCTTCCAGGATCGCAAGTAAACGAGTAGAGGCTCGATTGTTTCTCTCGTTCCGTACCATCGCCCAAGACACGGTGAGGGAGCCGCTCTTACCCTGCTAATGCTGCCTGAATGGAATAGTCTACATAGAGCTCGTAAATGGCAATGTGAATTTCCCGGCACTGCAACTGTATTTCGCGAAGATAACGCACTACGTCGGTGCTCATAATTTCTTCCACGCTGGAATAACTCAAGGTGGCGCTTAGCCTACCGGAAATCCGGCTCAATTTCTCCGATCGCGTGCCTCCGCTGACCTCCTGCACCGCTTCCAGCGCATGTTGCATCGCGTTGATGGAGAACCGCAGCGAGTGCGGAAAATCCTGATCGAGCAGGAGAAACTCCAATATCCAATCCGGCGCCAGGTCCGCGGTGTAGACCTTACAGTACGCCTCAAACGCGGTCGCGCTGCGCAAGAGGCCCATCCACTCCAGATACTCGTTACTATCCGGCAACGCATCCTGCGAAGTCCATAACTCGGGCTGGTAGGCCTCCAGCAGCATGGCAGTTGCTGAGGCGCGCTCCATATAGCGTCCCACTTGAATGAACTGCCAGCCCTCGCCATGGCTCATCGTAGAGTCCGTCACGCCTTGGAACTGGTGCACCGCTTCCATCACCTGGGCGAGAAACTCTGTTGGTCCTTCGTGTTGCTGCTGTAGCGCCTCGGCATGCAGGTTGCTCTGCATCTCCGGCCGCGTCACCTGCAGGTACAGGCTGTTCAGGCGTTGCCACATTTCCGTGGAAATCTGCTCACGCACATGACGCGCATTTTCACGCGCGGCGATAATACAACCCAGCACGCTGGAACGCGTGTTGGAGTCGAACGTTAGGCAGCGTGTAAGCGCGAAGGCATCGCCCTTCCATTCCACATTCTTGGGCGATCCCAACGCCTGCAGCACGCGCTGCCACCGCCGGTCCGCGCTGGATGGCGATTCATCCAGCATCAGGTTCAGATTCACGTCCAGCAGTCGCGTCGTATGCTCCGCGCGTTCGAGGTAGCGGCTCATCCAGTACAGGCTGTCTGCAACACGCGAAAGCATCTAACTGGCCTTCTGCAGCTTGGCAGCATGGCGTTCTGCGATGCTGCGCTTGGCAGACTCGTACTCTTCCGGTGTGAGGCGTGGAATATCAGAGAAATCAATCTCGTTGTCGGGTCGGGACGCAAGCAGATGTAGACGTTCCAGATCTTCTGGTGACCTAAGGACGGATGTTCCCGCCGGTACCGATACGATAGAGTTCTCGCTCCCTTCGTTCTGCGATTCGCGCCGAGATGATTCGAATGTGTGTTTGTTCATCACTGCCTCGTATTGTATGCGCCACCATCAACAGAAGCACGCCACCCACCTTACCGATTGCTTGATGTCGCATTTCCCCTTCGTAGATACGATCCGGCAAGTAGAGAAGATCGGGATCTTCGAGCGCCTCGCGTGCGTCTTCAAAACGTACTTTATGCTTGTTGTAATTCTGCTCGGCTCTTACAGGATCCCACTCGTATGCAGTCATGCCAATCAGCCAGTGCACTTCATTGTCAAACGTTACTGGCTTAAAACCCAGGTATCCTTGCTGCCGCCGCCCTGCGAGCTGTTCACCACCAGCGAACCTTTCTTCAACGCGACACGCGTCAGGCCGCCAGGCACGATGCTGACTTTATCACCGTATAGCACATAGGGCCGCAGATCCACGTGACGCGGCTCAAAGCCGTTGCCAAACAGGCACGGCGCGCGGCTGAACTGGATGGTCGGCTGCGCGATGTAGTTACGTGGATCGTCCTCGATCTTGCGCGCGAACTCCTCACGCTGCGCCGCCGTAGACTGCGGCCCAATCAACATGCCATAGCCACCGCTCTCGCCCACCGCTTTCACCACCATGCTCTCGAGGTTCGCCAGCACGTGCGACCGCTCCGCCGGGCGCGCGCATAGGTAGGTCTCGACATTCTTCAGAACCGGCTCTTCCGAAAGATAGTAACGAATGATATCCGGCACATACGCATACAGCGCCTTATCATCCGCGACGCCGGTTCCGAAAGCATTCGCCAGTGTCACGTTGCCAGCCCGGTATGCGTTGAACAGGCCCGCTACGCCGAGCATCGAGTCTGCGCGAAAGCTCATGGGATCGATGAAGTCATCATCCACGCGGCGGTAAATCACATCCACGCGGCGCAACCCGCTGGTCGTCCGCATATAAAGGATAATGTCAAGCGTCACCAGGTCGCGGCCTTCCACCAGTTCGATCCCCATCTGCCGGGCAAGGTACGCGTGTTCGTAATACGCGGAGTTGAACACGCCCGGCGACAGCAGAACAATGTTCGGCTCAGGCCTGCCCTCGGGTGCCAGCGACCGCAGCGTGCTCAGCAGCAACTGGGTGTACTGCTCAATGGGCCGCACGTTGTAGCGGCGGAACATCTGCGGGAAAATGCGCTTCATCACGCGGCGATTGGTCAGCATGTAGCTCACGCCGCTGGGTACCCGCAGATTGTCCTCCAGCACGACAAACTCACCGTTCTCCAGGCGGATCAGGTCGGTGCCGACGACTGCGATGTACACGTTGCGCGGTACCTGCAGACCGATCATGTGCCGGCGAAACTGCTTGCAGCTGTACACGATTTCGCGCGGCACCACGCCATCTTTCAGAATGCGGCCTTCAGTGTAGATGTCTTTCAGAAACAGGTTCAGCGCGGTGATGCGCTGCGTCAGGCCCCTCTCAACAATTGCCCACTCTGCCCCAGTGACGATACGCGGCAGCAGGTCATACGGGAAGATCTTTTCGGTACCTTCCTCCCGGCCATAGACGGTGAAGGTGATGCCCTGGTTCAGAAACGACAGGTCCGCTGCCTGTTTACGGCGTTCCACCTCTGTCTGAGGCAGGGCGGAAAGCTGATCCATCAACACCTGGTAATGCGGGCGAAGATGCTCCGCTGCCTCGAACATCTCGTCGTAAGCGCGGTCCAGTACATAGTCGTTCAGGTGTGGCCGTACCGGCTCCAGTGTGTCCATTGGTTAAGTCAGTATACGGTCCGGCCCCGCCGCGCCAGATACGACGGACAGCAATTAGCGCAGCAGCATGACCGGCCACCCGCTAGGCGCGGATTGCAGCGGAGCCGGCGTGTCCACTGCGCTGCGACGCTTTGGATCAACAAGCATGGTCAACACCTGCTCGTGCCGGTCCCGTATCACCGTAAGGCTTACGGGATGCCCTTTACTCTCGCGCATGACGTGCGTCCAGACTGACTTGCTCGCCACGTGACCGCCGTTGATGCGTGTCACCACATCACCCGCCCGGAGGCCCGCTTCTGCTGCCGGGCTGTTCGGGTCCACGTCGTGTACCAGCAAACCCTTGCCGTCCTTTACCCCAAAGTACTCGGCTAACTGCGCACCCATTACGTCCACTTTGGCACCGGTGTAGGTGCTGGGTAAGGGAAGCAGCAGCCCTCCGCTCATGAACGATTTGCCGAATCCGCTGCGGACACCTGCAGGCGGCGCCGAAGCAACCGGCGGAGCATTGTCAACCGGTTCGGGAACCACCCAATGCTGTTCCCAAGCCTGCTTTTCCAGTTCTTCGCGATTTGCCATCACGGTATTCACAGTCTGCTCTGAACCGTTGCGGACGACAACAAGCGAAACCGGGCGGCCAGGCTGCAACTCATGCAGCAGGCGCCGGAACTGATCCTCGCCGTCAACCATCGTGCCGTTCAGACTGAGGATCACGTCGCGCTCCCGCAATCCAGCCTTGCAGGCGGGGCCGTCGTGATCGACCATTGTAACCTGCGCGCCGTGCGTGCTCTTCAGGTGCAACGTCGCAACGTCACTGTCGCTCACATCGCGAATCATAACGCCGAGGTACCCTTGGCTCACGGCCCTGTTCCCGGCAGCCATGCCGGCATGGCCGCCAACTGGCCCCGCGAGGACTGCGGCTGCCTCGGCTGATCGCATCACGTACGATTGCGCAACCGTCATCTGCGCTGCCGCAAGAAGCAGCACCATACAGCCGCCAGCCCCTTTACTGAATGCCATCGACCGTCCCCAACGCCTGCATCGAAACCGTGCGAATATACGGGTTCTCATCTTGCGTGGACACGGTGTGTAACACGCGACGAACGCTCGAGTCGCCCTGAACAGGCGTCAGCATCGCGATGGCGTGCTTCCGGACTTCCGCGCTGGTGTCGCTGCTGAGGCTTTCCAAAACCGCGTCACGCACCTTCGGATCCTCCGCCACAAAGCGTTGCAGACCCTCGAGCGCCTTCAGGCGGACGGACGGAATCTTGTCATAGCGCAAGCTCACCAGCAGCGCATCGCGCAGGCCCGTGGCCTCCCCGGCGGAAGCATGCTCGCACCGGTGACCGAGGCGGCATTCATCCACCAGATAACCCACGCTGGTGGCACGCACCTCATTGTCCGCACCCTTTTGCGCGCCCGCCATCAACAATTGGCGCACCTGAGGCTCGTCGATGCTGCCCTGGAACGTCATGGGAACAATACGGTTGTACTTCACCTGCACGATGTTGGGGTCAGGCGTGGCGTATATGCCGCTCACGCTGCTAATGACGCCCTCCGCATCGTTAATAAAGCCGACCGGACTGGGTTTTGTCCCGTTGACGATTTCAGCGTGACGCCACTGGTAACGCGTCAGCAGGTTGCCACCCAGGAAACCCATGCCCACCAGAAGGGTGGCCAGCGCAGGGGCCGCGTACAAGTGCCGCCACGTTGCGAGCACGGATGCGCGAAGCCGCAATACCCAGCCGCTTGATCCCGCCTCGTCCAGAGCGTCGTCCAGCCGCATCCGCGCGGCGGCCAGCAGATTGGGCGGCACATCGGGTAATGCTTCCCTCCGCATTCGCTCGCCAAAGGCATTCAGCGAGGCCAGCTCCGCTTCACACGGAGGGCAGCCATGCAGATGTAACTCAAGCTCACCTTGGCTGGGTTCGTCCAGTTCCTCATAGGCCAGTAACACGAGTTGATCTTTTGCCTGGTCGCACGTCATGATGCATCTTCCTTATGGCTTCCCAAGGTACTTCGTCCCGCTCCAGCGGATCCTTCGCCCGCCGTGTCGTTCTTGAATCGATCCGGTCCTTATGCGTCTACTAAGTCCGCGCGAAGCTTTCGCGTCGCGCGAAACAGTGTATTCTTTGCCGTCTCTTCTGTCGTCTGCAGCATTTCGCCAATAATGCGCAGCTTAAGACCCTGATAGTGTTTCAACTCGAAAACCATTCGTTCGCGCGGCGTCAATTTGCCAAGAGCATCCTGTATACGATCATTCAGCGTCTTGCGGCGCAACTCCAACTCCGGATTTGCACCGGCGCGGTCGTCGCTTAGATTTGCCATGAGGTCAATCACGTCACCGCCGGAGTCCGTTGCCGTGGAAGGGTCCTCGCGGCGGCTTTTGCGGCGGCGCAGCGCGTCCAGGCACAGGTTGGTCACGATGCGGTAGAGCCATGTATAGAACGAGCACTCGAAACGAAAGTTGGAAAGGTGCCGGTACGCCTTCAGGAAGGCTTCCTGGTGCACGTCCTGCGCGTCCTGCTCATTGCCCAGCATGTGGAGCGCCAGGCGGAGCACCGCGCCGTCATACCGGCGCACCAACTGGTCAAACGATTCCCGCTGGCCGGCCTGCGCCTGCCGGATGAGTTCGTCATCTTCCAGCCGCTGCTGCGCGCGGGCTTCCATCTGCGCGGGCGTGAGTGCCGCGCGTCCTGTCCGGCCTGCCGCTGCCTTCGCCACCTGAGGCGATTCTACCGCGAC
>CAXUBG010000032.1:0-21671 GCA_964249285.1 uncultured Terriglobus sp. | reverse complement strand
TCTCGCATGATGTGGCTGGAAGGTGGACCGGTAAGCCAGGTAAACGCAGCCACCAGAAGCAGGAGCGCACCCAGTCCCGCGAACACCCAGCTAACCGGCTTCAACAGCCGACGATTGAGCCGGGCGGAAGAGTAATCAGACGTGGGCAGGTTTCGCTCCACCTCCGCCACGATGCGCGGCAGGTCTTCGGTCCGGATAGCCCTCTTCTGCCAGAGGCGCGTGATGGAGGTAGGCAGCATATGATACCGGCCGTCCACGCTGGACCGCAGGCCCAACACCTCTGCGGCACTCAAGCTCATGCCGTCAGAGGCTGTTTGCATCGCCTTGGCGGACTGCGGCGCGAACAGCTTCACGTAGCGGTCATTCACCATGCGGTACACGCTCAGCGTCATCAGAGCCGGGCGGTTGCCGTTCCACGGATCGGGCGCGTTGAAGCTGGTCACGGTGGCCATCTGCACCGGGGAGGAACTGAGTGTAAGGCCGGCCATCATCGTGATTTGACCCACATGATGATGCCGCCGATGAATGCAGCCACGCCCCAGTACTCCATGTTGAGGTAGTACAAGGTATGCGTCGGTCTGCCCATGTACGTGCGTCCGGTCTTGGGTTCAATCATCTTGCGGAGCGGGCCGCGATTCAGGTAAATGCCTAGCGCGATGAGGATGACCCCCGCCAGCAGCAATCCCGCGACGAACGGCATGCCATACACGGTTGGCCGGGTGGCCTGCGCCCAGGTCTGCCCTTGGCGCAAATGGATGAAACCCGGAACAAAGTAAAGGCAGGCCCAGAGGATCATGACCGTCCACCATCCATAACCACGCCACACTACCATCGCAACATCTCCACTATTGAATTCTTTGCCTGCGAGACAGATGGGATGCATGTGCGCTGTGAAGCTTTGCCGCTTCAAGCGCACCAAAATAGTTAACTTTCGTCACATTCCGGTACAGTACCTTTGCTTGCAGCCGTCACGATCTTAGCCGCCTCGCGCAACAGCATGGGGCGAGGGTCGCCACGGCGGCCTTCCGCTGCAACGTCCTTCGCTTGACGCAACAGGCAAGCGACGATCTCCTCTGTGGTGACTGGGACAGGTGGATATCGCATCACCGCTCTCCTGTCTGCTTCGTTCCTGCTCTGCGCAGGAAATAGCTCATGTGTCTCAGTTCCGCAAGCAGCAGGTCGGTAAAGCGGACATGATGTTCGATCTTGTTCTCCCTGGACGACTCGCTGTAAAAGTACACGGGTGGATCGTCCGAGCGTGCCGGGAGATCGAACCAGCCGAACATGTAACCCTGGTGCGACATAAAGGTGAGCGTGTCTCCAGGTGGGGTGTAATCAACCTCCATGTATGCCAACTCCGCGTCAATCGTATTCACGTGCGCGGCATCGATAAACCAGTCACATCCCCTGAAGACACCCTTGCGGTCGTCTCCCATAAAGGCCAGGTATTGCTTGTACGCGAGCGGCAGACGCCATCCGAGTCGCGTTTCGAGTGCAGCAATCTTCTCCGCTCCGCAACCAGCCGGAGGCCCGCTCCACGGCTCGACCATCTCCTTATGAAATACCTGGACTTCGACGAGATGATCTACCTCCTGGGGTAATGATGGCAAGTCCGGGAAACCGGGCCAACCTGCATCGTCGAGCAGTTCAGGAAACGCTGGAGCCGCGCGGCGCAAGAGCGCCAGCACAAGATTTTCAAAGACTCCGTAGCCCAGGTGTTCCGGCCCGATGTCTGTTGAACCTCGCGCTACATGAAAGTTTGGATTAGTATTCTGCCACGCCTCAGAGCGCCACGTTGCCTCGTATTGCTCCGTGTCGGTCGCGTTCACCGCACCGGCAAAACGGATCGTCGCCGTGGTGCTCATCGTGTAAGAGGAGTGCGAGCTGGTCCTGACAAAATCCCAACTGTAGTAGGGGCGCGATTGCACCCAGTCGAATCCTCCAGGATTGGAGTAGTCCCTGACAGTGATGCCGAGAGCCTCCAAGCGCGGTCTCGCAGCACCTACGGCAAAGCCCAGCGATGCCGCCATCCGTTTGAAGCGTGCATCGCGCACTTCCTCTGAAGAGAAACTTGGCCACGCCGCCGCACGCTTCGCCCGGATGGCGCTCATGAGATCAGGCGAACCTTCTTCACGCTTCGGGGTCATCTGCGCAGGTTTCCACCATGTTGACTGAAGTTCACCAGGGAGAAGCTTTGCGTCGGAGCGCCGCCCTCTGGAATGAGGATGAAACCGCCGCGCTGCTTCACCATCTGCACGGTCGCGTCGAACGTCGCGTCGTGGTTGGGCCAGGTCTGTGGATCGGTGAAGTAGCGCCAGAAGGGTGTCATGCCGGGATAGGCCTTGGTAGAAACCGAGATCCAGGGTGTTTCATAACTGATGAACGCTAACTCGGCCATCAGTTCCCCTCCAAGCCGAAGCTGCCAGTGCCTGGGTGGGCCAGCGGACATTCCGGCTGGTACAGTGCCGGGGTACGCGGCGGAACTTTTAGGAAGAGTACTGCTGGGTTGCTGACCGCGCATGGTCATCGTCCAGAGAATCATAGTGACAAAGGCGAACAGATACCCAAAGATGGCAACAACCCAAGCCGTATCGTTGGCACCGCGCACGTTTTCATCCAGGACGATTACGTCTGGCGCAAGGCGCAGACCGCTGCGTTCATATCCTGTGCGGACCATGCCCGGCAACGCGTGATGGAAGACGGCTGCCGGACCGGTCCGCACAGCGCCAGAGCGTCCGGACAGAGGCGCGTCTTCTTCGGACGCGGCGTGCGGCAGCGTCTCGCGCAGCACGTACTGCACAGGTGTCCCGGCAGTCCACGACAGGCTGGTCAGGGGTGTGTAACTCGTGTGAGTCACGTTGCCGTTGAGTGTCTCCTCAACAACGTAGGTGTACTTGGTCCGGAGGTCGCCAGAAACAATGAGCCGTTTGGCCGTGGGCGCTGCCGTGGATTGGCTCAGGTCCAATGCCGTGCTTGCGGTGTCACTGCCTTCACTGATGGCAACACCTGTCGCGATAACACCGGTGAGGAGCGAAACAGCGCCGATGGTCAACATGGTGCGCCGCGTGGTCCGGCGCGCGGCGTGCGGATCGACGCCGATGCCAAGCAGCTCAGGCCGGGGCCGCTTCCATGCCGTGGGTGCGATCAACTTGGTGGGCAACCAGAGTGCAATCAGCAGCCCAATGAACGTGCCCGCGGGATCGTACGATCCGAAGATCCGCAACTCAAGTTCTGCAAGCCATTGGTACAGTCCGGGGTAGGTAGCGGCGGCGTAGATCACGTAGGCAGCGCAGAGGCCAATCCAGGACAGCCCCGCTGCATTGCGCCACTTCGCTTCCAATTGTGGTTGCGCTGTCATTCACCAGTAGATGCAGGTTCATGCCCTTTCAAAGCCGAAGGGCTACTTGCCACCGCCTGCGGCGTTCTGTTGTTTCAGCCACGCGTACAGCGGAGCGAAGTAGTCGAGCATGGGTTGCGCGTCCAGGTGATCCGTGCCGGTCATCTCCTGCAGGGTCTGCTGCCACGGCTGCGACTGGCCCTTCTCCAGCATGGCGTTCAGCTTGGCGCCTGCGGCCTTTGAGCCGTAAAAGCTGCACCGGTTCAGCGGGCCGGTGTAGCCGCTGGCGTCGCACATCGCCTTGTAAAACTGGAACTGGTAAATGCGCGCCAGGAAGTAGCGCGCATATGGCACGTTTGTCGGGATATGGTTTTTCGCTCCCGCATCGAAGTCGGCCTCGGTGCGCTCCATTGGCGGCGCAATGCCCTGGTACTTCGCACGCAAATTCCACCACGCCTTGTTGTAGTCGGCGGGCTTGATCTCCCCGCTGAACACCTGCCACCGCCATGTGTCGAGCGCCAGGGCGAAGGGCAGGAACGCGATCTTATCAAGCGCGGTACGCAACTGCAGCGGAATGTCAGCTGCGGCGGGCGGCTCCGTGTCCGTCAAGCCGAGCTTCTTCAGATAGGCAGGCGTGATGCTTAGGGCGATGCTATCGCCAATGGCCTCATGGAAGCCGTCGTTCGCTCCGTTGCGGAAGATCATCGGCTGCTTGTCATAGGCGCGCTGGTAGAAGTTATGCCCCAGTTCATGGTGGACAGTTGTGAAGTAATCGGCGTTGACCTCGATACACATCTTGACGCGGAGATCGTCCACCTGGTCGATGTCCCACGCGGAGGCGTGGCAGACCACCTCACGGTCGCGCGGATGCACAAACTGCGAGCGCTCCCAGAACGTCTGCGGCAGCGGCGCAAAGCCAAGCGACGTGAAGAAGTTCTCGCCATAGTGCACCATCTCTTTCGCCGCGGCGGTCTGTGCCGCGTGCAGCGCATCCGACCCTGGCATGGCGCCCAGTCCTGCGCACGGAACATTACTGCCCGCCGCGCCCGGCTGGCATTGGAAGGCAAGCCCGGACGCCGGATCATGCATCGCGATCTGCCGCTTCAATGCTGTCTCCAGATCGACCGGCTTAAAGCGCGCCAGCTTCGGATCGGCGGGCGCGACGATGTCGTAAATATTGCCCCACTCCTGCGCCCATGTGTTGCCCAGCAACTGCGCCGGAATCAGGCCATCCTTGCGCGCCGCCGCCGCGCCATACTTTGCAATCAGCCGCGCGCGGACGTAAGTGTGCAGTTCCCGGTAGAGCGGCTCCAACTGCGTCCACGTGCGATTCAATTCAGCGGAGAACTGCGCGGGCGTCATGTCGTAGCCCGCGCGCCATAGCTCGCCCGTGTCCTTGTAGCCCTGCTCTTTCGCGCCGGTATTCTGCAGCGCGACAAAGCGCCCATACTTGTCCCGCATGGGCGCGCCGACCGCGTGCCACCCAGCCCACACCCTGGCCAGCGCCTGCGGGTCACGCGACTTGGCCATGAATGTGTCCACCTCGTCCACGCTCATACAACTGCCCGCAGGCACGCCAGCGATGGCCTCCTTCGGGCAAAATTTGCCCTTGCCGTACATCCCGGTCAGCTGCGCGGCAAGCTGTGTCTCCTCCGCCAGCAGCTTAGGGTCGTGCGGCGCGGCTGGTGCATTTACCTGCAACAGCATCATCTGCCGCCGCATGGGTGCGGGCAGGTCCAGCGTGTCAAACCGGTGGCTCTCTTCAATGAGTCGCAACGCAAGCGCCGATCCCTGCTCGTTCAGCAGCGCCGACGTCGCCTCGCTGTCCTCGTTGATGTCGGTCTCCGCCAGCCACTCCGCGTGCGAACCGTCAATGGTTGACTTCAGCAGCGCCGCATTCGCGCGGTCCAGAAATGCTTGCGCATCCGCGACCGTCGGCGCCGTCTGAGATTGGACCGGCACTGCAAGGCCGCAAAGGAGAAAGAGAGTACAAAGACGCATGGCCGGAGTGTACCGCGCGCCTGCGCCCGCTCGCTAGCCGCCGTACTGGCCCTTGGCGCGGTGCGTTCGCGGCCGTGCGGTTGCGACAGTAGGAGCGGCTGCGGGCGCGGGCTGGTCCAGCGGAGGGTTCTGTGCGATGTAGGCCTTGCTATTGAACTTGCGGCCTGTGCTTGCCGCGCTCATGTAGCGGATTTTGCCGAACACCTTGCGCTCTCCCCAGGGACGGTCGAACTTGCCATAGATAGCCCAGGCAATGCCTGCATAGCCACCCGGATCCCGCCCGTCGATGAAGTACTTGTCATTTAAGTAAATCAGCGTCTGCATGGCGGTTGCGTTGCCTGGTGACCATTCCAGAACCTTCTTGGCCCAGTACATCCGCATGAAGTTGTGCATCCAGCCGCGGCGCACCATCTGCCGCTGCGCCGCGTTCCAGATCTCGTCATACGTTTCAGCGCGCTCCATCTGCTCCACCGTGTACAGCGGATCGCGCGGGTCGCCCGCGTGCGCCGCAACGGTGCGCCGCGCCCACTCTTCCGCGCACTCCGGGTTGTCGTAGTTGGAGTCATACTTGACCCAGTTCACACACAACTCGCGCCACGTCACAAGCTCATCCAGAAAGCTGTCCGCACTCTCCCGCAGGCTGCCGTCCTTCTCCACCGCAGACTCAATGGCGAGATAGATGGTCAGCGGACTGATGTGTCCGTAATGCAGGTACGGCGAGAGGACCGAGGTGCCGTCCTGATCCGGATGGTTGCGGTTGTGCGCATAGGCCGGCATCAGTTCCGTAACAAAGTGCTGCAGACGCGCGTGCGCGGCGTGCGCCCCGCCATGCAGGGTGTCGACCGGCCCAACGCTGCGGTCAAGGTTCTTCCATCCTGCCGTCATGTCCTGCTGCACATCGTCGGCAAAAAAGCCATGCGGCTTGGTCCAGGTATGGTTGGCAACGGGGTTCGCGCTCGGTGTCAGATAGTCCGGCACCATTTTCCAGAGCCTTGTCCGGATGGTATAGGCCGCGTACTGCGCCTTGTCGAAGCGCTTACTGGGCACAATCACGTCGGCATCGACCGTCCAGAACGGAATGGTGATCTTCTCCGCAATCTCGCGCCGCCAGCGCTCTGGTTCGCGCATGGGGTTCTCGTCGCCGATAACGACGGCCGCCTGCGCATCCCGGAAGAGTTGCAGATGATCCTCGCGCGGTGCGTTGCGCAGAACAAAGCTGATGTTCCGCTGCTTCAGGTCCTCCTCGACATCGCGCAAACCCTCATTCAGGAACACGTAATGCCGCAGGTTTGCGTGTGGAAAGTTTGAGATGCCCGCGAAATAGACCACGACCGGGAGGCGGAGCACGTTAGCAACGTTCACAGCGCAATCGAGCGCAGGGTTGTCAAACGCACGCTCGGCACGCTGCATCCAGTAAACGACCGTCCTTCCATGCGGGTCAGGCAGGCCGTCGCGCCGCACGGTAAGGCGGTCATCCGAAGCAAGGTTTCGCAGAGCCTCGGGCAGGTTGGGGATCAGACTGGCCGCTGCTGCGGCGCGGCGCGCGTCAGCTTCGCTATGTGGAAACTTTGCTGTCTTTGGTTTTAGAGATTGCTGCGGAGCAGATTGCCGCGTGATGGCCGTTGCCGCCGCGCGAATTGCCTTCTCGCGTGCAGGGTGATGCGAGAGAGCCTGCGGGTCGCCCTCACTATAACCCTTTGCTGCGACATCGGTCGCCGTTTCGCCCGGCGGCGCGGCGACACTCTCGCCGGTGGAGTTGAGCGGCTTTGTTGTACGCTTTGGCATCCTTGACTTGCGCCGTGAGATGCACGCCGTGGCCTCTACGTTTGAGTGGCAAGTCCATGCTTGTCCATGGTGCAGCAAAGTCTGGCTCTCACGTGAAGTCCGCGTAAAACCCCATAGTCGCCGGACAGGGGCCCGCGACGATATGCTGGGTCGATGAACGAGCGCCCGTATCACCTCCGGCTGTGCACGGCGGAGGACGCGCCAATGGTTTCGCTTGTAGCCGGTGCAAGCGTACTGGAGGCATTCGCCGGCGAGCTTACTGGTGCGGATTTGCTTGCGCACTGCCAGAGGAACAACTCACCAGAGGCATTTGCGAAGTATCTTGCCCAGCCATCGACTCGCTGCGTCCTGGCGGAGGCTGAACCGGGTGACGCTCCCGTGGGTTATCACGTGTGCTGCGAACCCGACCTGCCAGTGCCGGGTACCCCCGGAGACTATGAGCTACGCCGTATTTATCTCTTGCACCGGTTCCAGGGGCTTGGCATCGGGCGCGCACTGATGGAAGACGCATTGGAGCGCACCCGCGCTCTGGGACGCACCCGCCTGCTGCTGGGCGTGTACGGCCAGAACCACGATGCGATCCGGTTTTACGAGAAGGCCGGCTTTGAACGGATCGGGGAGCGTCTCTTCAGAGTCGGTTCCACAACGCACCACGACGCCGTGATGGCGCGTCTTGTATAAGCCCACGGCATCCAGCTAACCCCATGTAAAGATCGGTTCCACTTGAGTTCCCGCAACCCACGCCGTTCGCTACCACTGTCCCCACGCACGGGATACATAGTCCAGCAGACTCATCATCACGAGGACGACGAAGGTGAAAAATCCAGCGGCTACGGTCAGTTTCACCAGTCGCGAGCTGTATTTGACATGCATGAAGAAGAGAACTACAAACACGGCTTTGGTGCAGGCAATACCTATCGCCACCGCCGCATTGAAGGGTCCTAGCGGAATCATCGACGCGCCGACAGTTAGCAACGTGCCTAGCATGAGCACGCCAAAAATCATGCCATAGACGACAGGACTAACGATGTGATGCGCAATATGCTCCGGATTCGTGACGTCGCCCGGATCGTGGTAGTCCAGGTTGCCCTGCCCGGCGTCCACCGGCTTCAATTCTGGTGATTTAGCTTGCTCACTCATGCAGTCATCCTTCGTGCGGATCGTCCAGGCCCTAGTGCCGGTTAATCAGGTAAAGAAAAGGAAACAGGAAAATCCAGACAATATCGACGAAATGCCAGTAGAGCCCGAAGTTCTCAATCGGCTGAATGTAGCCACTCGTATACAGCCCCGTACGCGCTTTCCAGAGAAGCACGAAGAGAATCGCAATTCCAATGATCATGTGCAATGCGTGCACACCGGTCATCGCGAAATATAGCGAAAAGTAGATCTGC
The DNA here is from genome assembly GCA_964249285.1 of uncultured Terriglobus sp. Lineage (GTDB taxonomy): Bacteria > Acidobacteriota > Terriglobia > Terriglobales > Acidobacteriaceae > Terriglobus. The sequence continues at coordinate 13,157 of CAXUBG010000032.1, read as the reverse complement.
GTATGATTCGCCATGTCCACGGTAAGCGGCTTTTCTTTCGCGTCTTTAGGGTGCACAAAGTCTGAAATGTCGAAGCTGGCACCAGGCACATGGTGTTCTTCAAACTTCTGCGTGTACTCGATCGACTTGATACCGAGAAAGATGAAGCCAAGCACGATTGTCGCGATCAGAGACCACTGTAAGAACTTCTTGTTACGGATTTCAGCTGACCAGACGCCCATGGCCATGGTGAAGGAAGAACTGATGAGCACGATGGTGTTCAGCAATCCCAGCGGCATGGAAATCGAGTTCGACGCCGCGACGAAGGCATCGTAATACCAGTTCCGGTATAACAAATAGGCGAAGAAGAGGCCACCGAAAAACATGATTTCGGTGAGCAGGAAGAGCCACATCCCAAAGGAAGCGGCCTCTCTCTGCTGTTCGGCGGTTTCAAAGTGGTGCCGCTGATAAAACGGGTGATCATGCACGTCATGAGACGCATGTATCTCCGGCTCCGGCGGATGTGCAATGGTCGAAGCTATGGACATGCAATACCCTTTCCTGCTGCGTCGTTCGTGTTCCCTGAAGAAGGGCCGAGTCAACCTACGTGCTGTAACTCTTGTTGCTGCTTGTGAGCGAGCCACTCGTAGTCATACGCCTCGTGGTCTACGATTGGCGTCTCGATGAAGTTCTCCGTGAGCGGCGGGGATTGGATCTGCCACTCAAGACCAGTCGCTTGCCAAGGATTGCTGCCCGCAATCGCACCATACTTTAGTGACCAAGCAAGGTAAAAGAGCGGCAGCATATAACCAACCCCGAGTACCGTGGCACCGGCGGTAGAAAGAACATTCAGTACCTGGAACTCCGGCGGGTATGCAGCGTATCGCCGGGGCATTCCAAGGTATCCCACAATGAATTGAGGAAAGAACGTAAGAATGAAGCCGACGAACGTAATAATGGCCGCGAGCTTGGACACCGATTCGGGATACATTCGGCCTGTCATCTTAGGCCACCAGAAATGGACGCCGGCAAGAAATGCCATCAGCATTCCACCCACCATGACAAAGTGGAAGTGGGCGACAACGAAGTACGTCTCCGTCAGCATGATGTCCATGCCGAGCGAGCCGAGGAAGACGCCCGTGAGGCCGCCGATGGTAAACAATCCGATGAAACCGAATGCGTACAGCATCGGTGTTTCGAAGGTGATCGAGCCCTTCTGCATGGTGAAGGACCAGTTGAAAATCTTTATGGCAGAGGGCACTGCGACTAACATTGTTAGAAGCGAGAACACCAGCGCTGAGTAGTTTGAAACACCCATAATGAACATGTGATGTGCCCACACGAAAAAGCCGAAGACCGCAATGGCTACGGAAGAGAAGGCAACCGCCGTATATCCAAACACGCGCTTACGGCTGAACGTGGAAATCACTTCGGAGATCACGCCGAATCCCGGCAAAATCATGATGTAAACCGCAGGGTGCGAGTAAAACCAGAAGAGATGCTGAAACAGGAGCGGGTCGCCACCCTTGGTGGGATCGAATACGCCGATGCCCACCGTTCGCTCCAGCGCCACGAGCACGATAGCGATCGCCAGAACCGGGGTTCCGAGTACCATCAGGACGGAAGCGGCATAATTCGACCAGACAAATAGCGGCAGACGAAACCATGTCATGCCTGGCGCGCGCATCCGGTGAATCGTCACGATGAAATTGAGACCGGTGAAGATGGACGAAAACCCCGCGATGAAGACTGCCGTCGCCGTCGTAACGACGTGGGTATTCAGATAATGCGTGGAGAGCGGTGTGGTAAACGTCCACCCGGTATCCACTCCACCCAGGACCAACGTGGTCAGGACGAAAATGCCCCCGATCATGTACAAATACCAGCTCAGCAGATTGATCTTCGGAAAGGCGAGATCCTTTGCACCCACCATGATCGGAATCAAAAAGTTTCCGAGTGTGGCGGGAACAGAAGGCACCAGAAATAAGAAGATCATTACGATGCCATGCATCGTGAACATCTTATTGTAGGTATCAGCGGCCATCAGGTCACCGGCGGGCGTTAGCAGTTCCAACCGCACCATCCCAGCGAAAAATCCTCCTATAAAAAAGAAGAAGGTAATGCTGACAAGGTACAGCATGGCGATGCGTTTGTGATCGCCAGTCAGGAGCCAGGAGAGGATACCCTGCTCGGCGTTAATGAAGTTACGCTTCGGCAGGGTTGCCGTGCTCTGGTCGGGCAAGGACACGATGGTACTCATGGCGTCACCTTTTGTATCGGCGCTGGCGCTGTCGGGGCCGCGTCGTCGGACTTTGAGGTAGTCAGCGTCTGCTGAATACGGTAATTGGTTTTCTGCTGCTTGATATATTCCACGATGTCGATCAGACCTTCTTCGCTGATCTGCCCCTGGTAGGTCGGCATGATGGGTTTATAACCCAGCGGTACATGTTGCGACGGATTGAGAATGGTATCGCGAAGCCATCCATCGGTTGCGACCTGCTCCGATCCGTCATCCATTTTTATCTTAGACCCGTAGATACCTGCAAGATTGGGCCCAGCCGCCACGGAGTTGCCGGAATGGCAACTGTTGCAGCCCATCGACGCAAACAGACGTTCTCCATTCTGCGCCAGACTCATGCCGCTGGTTGACTCCTGCGTCCAGCGCTCGTAGTCAACCGGTGTCATGGCTACAATTTCACCAATCATGCCGGAGTGAAGTGTGCCACAGTACTGTGTGCAGAAAAGATGGTATGTGCCCGGGCGTGTCGCGTTAAACCACACGGTGCTGTAGCGGCCTGGAATCACCTCGCGCTTCACCCGGAACGCCGGGATCGAGTACGAGTGAAACACGTCCTGCGAGATCATCGTTAGCTGGACGGGACGCCCGATCGGAACGTGCAGAGCGTTGATCTCATGCTGACCACCCGGGTGCTCCGCTTTCCACATCCACTGCTTTCCGACGATGTACACCTGCATGGCGTCCGTCGGCGGATTATAGATGCGGAAGTACAACCATGCGCCCCATACAAAGACAAACAAGAAGATCCCCAACGGAATAATCGTCCATGTTGCTTCTAACAGGGTCGAACCTTCAATCTGCACTGCGACGGGGTGACGCTCACGGCGGTAACGCACCGCGAAGAAGAATACTAACGCGCCAACAAGAATGAGGCCTGCCAACGTCATCAGCCAAAGAAATAGGTACAGCGCGTCTGCCCATGGCGCGATGGTAGAGGCTTCCGTCGGCCAAATCGCCGAGTCAGTGAGCCATTTTGTTAAAAACTGCCAAAGTACCGGACTGATTCCCATCGTCTGCCTTGTCTCTTCCTTGCCGTTCTCTCAGTCAAATCGTGCCATCAGGGCGGGCGCCCCTGTTCTAATCGCGGCGCGTGAGCGCGTGGTCACGGCCCAGCTTCAGGTCGCGTCGAAACATCAAAAACATAAATCCGCCCAGGCCCGCGACGGTAATCATGCCGCCAAACTGCACCGCGCGCGCGATGATCAAACTATGTTTGTTGCGGTGGGGATCATAGTGATAGCAATAGGTAAGAATGTTGGCTACCGGCGACCCTATCTTGTGGTCAGAAGCCTCGATCAATCCAAGCAGCAGGTCTTTAGGCGCGTACTCCACACCGAGGTAATATTGAGCGATCCGGCCCTCGGGCGTGAGTACCTGGATTGCACTGGCGTGAGCGAACTGTGTGGTCTTGCCGTCAGAGGATGCAATCCGGACGTAGCCGAATCCCACTGCCTTGGTCACAGCATCAATTGACGCCTGCTGTCCGGTCAGGAAATGCCAGCCGGACTCCGTGCCGGGCCGGGCATACCGTTTCGTGTACAACGCCTTCTTCCGGGCAGCTTCGACCGGCGTGTCCGAAGGATCGATGCTGATGATGAGAACGTTAAAGTCCTTTGCCGGATCGAGGTGAACCATCGCAAGTGACTGTGTCAGACCGTCCAACTCTTCCGAGCAAAGCATTGGACAGTTAAAGTAGACCAACGCCAGAACGGCCGGTTTGTGACTGGCAGCCGCGCCGAAGTAATCTCCCGTCATCACCGGCCTGCCGGTCTCGTCGACGAAGGGCACATCCGGCAGCTGCGTGTTGAGGTGCTGGTTAATGGAAGCACCCTTCAGCACGGCAGGCAGCTCATTGCCGTAAGACTCACCAGTTTGCTTATCGCCGTAGCCTGAAACCTGCGCGTTTGCCGCCGGAAACAGGCCGATCAGCAGCGCGCACGTCCCAGAGAGGGCCGCATTGCGCATGGTCCGGAATGTTTCCTGCCAAGTCATTTGTTATTTCCTCTGCTCTTCCAGCTTTGCATGGGTGTTAGCGGGTGGGGCTGACGGGCTCTCACCCGCACTCAAACGCTGTTCCCGGCTTTCCATTTGGTCTAACTCATAGGACGTTCTGGCGAAACCGTTGGTCAGAGGCGCTGCTGCGATGTACTGTTTATCGCCCGTCAGGCTCGTCTGCACCTGATTGACTTGTGACGAAGCCGCAGGCAAGCCACGTTGCGCGATCAGTTGCATGGCACGTTCCACGGGGATGCGAACGGTTCCGGCGGGCCCATCATCAGCACTCACCGCGGTGTAATGCTCCAGCAACAGGTCTTCGCGGGCGTGCATGTCCGCCGTCTCCTGATTGTCATCGTCTGTGGGGACGCGAGGTGTAGGAAAGCTTTGCGCAATTTCTGCCGCCCGGCGCTGTTCTTGCTCAGGATTATTGGCCAGACTTTCGCCACGCTTCTGCACAGCGCGAGCGCTGGGTGCCGACAACGGGTTCCTTGCAGCTGCATCCTGATCCGTTTTTAATAGACCGCCATTTATGGCAGCGCCCATGGCGTAGCAAAGGACGAAGAACACCGCAAGAAAGCCAACCAAGCCTCCAAGAAATACGACTACACCTTTGGTGTTGACGTCGGTGGTCTCGTATCCAGGATGCTCGGCGTCGAACTTGGGCGACTCGTTTGGCACCGGCTTACTAAAACCGTGCTCATCAGCACCGCTCGTGGCGCGCCTTTGGCTAAGGCCGTGATCGCGGTCGTTAAATTCAGTGGGCATGTTCCGGCTCCAGGACTTCCGCCGTGTGCGGATCGTTACGGACAATGAGTGGGCGTGATGCGAGATTCTTAAGATACATCCACATCCAGAGACCCACTACAAAGAGCGGCACGGTGATGTAGGAAAAGATTCCGACACTTAAATGAAGGTTCTCGGCTGCGTCTTTAAAGTTTGGCTCAATCAACCAGAACAGGTCGAAGCAGCGAGCGAAGATCATCCACGCCGTCAACGCAAGCATTTTCCGGTTGTCGTATTTGAACTGACGGCTGAGCAGCAGCACAAACGGAATGACCCAGTGGAAGATGAAATCAAGTGAGGTGATGGTCCACCATCCGCCCCGAATCCGATTTAAATACCAGTGCAGTTCTTCCGGCTGGTTTGCCGACCAGATGATCAAGAACTGCGCAAAGCTCAGGTAGATGTTCAGCATGACGAAGCCGAGCATGAACTTGCCCAGGTCGTATTGCTCGGTCTTGCGCAGTGCGGTTGCCAGCGGCTGATGACGCGACAGCCGGATGATCGTGTGAACGCCAAGCGCCAGCACACCGTAGCCCTGCCCGACCAGATAAATCAGCCCGTACATGGTGGAGTACCAGGTAATGTCGAGAGTCATGACCAGGTCGATCACAACGGCGGTCAACATGACGACGTAGATCAGGATCCCGATGCCGGAGAGGTTCTCTGAGCGGATCCGCCAAAATTCAAAAGAGGCCTGCGTGCCACCGGCCGGATCGGCATCGCGGTCTAGCGACCAGCGGTTCAGGAAGTAGCCCCACAACAGCATGAAACCGAAGATAATGACGAACTGAAAGAAGACGCTGACTGGATTCAGCATCACGTGCTTCCAGTTCAGCGCGTGTGCTTCCGCTTCGTTCAGCAAACCGTTGTGGACGCCGTTTTCGATCGATTCGCGCGTGGGATACGCGGCCCAAAGGTAGAGCCGCTTGCCAAACACAAGCAGCGGAATGAACAGGACGATAAGCAGCGGCACGGTCCGGCTCATGGCCTCCATGGGTCTCCGCATGATCAGACCCCACTTACCGCCAGAGACATACTGCAGCATCAACATGCAAAGCCCGCCACCGGTAAAGCCGAAGCAAAGCATGAAGCCGAGCAGGTAAGCCCTCATGATGTGATCGAAGCCGCCAAGCAGGCCGGTGATGAACGAGAGCACCAGGCCTGTCCCTGCCGCAACCAGCGCCCGCGTTTGCCAAAGGGCCATCACTGGCGGCGCGCTCAGATCGGCGGGGAGCGTTCGCGGCCCGTGATCGGCATGGAGCGCGTGAGACGATGCTCCCGGATCCCCGAATCCTTCATTTGCGTACTGTTCGTGTCCGTGTGCCATGGCGTTGCGGGCTTTCCTGTGTGTTGTGTCTGTAACGCTATTTACTTGCAGCAAGGAACGCGATGATCTTGTCAACATCGCTCGAGGTCAGCTTGCCGGTGAAAGACGGCATGTTGACCTTGCCGGTGTTGATGCCAGTCGTCGTGACACTGTGAATGTGGGCTGCCCCTACACGCCCGACGATGCCTACCAGCGAGGGAATCATCGGAGGCATGCCTTGACGGTTAGCCTGGTGGCAAGCGCTGCAGTTACCAAGGTACAGCTTTTCGCCTCCTGCAACATCGGCCGTCGCGGCTGCGGGAGCCGTCTTGACCGGAACCGTCGCGTCACCTTCAGTCTCGGTTGCAGTCGCTGCGCCCGCTTTCGCGGACTTTACACCTGCAGGCGGTGTTGCTGAAACCAAAGCGGGCGCACTAGGGTTTGCGCTGGTTACGGCTCCCTTGGTTGCGGCGGAGTTCGACACTGTCATAGCGGCAGCGGCGGCCGGCATAGGTGCGGGCAGCGGCGTGGACGCAGGAGCCGTCGGCTTGATCTGGCCGGCTGTTGCGGGCAACTCCCAATCGGTCACGAACTGCGGTCCAAAGCCTTCGCGCTGCTCGACTTCGCTCATCTGCTCGATATGCGCGCCGCCTGCATCAGCAGCCGTCGCGTGCTGACTCAGCTGTAACGCGCGAATGTAAGCCACAATGGCCCAGCGATCCTGAGTCTCAATTTGACCGCTGTATTCCGGCATCGCACCGTAGCCGTTCGCGATCACGTTGTAGAAGTGTCCTAGAGGAGCCTGACGCAACCGGTCCGTGTGGAGATTTCCCGCGGGAAAATACCCACGCATCACAATCATTCCCTTGCCGTTTCCAACTCGGGAGTGGCACGCCGTGCAGAAGACGTTGTACTTCTCCTGACCGCGTTGCATCAGCTCGGCCGTTACGGGCATGGGTAGGCCGTCGCCTTCCTGCCCATTGACCATGCCAGTTCGAAAATATGATCCGGCATCTTCCTGCCCGCGCGCGACCGTGCCTGTTACCTGCGGACGCACCGATCTGCCATCGGCGTACAACGTGGTCGATCGCTGCGGGTAGAACTTTGGCTGATTGTGCATGTCTTGCCGGCATCCTGCCAGACCAAGGACACACAAGCACGCAGCCAAGGCACCGGCTGCATGGCGCGGGATAGCTACCGTTCTGCTGTTTTCACTTTCCTGCTTCAGCATTACAGGTCTACCTCCACTACGCTGACTGCATGGTATCGCTCGAGAAGCTCACGCGAGTCCGCGAGGCTGAACCGTGGGTCTGTCGCTTCAAGACAGAGAAAGAATTTGTCGTCCGTTGCGCCGAGGCGGAAGTTTGGTGCATTGAACAGCGGGTGGTAGGGCTGTGGCAGGCCATTTAGCGCGATCATGGAAAACGCAGCCGAGAGACCGGCGAACAGGATGGTCCATTCGTATGCCGGGATGATGAACGCCGGCCAGGAAAACAGCGGGCGTCCCGCCACGTTGATCGGGTAGGAGATGGCCGACATCCACGTCTGCATGAGGAAAGCCGTGGTCAGGCCCAGGCAGCCACCGAGCAGTGTCATCAGCGGCACGCGCGTGCGGTGCACATCGAGCGCGGTTGCGGCTTCCTCCACCGGGTAGGGCGTATAGCATTCCATGCGGCGGAACCCGGCGTTGCGCGCGGCAACGGTCGCCTGGACCATGGCACCGGGTGTGTTGAATTCAGCGAGAAGGCCGTAGATTCCCTCTTGCACTGGCATCAGGCAGTCTCCTCTACGGTTTCTTCCGCGTCCATGCCACCGGCCAATTTGGTTTGCGGCAGCATCATCTTGATTTCGTTCATCGGGATCATGGGAGCGAAACGGACAAACAGCAGAAACAGGCTGGTAAAGATACCCATTGTTCCGATGTACAGCATATAGTCCCACTTGGTGGCCCGGTAGGTGCCCCAGGAGCTTGGCAGAAAGTCACGGTAGAGCGACGTCACAACAATGACGAACCGCTCAAACCACATACCAATGTTGATCACGATGGAGATTGCGAACAAATACGCCACGTTGGTGCGCAGCCTTCTCCACCACAACGTTCCCAGTGGAAGCGCAATGTTGAACAGAATCAGCAGCCAGTAACCCCAGCCCATGGGTCCGAACATCCGGTTCCACATCATGAACCATTCCCAGTGCGATGCGGAAAACCACGCCATGAAGACTTCCAGGCCGTAGCCGTACGCCACGATCAAGCCGGTTCCCAGCATGACCTTACCCATATTGTCCAGGTGGCGCAGCGTAATCAGGTCTTCCATGTGGTAGAACTTGCGGATCGGAATGGCCAGCGTCAACACCATGGCAAAACCGGAGTAGATGGCACCTGCCACAAAATATGGCGGGAAAATAGTGGTATGCCAACCGGGCAGCGCCGCCACGGCGAAGTCGAAGCTGATCACGGTGTGCACCGAGAGCACCAGCGGGGTCGAAAGACCGGCCAGTAGCAGTGACGCCGTTTCGTAACGCATCCAGTGGCGGGTTGATCCGCGCCATCCCAACGACAGCAGTCCATAAAACCACTTCGCGAAGGGCAGCTGCGCTTTGTCGCGCAGTGTTCCAAAATCCGGAATCATGCCCATGTACCAGAAGACCACCGATATGGTCGCGTACGTAGAAACTGCGAAGACATCCCAGCAGAGCGGCGAACGGTACTGCGGCCAGATGTTCATGGTATTGGGCAACGGCAGCAGCCAGTACCCTAACCATGGCCGGCCGATGTGCAGCACGGGAAAGAGACCCGCGCACACAACAGCGAAGATAGTCATCGCCTCGGCGAAGCGGTTGATGGAGTTGCGCCAACTCTGCTTGAAGAGGAGCAGAATCGCGGAGATCAGGGTACCGGCGTGGCCGATGCCGATCCACCAGACGAAGTTGACGATCGCGAAGCCCCAGGCACCGGGAATGGTCACGCCCCAAATGCCGACGCCTTTCAGCACCAACCAGGTGATCGCTACGACCGCTAGCGAGGCCACGCCCCCCGCGACAACAAGGCCAAAGAACCAGCCAAGCGGCGTATGCGAGGTCAACACCACGTTGGCAATCTTACGCGTGACACTGGTGAAGTTATGGCCTGGAGCGATCACCGCGAACTCTCCCGTGACGGGATCGATCATGGGATCGTTAACCGGGTGGCGGTACGGATCGATCTGAGGTTTTGTCGCCATTACGCCGTCTCCAGCTCAAGGTTTGGGTTCGATACGCCCGCGACATAGCTAGTCCGCGGACGGTAGTTCAGGTCGGCAAGCACACCGTAGCTTCGCTCCTCGGCTTTCAGCCGGGCGATGCGGCTGCCCTTGTCATTCTGATTGCCAAAGACGATTGCATCAGTCGGGCAGGCCTGCTGGCAGGCTGTGACAATCTCGCCGTCGCGGATGGCCCGGCCTTCCTTGTCTGCATCGATCTTCGCCGCCTGGATGCGCTGCACACAGTAGGTGCATTTCTCCATCACGCCGCGCGACCGCACGCTTACATCAGGATTCCGCATGAACTTTAAGCTCTCGGTGTCATAGTCCGCATAGAGCAGAAAGTTAAATCGCCGCACCTTATAAGGGCAGTTGTTCGAGCAGTACCGAGTCCCCACGCAGCGGTTGTAGACCATTGTGTTCAGGCCTTCCGGCGTGTGCACGGTGGCACCCACGGGACACACCTGCTCGCATCCGGCGTTTTCACAGTGCTGGCACATCATGGGCTGAAAGTGCGCCTTGGGTGCGTGAAGATCGCCCTCGAAGTACGTATCGATGCGTATCCATTGCATGTTGCGCCCGATCTTGACCTGCTCGCGCCCAACCACGGGGATGTTGTTTTCCGCGTAGCAACTTACCACACACGCGTTGCAGCCAATGCAGGAGTTGAGATCGACCGACATAGCCCAGGCATTTTGGATCTGCCCGGTCGATTTGTCTGTGTGGTCGTACCGCCATGCGTCTGGGAAGAAACTCTCGTCCTTCTCCGGTGTCTCGTAGAGGAGGTTTCCTTCATGCGCATACCGGGGATTTTTCTGTGCCTCCGAGAGAGTGGCCGTGCGGATGACGCCGCGCTCCATGGCTTCGTGGCCCGGCAACGAGTGCGCGCCCGCAAGTTCCTTGGTTGCCAGATCGCTCTGGGCCATCGCACCGCGGCGCTCCATGGAATGCACGCTGGTGACACAGATGTCGTAGGTGCCGGGTGCTTTCGTGGCACTCACACCGGCCTGGTACCAAGGCGCATTGATGGACCGGAGCTTATTCGCGTCCGATCCGACGTACTGCCCAACCCTGCCAAACCAGCGCCCAAAGCCCAAGTGCACCATGATGACACCATCTGGCAGGCCCGGCTGCATCAACACGGGAAAGCGCACCGTTTGGCCGTTGCTCTGGATGTCGATCAGGTCGCGCTCTTCCACCTTCAGCGCTGCCATCGTCTCCATGCCAAGCAGCGCGGCGTTGTCCCAGCTCAGATGGGTGACCTGCTTTGGAATTTCCTGCAGCCAGCCATTGTTTGCGAAACGTCCGTCGTAGAGGGACGGATCGGACTTGAACGCAATCTCATATGGACCAGGGCCGGCGGAGGACTGCGCCGCGGCTGCAAGTACCCCGGTCTTCCCGGAAACGCCTGACTTCGGGGTAAAGGCTGTTCCTTCGACCCAGCCATCATGCAGCGCCTTTTGCCAGGCTGTACCATCGACGCTCTTTGTATTTGCAGTAGCGGCGGCCGTACTATTTGCGGCAGGATTGCCGCTGCTTCCCTTGCTGTAATTCTTGAAGTTAGCCTGTACCACCTCGTACGAGGTCAGTTGCGGATTCTCCAGTACCGCTTGCAGCACATCATGCGCCGTCCGGCCGCCGTACAGCGGATCGATCATGGGCTGGACGATAGACACCGTGCCGTCGCACGCGCGGGTGTCCGACCAGCTTTCGAGATAATGAGCGGCATTTACATGCCATTGGCAGCGCTGTCCCGTTTCGTCGTAGTACGGGCCAAAGTGAGCGGTGAACGGAACCTTTGCCAGTGCCTCACCAAATCGAAGATCACCCGGTGCGCTGTACACGGGATTGACATTCAGGACGATCAGCGCCTTCACTTGCCCAGCGTGCATGGCACCGGTCAGCGCCTTGAAGTCGTCATTCTGGATGGACGGGCTCGCCGCGAGCGTCTCCGTGTAGACAACCGTCGATCCTACCGCGCCCAACTGCGCATTCAGAACATGTGCCGCAGCCTGCACTGCGGGAGAACTCTGCACACCGGCGATGACGGCCGCCCGGCCGCCCGACTTCTTCAGGTCAGCAAGCGCCGCGGTCAGGAATTTTTGCGCCTGCTCCGAGCCTGCGTAGCCTGAACCGCTCACCAGGGCTGCCGCGAACTTCTCAATTTCGCTTGGCTTCAGGCCGAGGCGGTGCTCAGCCTTGGCACCGGTGACGGTAGGCATGCTTTCCACGACGTAGAGCCGGTTCATCGGCTTGCCACCCTGGTACCGGTGCCGCTCCGCATAGGCGGATGACAGCGGAAGGAAGCCGGGGAAGGCATTGGACGAAAGGAAGTCGGCGTCAAGCGAGAGGATGACGTCGGCGTTTTCCAGCTTGTACTGCGTGTCGTAAAAGTCGCCAAGCGCTGCCTTCGACGCGATACGCGCTGAATCACCGTTCACCGGCTCCCACTGCACGAGTTTCGCCTGCGGGTACTTCTCCTGTAGTTGCTTCCATTGTGCCGCCAGAGACGGCGAGACGACTGTTTCCGAAAGAACCACCACACCCTGTCCACCCGGCGCGCTGCCTATCGCATTGCGAAAGGCGTCGCTGAACGCGCCAAAGTCGCTGGGTATCGCCTCGCCGGAAGAAATCTTCACCACATGCTGCGACCGGTCGGGATCGTAGAGGTCGAGTAAAGAAGCCTGCGTGAAGACGTCTGAACGCCCCTTGGAGACCGGGTGTTCCGGGTTGCCGTCGACCTTGACCGGACGGTATGCTTCGCTCTTCACTAAGACGGGAACCGCACCGGTCGGAAACGGGAACGCGGTCGCAAAGTAGTTCGGCCGGCCAAGGACGAGATCCTCGGGCTGCTTGATATAGGGATAAATTGGCTCATCCGGCTGCTTGGTACAGCCGGTCACACCGGCAAGGGCAAGGGACGCGCCCATTACCTTCATGAAGCCGCGCCGGCTGACGCCGTCCGTCAGCTCGGATGCCTGCCGGGGAAATTCCTCCTGCAGCATCTCGGCGAAACCGGGCGCTTCCGCCAGGTCATCCAGGCTTTGCCAATAGCGCTTGCCCCGCTTGCCATCCAGCCTGGCACGCACCTCTGAAAGAGTCAGCTTTGCCGGTTGAATCGCCGTGACAACTGCAGCGCTGGTGCTTTTTGTGACTTCAGACATACCGTTCTTCCCACTCTGCGCGTTGCTCATCGATGGCATACCTCGCAGCTTTGCAGTTCATGCGGAGTGCGGATGCGGTACTTGTCAGCAAGGTATGTTCCAAGCGCCTCCTGCGAGGTGAACTTGTGGTAGCTGGCCGGCAGCAGCGCTACGGGTGGCACGTCCGAGTAGGTCTTGCCCGCACCATGAAGTGCATTCGGCTCAAGCATCACGCCACTGCTGCCAGCGGCCTTGCCATCGGAGGCACCACTTACGCCGCTGCCGCTGACGCTAGCTGGACCATTGCTTCCGGGTATTACGGAATCGCGCGGCGACGCCGGATTGCCTGTCTGCAACATGGCAAGTTGGGGGTTCTCGCCCTTTGGATCCGTGGTCGTGCAGGTGATGGC
>CAXUBG010000031.1:19632-21980 GCA_964249285.1 uncultured Terriglobus sp. | reverse complement strand
TTTGCTGATAGGAATTGATAACGTCATTGAGCCCAAAGCGGTCGTAAAAAATACCGAACCCACCACGTACTACCTTGAGAGGATTGCCCGTCTTGCGCGGAATCCCGTAGGAGACCGATACCCGCGGTGCAAGATCCGCGTTGCTATGAATATCACTCTGCGCCTCATAGCGGAGACCATAGCTGATGGTCAGGTTCGGCTTCGCTTTCCAGTCGTCCTCAGCGTAAAGGCCAATATCCCCTACATTGCCCTCCGTTCGCGCATTCGCAATAGTGACCACCTGATACTGCAGCGGCTGATTCGCGAGGTAAGCGGCTGGGTTTGCATAGGTAAAGCTGCCGTTTGAACCCGATGTCGAGAGCAGTCCTTCACGATACAACCGGTAGCGCAGGCCCGCGCGAATGAAGTTTTTGCGCAATGCAATGGAAGTGTAATTCTGAATTTCGTACCGGTCGTTGTTACTGTTTTGTGTACCGGCGTTGGAGCCACCGCCACTAAAGTAGCCCTGAATACTCAACGAGGGTCCCGTAGACTGTGGTGCTTGGGTGCTGGTTCCGCGCTCGAACGCAAAGCGTGTTTCATTAATAATTCTTGAACTCAGAATCTGAGTATCACTGATCTGAATCTGGTTCTCGCGGTAGTTTGTGTTGTAAGCAGTACTGGCAAGCGAGGTCGATCCCAATCCGGCGTTCTGCTGATCATTGTGCTCGAATTGGTACCGTACCGTGAGCGTGTTCTTTTCACCCAGCGCAAGATCGATCCGTGGCGTAAAGTCATACCGGTTCTGCGGATGAAAGGTTGCGCGGTTCGCCGATGGATACGTGTTCAGCGTGCAAGTGGTGTCACCCGGGGCGCACAGCACGCTGGACGACGGGCTGTTGCTGATGATTTGTCCCGCAAAGATGCTGTTGTCCTGAATGATTCTTTCGCTGCCGGCCAGCGAATAGGAACTCGTCTTGGTCAGCGGACCCGTAAGCGATCCAATGAAGAAGATGCGGTGGTAATCCGGCTGAACATTTGCCGGTCCAAGGAACGGACTGGACGTATTCAGAAATTTATCGTTGCCCTGCACGCTGAAGTTGCCGTGGTACTTATCGGTACCGGGCTTGGTAAAGACCTCGACGCGCCCGAAACCCTGCCGGTCAAACTGCGCGGAGAAGGGATTCTGGTTGACACGGATTTCCCGGATGGAAGATTTCGGCGGAAGCGTGCCACCGGTAAACCCGTCCACGTAGATCTGGCCACCGTTCGGTCCGGCGGATGGTCCGGCCAGCGCTGACAGTTCGCTCGAAAGCTCGTCCGGATCGTCGGAGAGTGCCTCTAAATCTTTGTCTTTGATAACTACGGAGCTGCCGTTGTTATCTGGGTCCGTGGAGACCGTGGTGGTACTCTGGGCGGTGACATTGATCTCCTGCGATTGCGTCTGCACCACCATAGGCGTATTCAGCCGCAGCGGAGCAGCGCCAATGCGAACGCCCTGCCGGACGTATGACGCGAAGCCCTGCATTGTGACCGTAAGCGAGTAGGTGCCACCGGGAACACCGCGGAAGTTGTACGCTCCGTCTGCGCCCGAGGTGGTGATCAAAGCGCTGCCGCTTGCTGGCGTCAGTGTCACCGTCGCACCGGGAATGGCGGCCTGGTCAGGGTCGAGCACGTAGCCGGACACAGACGTTCCCGCCGTCGCTTGGCCGAAAGCTGCAAGCGGCGCAAGTGAGACCGCAACGGCGGAACTGATGCACAGCAAAGCCAACGACAGGCTCTGTGCGGGCAGAACTCCGCGGTACTTCGTGGGGCAGAAGGGCATTCGGACCTCAAATCATAAGCAACAGAAATAGAACGGAGCAGCGCGTACCGTCACTCCGCCGCCGCGCCACCTTCACCACCACCGCCACCTAGACTCCAGGGTGACAGGCTGGGTTCACTGCCGGCTGGACCGGTGAGCAGGGGTTCAACGCCACTAAGAACGGTGATAGCAGTATACGGTCCGCCGCTGCTACCCGAGGCGACGATCATCAGAGCCTGGCCGGTCTTCAACTCGGTAAGCGTAGTCTTTGGCAGGCGTGGAATCATCTGCGAAAGGTCTCCGCCAGCAGAGCGGCCCGCTGTGCCACTACGGTACCCGCCGCTTCCCGGACCAACTCCGTTCGGAGTAACACCAGCCTGATCAGGACGGCCTTGTCCCGGGCCTGCGTTGCCCGACGCCCCTGCTCCATTCCCGCCGGAACGCCTTGCTCCACCCGCGTCAACTTGTCCCGAAGGGGCGGCCGCGCTGTCACCAGATGAGCGGCCCGATCCCGTCGAGGGTGTTCCACCCGCCGCACCCGCGCCAGCACCTGCGGCGCTCGCAC
>CAXUBG010000031.1:18288-19622 GCA_964249285.1 uncultured Terriglobus sp. | reverse complement strand
CTTGTTCGTGTGCGCGGTGCAAAACGGGCAGCCATTTCGGGCGGCAGTAAACGAAGTTCGGACTCACTTCCAATGCTGACGGTTTCGTTGCGTTTCGTGGCGAGATCTTTGACAACAAAGGTGTTTGCAGAGGCGTTCACCGAAACAATGGTTCCGGAGAGATTCTTGAACGACCCCGAAACGATCTCTTCAGCGGTGATCGTGCTGCCATCGGGTGAGCGGTCGCCGCGAACACGCAGCTGATCTCCTGGCTGGATCTCCGCTAGTGTGCTGGGCCTGGCTTCTTCAAACTTCACCGATCCAGGAGCGTAACGCTTGTAAACGGTTGATTTCGATGTGTCGATGGTCAGTTTGCGCGCGCCGGAGGTGATTGAGATGGTATTTGCAGCCGGATCTGCGCCGGTGACGATCCCGCCGGAGCCGCGGTGCGCCCAATCTGCCTGGGAAGCCTGATTGCGCTGCGCAATTGCCTCGGATTTGATCATGATCAGTCGGCTCGCAGTAAAGCTGCCTGCGTCGCCGGGCGTACCGGTCGCAAGTACCCGGTCACCCACGGCAACCTGGTCCAGGCTGCTTGCCGCTACCGTCTTCAGATCAGCACTTTGCTGCACGCGTGCTGTGGGCGCAACGGTGACGGTGGTCGTCTGGCCCCCATCAGCCACAACCACCAGCGTGCCGCCGGAGATCGACTTGACCGTTCCTTGCACGCGGGTCGCCGCCGCGGTTGCGGCAGGTGCCTGCGCCTGCAGCCCGCCGAGGACACCGGTGCTGCTCAGTGCCGCAAAGAGCACGATGCAGCAAACAGCACCCGCGCCAGGCCGGTAGGCTCTTCTTAAGATTCCACGCATATGCATATGTATTCGACGGCTGCGAAACGCTTATGCCTTCCGAACGCCTCACATAAGTTACGGTTGGCAGAAACGAAAGTTTCGCAACTACCACCATTATTCGGGGGGTACCTGCTCCAGCGGGCGGGGCGGCCAATGGTAAATCGCGACACTGAGTGGTGGTACTCGCACACAATCCTTCTCGCGGACAGGCGATAAACCGGTTGAAAGCAGCAACTCGGAGCCAGCCTCAATGGCAAACTCCGTTGTAGTCTCCGCGAAGTTGATCATCGTGCGAATGTTGCCGCGGTCGGTATAAATCCATCGGCCTTCCTCGCTGAACTGCACCTTGTGCCGTGAAAAATCGCCCAGATTGAGCGCAAGTGTCTTACGCCGCAGATGGATGAGATCGCGATAGAGCTGGAACATTGCGTGGTGCTCCGGCCTGTCCAGTTCGGACCATTGCAGCTTTGACCGTTGAAAGGTTTTCGGAGACTCGGGGTCAGG
>CAXUBG010000031.1:0-18278 GCA_964249285.1 uncultured Terriglobus sp. | reverse complement strand
GCCGAAATGCTGAAAGTCCCGCTTTCGTCCCTCGGAAACGTTCTTGCGAAGTTCAGGATCCTGAAAATCCGCAAAGTACTGCCACGGCGAAGTGGCGGCAAACTCCTCACCCATGAACAGCATAGGGATAAAAGGGGCAGTCATGACGACAGCGGCGGCCAAGCGCGCTTTTTCCGTGCCCACAAGATGCTGCACGCGCTCGCCTTTTGCGCGATTGCCAATCTGATCATGGTTCTGGATGTAGCCAAGGAAGCGGTGATACGAAAGGTTCTGCACGCGGCGGCCATGGTGATGATGGCGGAACGCGGAGTAGCGGCCGTCGTAGAGAAAAGCCTGCTGCAGTGCGGTCGCAAGGTGCTCAATGGTGCCAAAGTCCTCGTAGTAGCCAAACTGCTCGTGATTCAGCAGCGTGTACAGCGAGTGGTGGAAATCGTCGCTCCACTGAGCATCCAGACCGTAGCCGTTCGCCTCGCGCGGTGTAACGAAACGTGGATCATTAAGGTCCGTTTCGCCGATCAGAAAAAGGCTGCGGCCCAGCGATGCGGAGAGGTCTTCCACTTCGCGCGAAAGCTGCTCCAGGAAATGCATGGCGGAACGGTCGATCAGTTCATGCACGGCATCCAGCCGCAGGCCGTCAAAGTGGTAATCACGCAACCACATCAAGGCGTTGTCGATCATGTAGCGCCGCACCTGATCGGAACCACCCTCCTCCAGATTGATCGCTGCGCCCCACGGTGTGTGATGACGGTCCGTATAGTACGGACCAAAGTTTTGCGTGTAGTTCCCGGCAGGTCCGAAGTGGTTATAGACCACATCCAGAATGACGCCCAGACCTTTCGCATGGCACGCATTCACGAACCGCTTGACCGCATCTGGCCCGCCGTAACTTTCGTCCGGCGCATACGGTGCCACACCGTCGTAGCCCCATGAGAAGCTGCCTTCGAAAGATGCAATGGGCAGCAATTCAATGTGAGTAATGCCAAGCTCGTTCAGGTAGTCCAGCCGCTCAGTCGCGCCGTCAAGCGTTCCGGCCTCGGTGAACGTACCCAGGTGCATCTCGTAGATGATGGCCGAGGGCAAGGGGACCGGACGGAAATGCTTGTCTGTCCACTCAAAGCGTCGATGATCTAAGACGCGCGACGCGGAGTGTACATCTTTTGGCTGCCAGAACGAACGCGGGTCAGGATAGGGTGCCGGATCGTCATCCAGCAAAAAGGCGTAGTCAGAGCCGTGTCCCGCCTCATCAATGGCTGCAGTCCAAAAGCCGCGCGCGCTGGACCTTTGCATCGGGTAATCCTTGCCATCAACACGAACGGTCACCTTGTTGCGGCGCGGTGCCCATAGAGAAAATTGGTGCATAGCTCTCTTAGCGCTCCTTTTCAGGTTGAACTGCTGTTGTTTCGCGAGTACGAACATCATGTCCCGCTGTGCGCGCGCTGTCTTTTACCAGCAGCGCAACTGGAAAGCGATCCAGCAAGAGGCCAATTCGAAGTATGCCGCCGCGGAAGGTTTGGCCGCTAAGCCGGTCTGTCCACTGCCCCTCCGGAAGGATGAGCGATGTACCGCTCCAGTTATTCGCAAGGCGGTGCGAGAGGCGCGGCGCGACGGCGATGACCTCCCCGGACCGGCAGTACGCCACAACGTGACCTGCTTTAGGGCCTTGAACCACCAGCGGCTCGTAACTGCTGTTCGCGTCAAAGGATGTGGGCCGCTCCAGGCGAAGGCGCAATGCCTGCCTGATTAGCCAAAGCTTGGGCAGACCCGTCTCCATGTTCGCCAGTGCATGGGCAGCAGCGTCAAGCGGTGTGCGGTCTTGTAATTCAGCGAGCAGCGTCCGGCGCAACTCGTACTCCACGGGACGCCGGTTATCGGGATCGACAAGTGAATGATCCCACAACTCTCCGCCCTGGTAGAGGTCTGGCACACCCGGGGAGGTGCATTTCAGCAGCGTCTGCGTGAGCGAGTTGATGCGGCCCGCGGGATTGATGCGGTCGACAAACGCCTGTACTTCCGCGCAAAACGCGCTGTCTTGCAGGGTCGCTTCGATGAATCGGTTTAATGCGTCTTCATATTCCTGGTTGTTGCTTAGCCAGGAGGTGATGCGCTTGGCTTCGCGCATTGCTTTTTGCATGTACGCTTGCAGGCGATCCTGCTGGATGGGCCATGCGCCAAGCACTGTCTGATACAGGAAGTACTCAGTATTGGGATCAGGGTATCGGCCTGAACGGTACTTTGCATTCATGCGCGACCACCGCTTCAGCTTGGCTGCCCACCGGGCGGGCATTTCGCTCAACACGGCCAGGCGCGCACGGACATCATCCGCCCGCTTGGTGTCATGCGTTGAAAGCGTCAATAAAGTTGTGGGAAAGGTCGCCTGCATGTGTTCGTTGTAGGCGTGAAACGCCTCAACGGAAACGCCATTGTTGCCAGGATCTCCGCCTACCTCGTTCATGGAGACGAGCCGGTTGTAGCAGTAGAACGCAGTGTCTTCCACACCCTTGGCCATGATGGGTGAAGTGAACTGCTGAAAGCGCGCGACAAACTCCGACTCCAACTCACCACTGATCTTCATGGTGAGAACGTCATGCATAAAGTCAAACAGGCCGCTGTCCAAATCCGGCTTGCGCTGCTTTGCTTGTTCGACCGCCGAACGGATGTGTTCGCGATCCTCATCCGTAATGGCAGCGTGGTTGCGATCGGCGACAACGTACGTGCGGTAAATGTCGAAGCAGGCTGCAACGCCGCGGATCGCTCGCCGGATTTCTGCGCGGGTGTAGTCACGGCTATTACGGTTGCTCTCGCAAATGCTGACAAAGAGGTTTGCCAACCGGTTCACATCGCTGGCGAGCGTTTCCTTGGCAATCGTTGTTTTTTTCTGAAAGGCGACCTCATGAAAGCTGTCGTGTTCGCCGGTAAAATCGCTGTAGATCTGGCCCAACTGCTTGAGCCCTTCAGGATCGGCGAGAAGCCCATTGCACTGGTTCAGGTAGTCATACCCGCTGGTTCCCTGCACCGGCCACTCAGGCCGCAACCATTCCCCAGCCTCCAGTATTTTCTCCGCTACGATCCAGGCGTGCGGCGCACGAGCACGCAGACGTTGCAGGTACTGCCGGGGATCGCGCAAGCCGTCCGGATGATCGATGCGAATACCATCCAGCACTCCCTTCTCCAGCCAGTAAAGAATTAGCTCATGCGTTTCCTCGAAGACATACTCGCGCTCCATGCGAAGCCCGATCAGGGAATTCACGTCGAAAAAGCGGCGGTAGCCGAGTTCCTGATCGGACGTTCGCCAGAAGGCGAGCCGGTAATTCTGTGCGTTAAGCAGATCGTCAAGCGCGTCCACGTTCCCATTCAGTTCGTCGATCGCCTGGTCGATGGAGCGGCAAACATTGTCCTCCTCTGCACACAACCGGGTGAGCAATCCCAGAAGCACAACTTTGTCACGGTGGCGGGCGAGTTGAAGGCTGCGTTCCGTTGAGTCCGGCGCAGGCAAGCGCGCGAAGGAGACAGCGAGGAAGTTTAATGTGTCCGAAGGCGCAAGTTCCGCGGCGCGCGCGAACAGCGTCGTCAGGGATTGCGGCGCGACAGGGAACGCTTGCTCAAAATATCCAACAAAAAAGTTTGTTCCTTCGCGTCTGATTTTGATACCGCCATTGCACAACACGCGACCGTACTGGTCGCCCAGGACCGGCATCAAGACTTTATCGCGCAGCTTTTCTTCAACAGAGTTCCAATCTATATCGAAGAACGTGGCAAAGCGGCTGGCGGCTCCGTTCTCCAGCACATCCCACCACATGCGATTCTGCCGGTCCACGGACATGTGGTTGGGAACGATATCAAGAATCTGCCCCAAACGAAGATCGCCCAGCCGCCGGCAAAACCGGTCATGCGCCTGTTCGCCGCCTAATTCGTCATTGATGGAATGGTGATCGACCACATCATAGCCATGCATCGAGCCTTTGCCCGCTTGTAAATAGGGCGAAGAGTACACATGCGAAATCCCAAGATCCCGGATGTAGTCCGCGACGGTGCTCGCCTGGTCGAAAGTGAAGCCCGCGTGCAACTGGAGCCGGTATGTGGAGAGCGGTGTTCGTTGCATGCGGTGCTTGCTGAAGTGCAATTGTGCGCACGCTCACACACACGCGGCACACCTTTCACATTGTCTGCGGTTCTCTGCTTTAGGTGCCGCTGTCTTTCCGCAGGTTGTCCTTGCGCCAGGTTGCCAAAAACCGCATGGAAGCCTCCAGCCACTTCGCATGGGCGGTTAGCACTTAGCATCCGCGTCAGCACCAATCGACCACGGCCCCTTTCCCCCATCCAGAATCGCCGCCGCGTGCGCCATCGTCATGTGGGTCAGGGCTTGCGGATAATTGCCGACCTGCCGCTTCGCTTCCGTATCATATTCCTCGCCAATGAGGCCAAGTGGATTGCGAAGATCCAGCAGCCGTTGGTACAGGGCATGCGCATCGTCCTCGCGTCCCAGGAGATACAGCCCACCCACCAGCCAAAAGGAGCACGGCAAAAATGCGCCCTCTCCCGCGGGCAGGCCATCCGATTCGTCCGATGTGTCATAGCGCAACACAAGGCCGTCGCGCATCAACTGCCGTTCGATCGCCTGGATGGTGCCTCGAATGCGCGGATCGGTCGCTGGCAGGAAACCGACCAGCGGAATCCTTAAAAGGGAAGCGTCTAGTTTTTTCGATCCGTACGCCTGCACGAAGCTGTTCTGTTCCTTGTCGAAGCCATTGGCGCACACATCCGCGTGAATGGCAGCCCGCGTCTCACGCCAGCGCGCCATGCGTTCAGCCAGTCTCTGATCAGAAGTGTCGTTCGCCTTCTCATACTCAGCAACAGCTCGCTCGAAAGCCACCCAAGCCATGACCTTGGAATGTACAAAGTGTTGCTGCGGACCGCGGGTCTCCCAAATGCCAGAGTCCGGCTGCCGCCAAATTGTGCACAGGTGGTCAAGCATGTTGCTCACCAGGGCGGTCACTGCAGGCGACCACACATCGTCCTTGCCAACCGGCGTCAATGACAATGCGGCAATCACTTCACCGTACACATCCATCTGCACTTGAGTTGCTGCCTTATTGCCTATGTTCACCGGTTGTGAATGCTCGTACCCCGGCAACCAGTCGGCGGTCCACTCATTCAACTGCCGCTCACCGGCGAGGCCGTACAGCGATTGGATCTGTCCGGCCGATCCGGCAATGGCCCGCAAAAGCCAACCGCGCCACGACTGCGCTTCGTCCACGTAACCGGCGTACAGCAACGTGAGCAACGTAAACGCGGTGTCGCGCAACCAGCAGAAGCGGTAATCCCAATTGCGCTCTCCGCCAATCTTCTCCGGCAGCGATGTCGTTGGTGCGGCTACAACGCCGCCCGTGGGCCGGTACGTCATCGCCTTTAGCGTAATCAGCGACCGCTCGACGCACTCCTGGTACTGCCCCTTGTAGGTGCTTCGCGCGGCCCATTCCGTCCAATACGCTTCCGTATCGCGGTAGGCCTGAGACGGATCGATGCTTGAAGGATCATCCTGAAGCGAAGAGCCGTACGACAGGACGAAGCACACGTCCTCGCCTTCATGCACCTCAAAGTCGCTAACCGTTGCCATGCCCTCGCCATGCAGCGGTGCGGACGTCCGGAGAACGATCAACTGCGGCCCCGCAACCGCACGCACGTGATGATCCACGCTCTGCACCCACGGGATCGTTTGACCGTAATCAAAGCGGATCGTCAGGTCCATGCGCATCGCCACGGTACCGCGCACGCCCCGCACGATGCGCACAACGTCGGAGTGCTCACCACGGGGCGGCATGAAATCGGAAACCAGAACCTCGCCGCGCTCTGTCCTCCACGTCTTCTCCACGATCAGGGTATGCGGCTTATACTTCCACTCCTCACCGGTGATCTTTTCGGCCGGGGCGGGCTTCAGGCTGAAATAGCCGTTCTCGCGCGTGCCCAGCAGCCCCGCAAAGCAGGCACCAGAGGAAAAATTGGGCCAGCAAAGCCAGTCCACCGATCCTTCCTTGCAGACCAGGGCAGCGGTTTCACAATCGCCGATCATGGCGTAATGCTCCAGCGGAGCGCCAACCAGCTTCGGTTCTGCGGGGCTTGAGGGAGGTGCGCTCAACGGGCAAACGCCTTTTTGCGCGTGCGCATCTCCATAAGTACCGGTGGTGTTTCTACGTGGGACATACCGGCTTGGATGCAGTACGCTTCGTCTTGGTAGCAGAGACGCCGCCCTTGGGAGGACTGTTTGAAGCCGAATGAGGGCAGAAGCCGCGTTGTGATTGAGGCTGTGAAGCCGGCAGTCGATTGCGGCCGGTACGCTGTAAAGCGGATCATTGGGGACGCCCTCCATGTCACTGCGTCCATCTACTCCGATGGCCATGATCATGTCGCAGCGCGTCTGCTCTACCGGCGTGGAGACGAGAAGTCCTGGCGGTACGCTCCATTCCGCGAGATGGGTAACGATCTGTGGCAGGCGCAGTGCACCGTGGATGCCGTTGGGCCATGGACGTACACAGTGCAGGCCTGGGTCGATCACTTCGGCACATGGGTGCACGATTTGCACAAACGTCTCGATGCCCAGGCAGCAGTGAGGGTGCTGGAGGAAGTCGTGGCGGCGGTACCTGGTGGCCCCGAACAGAACGAGGGCGTTAACGCGGTCGACGAAAATATTGTCGCCGTGCAGGACACGTCCGCCGCGCCGCAACGCCGTGCGAACGAGGGCTACAGCACAACCTCAAAGCCTCAAAGCGACATCGCGCTAGCCCTGCGGACAGGTGCGATTCTGCTGGATCAGGCGTCCGCCCGTGCCCGTGACGAACATGCCCGGACGCTGAAGGGCGCGGCAAGCACGCTGCGCTACATGGCGGAAAAGAACTCATCACACTACGATTTCCCGCTTAGCGACGACGTGATCGAGCTTTGTCTACAGTACCCGGACCTGAGCTTTGCAACCACGTACCTGCGCGAACTGCCGCTTTGGGTGGACCGCCAACGAGCCCGCTTTTCGTCATGGTACGAGTTCTTTCCGCGCTCCGCCGGTGCACCAGGAACGCATGGCACCTTGCAGGACGTCGCGGCGCGTCTTCCGGAAGTCGCTCGCATGGGCTTTGACATCGTCTATCTGCCCCCCATTCATCCCATCGGCACAGCCTTCCGCAAAGGCAAGAATAATTCCGTTGTAGCGGAACCCGGCGATGTCGGCAGCCCATGGGCGATCGGCAATCACGACGGCGGCCACAAGGCCATCCTGCACGAATTAGGCAACTTTGCCGACTTCGCCGTGGTCATCAACGCGGCCTTGGACAACAACATCGAGATTGCACTCGATATCGCCTTCCAATGTGCGCCGGAGCATCCCTGGGTCCGGGATCATCCCGACTGGTTCAAAATCCGGCCCGATGGCTCCATTCAGTACGCGGAAAATCCGCCCAAGAAGTATCAGGATATCTACCCCATCAACTTCGAGTCCACGGACTGGCGCGCGCTCTGGCAAGAGCTTTACTCCGTCTTCGCCTTCTGGATCGAGAAAGGAGTGCGTGTTTTCCGAGTGGACAACCCGCACACCAAGGCTCTGCCCTTCTGGGAGTGGTGCATCGCCGAGGTACGCAAGACACATCCTGAGGTGATCTTCCTGGCGGAGGCGTTCACGCGTCCGCACGTGATGTATGGCCTTGCCAAGATGGGGTACACCCAGAGCTACACGTATTTTTCCTGGCGCACGGAGAAGCAGGAACTCACCGAGTACATGGAGGAGATCACTCAACCGCCGGTGTCGGATTTCTTCCGCGGCAATCTTTGGCCCAACACGCCGGACATTCTCCCCGGCTTTCTTCAAACCGAGAACCGCGCGGCCTTTGCGCAGCGCCTGATCCTGGCCGCCACCCTGGGAGCAAGCTACGGCGTGTACGGTCCAGCCTTCGAGTTGGGCGAGCACCTGCCGGCCAAACCCGGCAGCGAAGAATACCTCGACAGCGAGAAATATCAGTTGCGCACATGGGATCGCGATGACCCCCGAAGCTTAGCCCCACTCATGACGTTGCTGAACCATACCCGCCAGGCTCACCCGGCGCTGCAACGGAATGATACGTTGCGTTTCCAAACCATCAGCAACGATCAGCTCATCGCGTACAGCAAGCGCGCGGGCGATGACATTGTCCTCACCATCGTGAACTTTGACCCGGTACATGTGCAGACTGGATGGACCTCGCTCAATCTCTCCGAACTCGATCTGCCGGTCGCGGGCACGTACGAGGCCGCGGACGTCCTGAGCGGCGAGACCTACACGTGGAGAGGCGCGTCCAACTACGTGTCGCTTGACCCCGCTAAGTCGCCCGCGCACATCCTCCTGCTGCGCGCCCGGCATCTCTCGGAGAACACCGCTGGGGAGAGCACGGAAGATTGAGCACAGCAGTTATCACACGTCCGTCCGCCAAAAAGCGCGGCAGTGCTAGCGATCCGCTCTGGTACAAGGACGCGATCATCTACGAATTGCACGTCAAGGCCTTCGCTGACTCCAATGGCGACGGCATCGGTGACTTTCCCGGGCTGATGGGAAAGCTGGATTACCTGCAGAGCCTGGGAGTCACGTGCATCTGGCTTCTGCCCTTTTTCCCCTCACCGCAACGCGACGACGGCTACGACATCTCCGATTACCTGAGCGTGAACCCGGCCTATGGCACCGTGGAAGACTTTCAGGCGTTCATGGCCGCGGCACACTCACGCGGCATGCAGGTGATGATCGAGTTAGTCATCAACCACACCAGCGACCAGCACCCGTGGTTTCAGGCCGCGCGTCAAGCAGCCCCGGGATCTCCTGAGCGTGCCATGTACGTTTGGAGCGACACAGACAAGCTATACGAAGGCGTGCGCATTATCTTCACCGACACCGAGAAGAGCAACTGGACGTGGGACCCGGTCGCGCAGCAGTATTACTGGCATCGCTTCTTCTCGCACCAGCCCGACCTTAATTTCGACAATCCGCGCGTCATGGACGAGGTGCTGAATGCCATGCGTTTCTGGATGAATATGGGCGTGGACGGTCTGCGGCTGGACGCCATCCCGTACCTCATCGAGCGCGACGGCACCTCGTGCGAGAACGTGCCGGAAACGCACGACCGCATACGCGCCATTCGCGCGGCCATCGACGCGGAATACGAAAACCGCCTGGTGCTCGCTGAAGCAAACATGTGGCCGGCCGATGTGCGCCCGTACTTTGGCGACGGAGATGAATGCCAGATGGCCTTCCACTTTCCGCTGATGCCGCGTATCTACATGGCATTGCGGCAAGAGGACCGTTTGCCGATCACGGAGATCATGGCTCAGACCCCGGAGATCCCTGAGTCCTGCCAATGGGGACTGTTTCTCCGGAACCACGACGAACTGACGTTGGAAATGGTCACGGACGAAGAGCGCGACTATATGTACCTGGCCTACTCGGCCGATCCTCGGATGCGCATCAACGTTGGTATTCGCCGCCGCCTGGCACCGCTGGTGGATAACAACCGGCGCCGCATCGAACTGCTGAACTCGCTCCTGTTCTCGTTTCCCGGCACGCCCATCCTCTACTACGGCGACGAGATCGGCATGGGCGACAACATCTACTTGGGCGACCGTAATGGCGTTCGCACGCCCATGCAGTGGAACAGCGACCGCAACGCCGGTTTCAGCCGCGCTGTCCCTGCGAAACTCTACTCCCCGGTCATCATGGACCCCATCTGGGGATATGAAGCGATCAACGTGGAAGCGCAGGAGAGCGACACCTCCTCGTTGCTGCACTGGACGCGCAACATGATCGCGCTGCGGAAACTCTTCCAGGTTTTCGGTCGCGGGACGCAGGAGTTCCTCAAGCCTGAAAATCGCAAGGTGCTGGCCTACATCCGCGAGTACCAGACCGAGCGCGTGGTCTGTGTCGCCAACCTCTCCCGCTTCGCGCAACCAGTTACGGTGGACCTCAGCCGGTTTGCGGGTTTGGTGCGGGTAGATATGCTGGGCTATGTCCCATTCCCGAAGATCGACGAGACGCCGTACGCCATCACCCTGGGGCCCTATGCGTTCCTTTGGCTGGAGTTGCAGCCAAAGGAACTCGCACAGGCCGAAACGGCTCCGGCCGAAGACGAGGCAGCGTCTCTCGTGCTCCCGGCCGGCGATCTTGCCGCCGCTGTGACCGCCGCCAGCGCGCAACTGCTCCAGGAAAGCTTCCTGCCGAAGTACCTGCTGGACAAACGCTGGTTTGGTGCCAAATCCCGCACGGTAAAAGATGTATGCATTGAAGATGCGTTGCCGGTTAAGGGCACGGAAGCTGCCATCCTGCTGGTGCGAGTTGGCTACGTGGAAGGCCCCGCGGACCGCTACACCCTGCCAGTAGCCGCCGTTGCGGGTGCGGCAGCGGAAGCACTGCGCGCCGAATCGCCAGACGCGGTAATCGCGCCCATGCAGATGGGCTCCGGCGCAGGCGTGCTTGCTGACGGCCTGGCCGTCCCGGAGGTGCGAAATGCCTTGCTGGACATCATTGCGCATGCCAGGGAGTCGGCGACACGCTCGCAAGGGGTGTTTGCGGGCGAGCCGAGTTCCTCGTTCAGCGTGCTGCACGGAGCCGGCCCACTCCTGTCAACCCGCGGCTCCGCGGAGCAGAGCAACAGTTCGCTGCTGTTTGAGGACAAGCTGATCTTGAAGCTTTTTCGACGGCTGCAGCCGGGTGAAAATCCAGACGCTGAGATTGGCCGCTTCCTTACGGATGTCGCACACTTCGAGCACATTGCGCCGTTCGCTGGGGAGTTGATCTACACCGCGCCGGGCCGCGCCGAAGCAACAACGCTGGGCCTGCTGCAGGGCCTGGTGGCAAATGCCGGCGACGGCTGGCAATGGACGCTTGACGCCATCAAAGCGCAGCGCGCGCACGCCGTATCGGGCACTGACTACAACGATGGAGCGAAGCTTCTCGGTCAGCGGACGGGAGAGTTGCACCGCGCGCTCGCCACTCCGACGGACGATTCCGCCTTCCGCGCCGCGCAGATGGATGCAGAGGCGCTTCAGGGCGATGCGGACAGGCTGGAGAAGCAGATCGGCGCTGCCGTAAGCGCCCTCAAAAACCGCTTCAGCACGCTGCCGGACGAACTCCTTGGACCAGCCGCTACACTGCTCAGCCGCCGCAAGGAAATGCTCGCCGTCGCGGAGTCGCTGCGCACAGCGGATTTCTCCGGCGCTGGCCTGCGCACACGCATCCATGGTGACTACCACCTGGGCCAGGTCCTGCGCACGGCGGCAGATTTCGTCTTGCTGGATTTCGAAGGCGAGCCGGCGCGCTCGCTTGCGGAACGCCGCGCAAAGCAGTCGCCTCTGAAGGATGTTGCAGGTATGTTGCGGTCGTTCTCCTACGCAGGCGCGGCGGGCTTCGGAACGGAGCATACCCCTGAGCGCCGGGAATGGGAGAGGGCTGCGGTAGAGGCTTTCCTTGCAGGCTACCGTGAAGCGATGGCCGACACGCAAAACGATCCGGCAACTTTAGCTCTGCTGCTGAGCGCCTATCTTCTCGAAAAGGCCTTGTATGAAATCGTGTATGAAGTGAATAACCGCCCCGGGTGGATCGCGATCCCGCTTTCCGGCATTCTGGAGTTGCTGAACGGAGAATCCGCACAGAGGACCAGCGAAGCATGAGCGCAGGCGTGGAAACAGCGGAAATGGAAGCCCGAGAGGAAGCGCGGACAGAGTCTCGCGCACCGCTCGCGCAAATAGTGATCGGCCTTGGCCCATGGTACGAAGATGCTCCGGCTGATCTGCTCACGCCGTTACTGCAGGTCTTGCGCAGCGCCCTGGGGCATCGAGTGACGCAGGCTTTGATCGCCTATCCCGTTTCCGATCCGCACGCCAGTTCCTGGCAGCACGAGGGGATGTCGCTCCGGCCCTACCCGCCCTCTACCAGGGGGCAGGAATTGCCGGTACAGACGGCCGCCACCTACCTCAATCTGTATGAGGTCATGCGCGCGCACGCAGCAACATGCGGCATCTTATTAGGAGCAGACGCGCAAAGCGTATCGCCCGCCGCCATCAGTGGTCTGTTGAACGCGGTCCTGGAGCGCGGTGCGGATGTGGCGCTGGCGCGCTATCAGACGGGGGCCAACGAAGCCCTGATCAATGCTTCCATTCTCTATCCACTCTCCCGGGCGCTGTTCAGCGCAAAGGTGAGCTTTCCTCTGGCGCTCGATCTTGCCCTCTCCAATCGTATGGCGGAGCGCATGGCAGCGGTCGCGCAGCGGTTAACCGCTGCGTCACAGCCGGACGCAGTGGTGTGGCCCGCGTCCGAAGCTGCCGCCGCCGGATACACATTGTCCGAGGTGGATGCTGGCGTTCGCGAACTGCCACAACCGGCAGGAGACGATCTCCCCACCATTTTGAACACGACGGCGGCGTCACTGTTCAGCGAGATTGAGGCGAAGGCGGCCTTTTGGCAGCGCACGCGGCCATCACTTGCGGTACTGTCCATCGCCGCGGTGCCTCGTATTCAGCAGGCTCAGCAGCCTGTCGATCCGCAAGACCTCTCCGAACTCCTCGAAAGCTTCCGTATCGGCTATGGAAACTTGCATGAAATCTGGGCGTTGGTCCTCCCTCCGCAAACACTGCTCGGTTTGAAGCGGCTCTCTGCCATCCCTGCGGATCAGTTTGCGATGCCAGATGCATTGTGGGTCCGTATTGTGTATGACTTTGTCCTGGCGCACCGGCAGCGCACAATCAATCGCGGACACCTCATGGGAGCGTTCACACCGCTGTATTTGGCATGGGTGGCCTCGCACATCCTCCGCGGGCAGAACGGCAATGCCGCCGATACAGCGGAAACGCTGGCGCGCGCCTTTGAGACGGATAAGCCATATCTTGTCTCCCGGTGGAGATGGCCGGACCGCTTCAATCCCTGACCGGTTCAGCGCAGAAATTGAAGAGGAGTAAGCTCATGTTCTCTGAAGTTAAGGATGTTCTTCTCGAATCGTTCAGCCGCGTCTTAACCAAACTGGCTGTCTTTTTGCCTGGTGTACTAGCTCTGCTGCTCGCCGTGGCCATCCTTACCCTCATCGGAGCGGGCTTGGCGTGGGCGGTACGCGCGTTGTTGGCACGCCTGCGTTTCGACGAGCGCGTGGGACAGCAGAACTCCGCCGGTGTGTCGGATTGGGCACCCTCGCACAGCCCAACCCTGCTCATTAGCCGTGTTGTGTTCTGGGCGTGCGTCGTACTCGGCATCGTTGTTGGCGTTTCAGCGTACGACGCGGCAGGAACCAGCGAGATGACGCCGTTCATGTTGCCGTATCTGGCGCATTCCGTCGGAGCATTGCTCATCCTGATTGCCGGCACCATCCTCTCGCGCTATCTCTCGCGATCCGTTTTAATCAGCGCGGTGAACGCTAAGTTGCACTACGCCCGCGCCCTTTCACTTGGAGTGAAGTGGCTCGTGCTTGTGTTTACGGGAGCGATGGTGCTCGACCACCTGCAGGTGGGCGGCATCATCGTGGAACTTGGCTTTGGCATCCTCTTCGGCGGGATGGTGCTGGCCTTGGCACTGGCTTTCGGCCTTGGCTCACGGGACCTGGTCGCCCGATCGATCGAGCGGACCGCGGACCGCACCACGCCGATCGACCGTGGGACCGAGCGAGCCGCGACCGACGCTCCGCGAACACTCCGTCATTTCTGAGGCGGGACGATCTGTGCTCCACGCCACCTGATAAGGCGTAGGATTCCAGTGTCACCTTTGCTATGCTTGGACCACTTTACCCGTCCAGCAACGCCATGACAGCGCTTGATACTCTCGCGATCGATCTCTCGCCCATTGGGAGAAACGTGGTGCGCAAGGAGGGCGAGGCGAAGGTTCTTGGACGCGCGCAGTACGTCGATGACCTGGTACTGCCGGAGATGTTGCACGGCGCGACCGTTCGCTCGAAGATCGCGCGCGGGCGCATTCTTGCACTCCGCTACACTGACGCCGTTGACTGGAGTGAGTACGTCATCGTCACGGCGCGGGACATCCCCGGCAAGAACACGATCGTGCACCTGATTGAAGATCACGTCTGCCTGGCGGATGGCTTCGTCAACCATCCTGAGGAGCCGGTCCTGCTTCTGGCGCATGCAGACAAAGCGAAGCTCCATGCCGCGGTCGCCGCCGTGGAGATCGACTATGAGCCCTGGCCCGCCGTCTTCACCATTGAAGAGAGCGAGATGCAGCAGCCGGTTATCTGGGGTGAAGACAACACCTTCAAAACTTATCTGCTGGAGAAGGGCGATGTGGATTCGGTGTGGGCCACGGCAGACTACATTGTCGAAGGGGAGTACCGGACCGGCGCGCAGGAGCAGCTTTACATCGAACCGAATGGCTGCATCGCGGAGTGGAGTGCGGCGGACGGCGTGACCGTGCGCGGCTCCATGCAGTGCCCGTACTACCTTCACCATGCACTGATGACCGCGTTTGATCTGCCTGCGGAGAAGTGCCGCGTGATCCAAACCGAGACGGGCGGTGCATTTGGCGGCAAGGAAGATTTCCCATCGGTCATCGGTACCCATGCTGCGCTGCTGGCCAGGAAGGCCGGACGCCCTGTCAAGATGGTGTATGACCGCTCCGAGGATATGGCCGCGACAACCAAGCGGCACCCTTCGCGTACGCGCCACCGTACCGCGGTCAGCAAGGACGGCAGGCTGCTCGGGTGCGAGATTGACTTCGCCATTGACGGGGGCGCGTACAGCACGCTGTCGCCGGTTGTCCTCTCACGCGGCACCATTCACGCGGCGGGTTGCTATCACTGGCCAGCACTGCGCATCCGCTCCAAAGCGATGGCAACAAATGTGCCACCACATGGCGCGTTTCGCGGGTTCGGCGCGCCGCAGTCCATCTTCGCGCTGGAACGCCACATGGACAAGATCGCAAAGGTGGCCGGCATCACCCCTGAGGAACTGCGCCGGCGCAATTTTCTGCATCCTGGCCAGGAGACCGCGACAGGCCAGGTGGTGAAGGAACCTATCGATCTGAACGCGATGATGACGCGGGCACTGAAGGCCAGTGATTTTCATGCCCGGCAGGAGCGCTATGCCCGCGAGAACGCCACGTCACACATGAAGCGCGGCATGGGCCTGGCCAGCTTCTTTCATGGCGCGGGATTTACCGGTAGCGGCGAGCGGCGCTTGAACTCCCTGGTGCAAATCGAGGTGGATGCGCATGGGCACGTGGTCCTGCTGGTTTCGTCCACGGAGTTTGGTCAGGGCACGAATACGATTCTCTGCCAGGTTGCCGCGGAGGCGCTGCGCATCCCGTATGAAAAGGTGTTGATCGCACAGCCGGACACGCATCGCGTCCCCAACAGCGGGCCGACTGTGGCATCGCGGACAGCGATGATCGTTGGCAAACTGGTTGAGGCCGCATGTGCAAACCTGCTGCGTACATTACGTGCAGCTCCGAATAGCTTGGGAGAGCACTACACGCCAAGCGAGTTTTGTCAGGCTGCACTGGCATACCGCTCACACCATGGCGGGTTGACGGCGGAGGCACGATACCAATCGCCCGGAGACATCTTCTGGGATGATGCCACGTACCGCGGTGAGGCCTACCCCGCATTCGGCTGGGCAGTGTATGTGGCGGAAGTGGCCGTGGACACGCGCACGTATCAGGCCACATGCACGGGGTTCTGGGCCTTGCAGGAGGTGGGCAAGGTCCTTCATCCCATCCTTGCAGCGGGGCAGATCGAGGGCGGCGTCGCGCAGGGTATTGGCTATGCGTTGTACGAAAAATGCGAGTGGCGCGAAGGTTCGCTGAAAAACAACCAGATGACCAACTACATCATGCCGACCAGCGCGGACCTGCCGCCCATTCACGTGCTGTTCGAGGAAATCCCGTGCATCCACGGAGCTTTTGGCGCAAAGGGCATTGGCGAACTGCCGATGGACGGCCCAGCGCCTGCCATCCTGAACGCCATTGAAGACGCGGCCGGTCTTGCCTTCAGCGAGTGCCCGCTGCTGCCTGAAGACATTTTTGAGCGGATGACCGGCACGGATCGCGGCGGCAGTGAAGACCTTGCGCCAGATGTTGCTGGGCCATACTTCAGCGAGGTGTTCGCATGACCCGCATCTCCCTGCACATTAACGGCCAGCAGCGCACCCTTGACGTTCCGCCCATGCGCCGTCTGCTTGACGTAGTGCGTGAGGATCTGTGCCTTACCGGGGCCAAGGAGGGCTGCGGTGAAGGCGAGTGCGGCTCCTGCTCCGTCCTGATGAACGGCACCCTGGTGAACAGCTGCCTTGTTCCCGCGCTCCAGGCGGACGGCGCGGTCCTGTGCACCGTCGAAGGTATCGCCGGCGACGGCCGCCTGCATCCGGTCCAACGCTGCTTTCTCCAGGAGGGTGGCGCGCAATGCGGCATCTGCACACCCGGCATGATGCTTGCCACGCTGCACCTGCTGGACACGCATCCCCATCCCACGGAGGAGCAGATTCGCGAGGGTCTGGCCGGCAACCTGTGCCGCTGCACCGGTTACATGAGGATTTTCGAAGCAGTGCGCGCGGCGGCCGAGGCCACCCCGGCGTGAGATCGGATGCACGCGATTACGATCTCATCGCGCCAACAACACTGGATGGCGTGCTTGCCGCCATGAAGAATCAGCCGCTCACCCCGCTTGCCGGCGGCACGGAACTGATGGTGGCACTCTGCGCGGGACGTCTCACGCCGAATAGGTTCGTTAGCCTTCATCACTGCAGTGATCTGCGATTCATCGACGCAGCGGACCCGGACACGCTGCGCATCGGTGCGGGCAGCACCTTCACGGATCTGCGGCAAAGCGAAACGATCGCTCACGAATTCCCCCTGATTGTGCAAACGGCAAGCTGGACCGGCTCCATCGCAAATCAAAACCGTGGCACCATAGGCGGAAACATTGCGAACGCTTCACCCGCCGCGGATACACCGCCGGTTCTGCTCGCCTACGATGCGGCGTTAGAACTCATCTCCACGCGCGGCATCCGCGCGATCCCATACACGGAGTTTCACCTCGGCTACAAGCAAACCGCACTTGCACCAGACGAATTAATCCTTGCGGTCCGTCTGCCGCGCCGGTATGGTCTACACCGGCATTTCGTACGCAAGGTCGGCACACGCAACGCTCAGGCGATCTCCAAGGTCGCCCTGGCGGGTGTCGCGAAGGTGGAGAACGGCGTCTTTACGGACGTTGCACTCGGCGCGGCCAGCCTCCAGGACCGGCCCGCACGGTTGCGAGCCACAGAAGCTGCTCTGCTGGGACGTGACCCGCGCGGCTCCGAAACCCTTCGGAGTGCATGCGCCGCTCTCGCCACCGAGACCACCCCCATCGACGACATCCGCTCCACAGCCCGCTATCGCACCCGCGTCGCGCAGAACCTGCTCGAGGAGTTCCTTGCAATCTGCGCGGGCTGACCATCCCGCCTCGCCTCCGAGGCAGCCCTCTACACACCTTGAACGGCCGCCTTGGCACTTCGCAGACGCTCACGCAACTGCGTGGTTGCCGCGCGGTGGCAGCGGAGGCACAGCGTCCGAATGTTCTGGAGGTCACATTCGCCGCCGCCTTCCACAACGGGCAGGATGTGATCCGCGTCCCACAGGCTTTTGCGCTGACGTGTGCGCAGGCCCCAGTGTTGCATTAGCTCCGCACGGCGATCCCCACGCGAACGCCGCAGGCGGCGCAACTCAAACATCGTATCCGCACCGCAACCGGCACAAATGCCCCGGTCCCGCTGGTACACCTGCTCGCGCAGGTATCGCGGCTGCGAACGCAGCTTCCACTCGTGCACGCAATAGCTGCTGCAAAAGGTAAATCTGCGCGCCGGCACCTCCAGGGCGCACCAGCGGCAGAGACCGCGGCCGTTCGGCCCGCGCGGTACGCTCTTGCGGTCCACCCGGCCACCTGCGATCGTGCGTACCGTACTCACACGCTCTTTCTACAGGGCAGCAACGTGAGCTCGTAAGTGTCTCGCAAGACAACCACGTGATAAGGCGCGCAAACGCTCTCCCACTGCATGTGCACCGGACGTATACGACCTCACCCCTGGCCATTCGGGCAGGGCTGCGCCGATGTACAGTCAGGACAACGCTATGAACCGAGTATTCGCTGCTTTGCTATTCATTGCCGTCGCGGCTGCGGCTCAGAGGGTTCAAGTCTCTCTTCCACCCGGAAAGCCGCTGCATGGGCACTTAGTGCTTGTGTTCGCGAACAATGACGCGAGCGAGCCGCGGATGCAGATGGATGAGCAGTACCGGTCGGCGCAGGGCTTTG
>CAXUBG010000030.1:13177-22071 GCA_964249285.1 uncultured Terriglobus sp. | reverse complement strand
GGGGAGTAAGCTCAACGGTTAAACTGTCGGTCTCCAAAACCGAACTTCTCGGTTCGAATCCGAGCGCCCCTGCCAGTTTATGTTTCATCGACATTTAAGGCGCGTTGCGGCGTGCCCGGATGTGTAGAGCAAAGAGAGTTGAGGCAAGCATGGCCAAGGCAATCACGGTAGCGGCACACGAGACGGGCGTCGAGCGCGCCAAAGGTCAGTGGGAACGGCTCACCACCTTTCTGGGTGATGTTCGCGGTGAAATGCGGAAAACCTCCACGCCCAGCCGCATGGAAACGCGCACCACGACAGCTGTCGTCATCGTCACCGTCTTTGCGTTCGCCGCGTATTTCTGGGCTGTCGATTACGGCATCAATCACACGCTAAACGCGCTGATCACACGGCTGACACACCGCTAAGCAGCGAGGAACACAGGAAAACTATGGCAAACGAAACTGCGCTTCCGACAGATTCCTACCGGGTGGACCAGGAAGAGATGGCTCTGCATCACGCCGAGGCAGGTGTGAGCGAGCCACTGGAAGGTACGGACCAGCATCCGGGCGAGCCGGTTGCCGAACAGAAGCTCAAGTGGTACATCATTCACGCGTACTCCGGCTTTGAGCGCAAGGTGAAGGAGTCGCTCGAGAGCCGCATCCGCGCCTTTGGCCTCGAGCACAAAATCGGCCGCATTGAGATTCCGGTGGAGCCTGTCACCGAACTGCGTAATGGCAAAAAGTACACCATCGATAGGGTCTTTCTGCCGGGGTATGTCTTTGTCGAGATGGACCTGGATAATGACCTGTGGCACCTGGTCAAGAACACGCCGCGCGTCACTGGCTTTCTTCAGACGGGGGACACACCCAATGCCCTGAGCGAGGCCGAGGTCAACAGCATGTTGAACCGCGCCGATGCGCAGAAGGACAAGCCCAAGCTGAAGGTCAAGTTCGAAAAGGGCGAGCAGGTCCGCATCACCGAGGGGCCGTTCGCCAACTTCAACGGTGCTGTGGATGACGTCAACGAAGACAAGCAGACACTTAAGGTGATGGTCAGCATCTTCGGCCGCCCCACACCGACTGAAGTCGAGTTTTCTAATGTGGAGAAGCACGTCGAGTAGCGGAAACTGCTCGCAACTGCTTCGACAAGTCAAGAGATTCCGTCGTGAAAAGGTGAGCTTCTACCCTGCTCGCGGCTAACCCGAGAGGAAATGAACCGATGGCACCGAAGAAGATTAACGGATATGTGAAGTTGCAGGTGATGGCTGGCAAGGCGACACCCGCGCCGCCCATCGGCCCAGCGCTGGGCCAGGCGCAGGTCAACATTATGGAATTCTGCAAGCAGTTCAACGACCGCACCAAGGATCCGGGCATGGCTGGCCTTACGATTCCGGTCGTCATCACTGTTTTCGCGGACCGCACGTTTACGTTCATCACGAAGACGCCACCGGCTCCGGTGCTGCTGAAGAAGATTGCAAAGATTGAGAAGGGTTCCGGCACGCCCAACAAGACCAAGGTTGGCACCGTGACAGAGGCCCAGATTCGCGAAATCGCCACGCAGAAAATGCCCGATCTGAACGCCACGACTGTTGAGGCCGCAATGAAGAGCATCAAGGGAACGGCTCGCTCCATGGGCCTGACCGTGGTCGCTTAACGGCGAGAACACATCCCGATCACCAAGGAGGACGGATGGAGTGGACGCTAACGGGTTTCCCGTTGCCGCTCATCCTGCGTCCTCCTTCGCCGTTTACAGACGACGACCTGCTCCTCTTCTCACGGCAGAACAGAACCTTCCGCATCGAGAAGAATACAGAGGGAGAACTGATCATCCTGACTCCGCTTGGAGAAAGCGGCGGCAGGTGGGAGGCTTCTGTTATTGGAAAGCTAAGTTCCTGGGCTGAACTGGATGGCCGGGGACAGGTATTTTCCTCCAACACCGGCTTCAACTTAAGCGACGGATCAACGTTGAGTCCTGACGCGAGCTGGGTTTCGAATGAACGCTGGTATGCCCTTTCACCAAAGCAGAGACAGAAGTTTCCGCCGCTTTGTCCGGAGTTTGTGATCGAAGTTCGCTCCGGCACGGACCGGGCGTCCGTTCTGTGTGGCAAGATGGAGCTTTGGATCGCAAACGGCGCACAACTCGCCTGGATGATCGACCCGCGCGCAGCCAGCCTGACCATCTATCGCCCAGGCCGCAATCCCGAAGTTCTCCAGAGACCGGATGCTGTCGAGGCTGAAGCACCCGTGGATGGTTTCAGGCTCACGCTTCGGACGCTTTGGGCGGAGGAGGAGCATGACGAACACGCAGCATGACGACGGATGGACGCTGACGGGACTGCCCCTGCCGCTTACGCTGCGCCCTGTGTCCCCGTTAACGGACGACGAACTGATTGCGTTCTCCCGCAAGAACAAGCCATACCGGATTGAAAAAAATCAAGAAGGAGAACTCGTCGTCATGACGCCAGTCGGCAATGAGGGAGGTGTTCGCGAATCAGGCGTTGTGGCGCAACTCGTGTACAGCGACGGATCAGGCCAGGCGAATGGCCCCAATGCTGGGTGGAACTTGCCAGATGGATCAACCTTAAGCCCAGATGCAAGTTGGCTTGCCCACTCAAGACTTGCAGCATTCACCTCTGAAGAGAAAGAGCGCTATCTTCCGCTATGTCCTGACTTCATCGTCGAAGTGCGCTCTCGCTCAGATAGTAAACGTATGCTGCAAGCAAAGATGCAGACATGGATGGACAATGGCGCATTGTTGGCATGGATGATTGATCCATTCGATGCCACGGTCACTGTCTACCGGCCATCGCACGAACCCGAGACGCTGGAGCGCCCGGATGCTGTCGCAGGAGAAGGACCGGTCGCCGGCTTTCGCCTGACCACATCCGCGCTGTGGGCCGTGTAGTGGGGTTACGCCGAAAGCGCCTTTGTGGTGCCGCTCACCGCCATCTGCAGTTCTGAGCCAAGCGCGCCAAAGGGATTGCGCAGCGTCTTGGTGACCACTTCAGTCAACGGAGCACCACGTTTCACCATCAGGTATGCCGCTACCACGCCGGCCGCCAGTGTTCCCCAGAAAATTGCCTTCTTCATCGCCCGCTCCTCAACCGCTTCCACAGCCTGCACGTAAGATGCAGTCACGCCACCGGCGGTTCACCGCCTGACCTGCCACAGGGCGGAAGGCGGCTTACACCGGATCAGTGAGATGGAGGTTGCAACGCTAACGTCCACGAAGCCGGTTCAGATCGCGCCGGTCGCGCTTGGTGGGCCGGTCCGTCCGGTCCAGTTCAAACCATGGGTTTGCTTTGCGCTCTTCGGCTTCGCGCTGCCGGGCTTTGGCGCTCTCGTCCGTCTCGCGGTAGAGCGTTTGCGCCACCGCCGCGGGTCCGCGTACCTCGCTTAACGCGAGCACATCCACGGTGAACGTGCCGCTATCGTTCGTGACGGTTACGGCGTCGCCCGCCGCAACATCCCGCGCGGGCTTCACGGGTTGTCCGCGCAGCTTGACACGGCCCAGATCGCAGGCCTTTACCGCCAGCGCACGTGTCTTGAAGAAGCGCGCGGCCCACAACCATTTGTCAATCCGGACTGATTGCATCGCTTTCAGCAGACTAACGCCGGAACGCCGCGATGAGCCATAGCACCAGCGTCAGCAGCCCGCTCAGAAGAAGGGACGTCGTAAGCGGCACGATCACGGTCGTGTTGCGTCCGCGCCAGGCCAAGTCCCCCGGCAACCGACCCAAGGGCAAACCTATCCGCGAAAGCCCCATCACGGCGACTCCCGCCACCACCAGCACGACTCCGACACCCACCAATACGCGGCCCATGCACCCTTCGATGCGCCTGCTACCATCCTGTGTATTCTCACGATGAAGATCTACCCGGTTGCGCTCACCGTATTCTGCGCCTTCTTCCTGCTGGTTACCGTAGCCGGCTTTCTTGCCGCGCGCTGGCGAAGGCCAGATGGCGGCATGGCGTCGCTCGAGGAGTGGGGTCTGGCGGGCCGCTCCTTTGGCACTTTCATTACATGGTTCCTGTTGGGCGGCGACATGTATACCGCGTACACCGTCATCGCGGTTCCGGCAG
The DNA here is from genome assembly GCA_964249285.1 of uncultured Terriglobus sp. Lineage (GTDB taxonomy): Bacteria > Acidobacteriota > Terriglobia > Terriglobales > Acidobacteriaceae > Terriglobus. Next base: position 18,007 of record CAXUBG010000030.1, on the reverse strand, counting down.
CGGTCTACGGCGTTGGAGCGATGGGCTTCTTCGCCATCCCGTACACCATCCTGATCTATCCCTACATGATGGCGACGCTGCCCCGGCTCTGGACCATTTGCCACCGTAACGGCTATGTCACATTCGCCGACCTGGTCCGTGGACGCTTCCACTTCCGGCCGCTGACGGTTGCTATCGCGCTCACCGGCATTCTCGCGCTCATGCCGTACATTGCTCTGCAACTGGTTGGCATGAAAGTTGCGCTCGCAGCCATGGGCCTGGGTGGCGAGTGGCCTCTGATCGCCGCGTTCCTCATCCTTGCCGTTTACACCTATTCCGCCGGCCTGCGCGCGCCCGCCATCATCGCCGTGATCAAGGACATCATGCTGTACGTTATGGTGTTCGCGGCCATCCTCATCCTGCCGGCGAAGGCTGGCGGCTTCGCGCATATTTTTGCCGCGGCGAAGGCCGCACTGCCCACCCATGTGCCGCCCGGATCGCTCCTGCTCAGGCCTGGGCAGTTGCTGCCCTACGCATCCCTCGCTATCGGATCCACGCTGGCACTCATCCTGTATCCACATACCGCGACAGGGGTGCTGTCGGCCTCCAGCCCCAACACGCTTCGCCGCAATGCTGCCCTGCTGCCGGCATACTCGTTGCTGCTCGGGATGTTGGCGCTGCTGGGCTACGTGGCCTTGAGCGTCGGGATCACCTCGCCAGACCGCTCCGCCATCATCCCGCTGCTCTTCATCCGCATGTTTCCGGAGTGGTTCGCGGGCTTTTGCCTGGCTGCGGTTGCTGTCGGCGCGCTCGTACCCGCGGCCATCATGTCCATCGCCGCGGCGAATCTCTTTACGCGCAATCTTTGGGGAGAGTTCGCCCGCACACCGCTGACGCCCGCCAAAGAGGCGGCTCAGGCCAAGGCCGTCTCGCTGCTGGTGAAGGTTGGCGCGCTGGCGTTTGTGCTGGAGACACCCGGCTCCTACGCCATTGAAATGCAGCTGCTCGGCGGCATTTGGATTGCCCAGTTATTTCCCGCGGTGATCTGCGGGGCCTTCCTGAAGCGGCATCTCCACCCGTGGGCTGTCTTTGCAGGATGGGTTGCCGGTATGGCGTGCGGCACCGCGATGGCTGTCGCGCTCGACTTCAAAGGCAGCGGCGTTTACCCGCTGCACCTGTTCGGGCAGACGTGGGCAATGTACGCCGTGCTGCCGTCGCTCGCACTGAATCTCGTGCTCAGCTTCGGTCTGTCGCCGGTGTTCCAGAAGATGCGGCCCGCGATTGCCGGCTAGAAGATCTTGAAGTGAATCGTCAGGTATTTCTTTGGGTCGCTGCGGATCGTATTAACCAGACTTTGCGAGTCCACCGCCAACTTATCCAAGTTGTGATAAAGCGCCGGATCCTTTACCAGCAGACCCGCCGTGCCCTCGCCTTTATCGATCCCTGTCATCACGTTATTGAGCCGGCTTACCGTATCGTTCAGCTTGTTCGCAAACGCCTGGTCCTTAGTCAGCAGCCCAAGCCCGCCTTTACCTGCGTCCGCGTCGGCCATGATGCTGTTGGCGTGCTGCAGCGTCGCGTTCAGGTTGTTGTAGAGCGTGTCATCTTTTAGGAGCTTGCCCGCGCTGCCCTTGCCTGCTTCCAAGTCGTTTGCTATGTGGTCGAGTTTTGCCGTGGTTGCATTCAGGTGGTTGTACATGGCATCGTCATGCAGCAGCTTGCCCAGCGTCCCTTCGCCATTATTCAGATTCACTTCCAGCCGGTGCAGCTCTTCTACGGTGGCGTTTGCGCGCCGCAGCAGCGTGTCGTCGTAGATCATGCCGCCGATGGATCCTTTTCCAGAAGCAATCGTGTCCACGATCCGGTCCATCTTCGCCAGAATGACGTTCAGGCTTTCGATCGTACCCTGGCCCGCCTTGACTACGTCCTGCAGGTTGGGTGTGTCAAGCGTCTTCAACTCGTCGCCGTTCTGTAACAACGGTCCACTGGCCGTTTGGCTGTTTAGGTCCACCACAGTATCCCCCAGCACACCCACCGTGGAGAGCGCGGCCTTTGTGTCCTTATGCAGCGCGGCGGCATACTTACCATCAAGCTTCATCTGCACTTTGATCGGCGTCAGCTTGCGGTCAGCATCCGGCACGACTGATACTTTCTCCACCGTGCCGATCGTCACGCCCTCGAGATTAACCGCCGCTCCGTCCTTGATACCGCCAGCGTTGTCGAAGTAGGTCACTGCCGCGATCTTGTGTGAAAAAACGCCCAGGCCGGACGCGCTCGTCATCAGGAACAACAGGGTCACCAGCAACGCGGCAGACACCAGGACCACTATGCCCACCTTCAACTGCGACCACTTCACTTCACTCTGGCTCGGCATTCGTTCTCTATGGCTCCGGCGACCAGGCGTTTAGTCTCTGGATCGCATTCTGGGGATGACATACAGGGTCTTGGTTGAATGGATGCGTCTGGCCGTCCGTACGTTTCAATGGGCTGCCGTACGTACGTTCCGTGATTTCAGAAAGGTTCCAAGCTGATACTGCAAGAATCCGCTACAGTAGAAGGACGCAACCTCAGCGCACTTCTCTCATATTGGATTTCCTATGGTTTCCATGCTCCGCGCCACCGCAGCCACCATTGGTGCACTTGCACTCGCCGCCACCGCCACCGCGCAGCAGATCACGCTGACCTCCGAAGGCGAGCAGGCGTCCATCACCGTACCGAAGGCGGGTGTCTCTATGGATCTCTCCGCGATCGATAAAACGGTAAGCCCGTGTGCTGATTTCTACGCCTACGCGTGCGGCAACTGGCGCAAGAACAACCCCATTCCCGCGGACAAAACGCGCTGGGGCCGCTTTGACGAACTCGGCGAACACAACCTCTACACCGTCTACGCCCTGCTGCAACAAGCCGCGGAAAAGCCCGCCACACCGCTCCAGACCAAGTATGGCAACTACTTCGCCGCGTGTATGAACGACGACCTGGCCAACCAGCTGGGGGCGAAACCCATCCAGCCGATGCTGAGCCAGGTGGACGCCTGGAACGACAAGAAGCAGCTCGCCAAGCTGGTCGGCACCCTGGAAGACCAGCACGGCACCACTCTGTTCTTCGGCTTTGGCTCCCAGCAGGACCAGAAAGACAGCACCAAGCAGATTCCAGACATCATGCAGGGTGGCCTCTCCCTGCCTGACCGCGACTACTATCTCCAGGACGACGAGCGCATGACCAAGCTGCGCGAGCAGTACGTAGCCCACGTCACCAAGATGTTCGTCCTGCTGGGTGACACCCCCGAGCGCGCCGCTGCCGAAGCCCAATCGGTCCTGCGCATCGAGACGGCGCTGGCAAAAGGTGCCACGCCGCGCGTCGAACTGCGCGACCCAGCCAAGCGTTACCACATCCAGACGCTCGCACAACTGCAGGAGTCCACGCCGGACTACCAGTGGAGCGACTACTTCGGCATTCTTCACCAACCCATTACGTCGCTCAATAACACCACGCCAGACTTCTTCAAAGCCATGGACGCGGAGATTCAGAGTGCCTCTGCCGACGACCTGAAGAGCTACATGCGCTGGCACATCGTCCACGCCGAAGCAGGGAATCTGTCGAAGCCCTTCGATGAAGAGAACTTCAACTTCTTCGCGAAAACTCTCGCCGGGCAGAAGGAGCAGGCACCCCGCTGGAAGCGCTGCACGCAACAGACGGACCGCGCGCTGGGTGAGGCGGTCGGCCAGGACTGGGTCGCGAAGAACTTCACGCCAGCAGCCAAGGCCAACATGGAAGAGCTTGTTCACCAGCTCGAGGCCGCTCTCGGCGAAGACATTCAGGGCCTCGAATGGATGAGTCCCGCCACCAAGGTCGAAGCGCAGAAAAAGCTCGCCGCCTTCCGCGATAAGATCGGCTATCCCGAGTCCTGGCGCGATTACACCTCCGTCACCGTCAAGCGCGATGACCGTGTGGGCAATGCCGAGCGTGTCTCGGTCTTTGATGACCGCCGCGACCTCGCCAAAATCGGCAAGCCCGTCGACGAGAAGGAATGGGGCATGACGCCGCCCACCGTCAACGCGTACTACAGTCCCTCCAATAACGACATCAACTTCCCCGCCGGCATCCTCCAGCCGCCGTTCTACGATTTCAAAGTCGATCCCGCTGTGAACTTCGGTGCCATTGGAGTTGTCATCGGTCACGAGATGACGCACGGCTTTGACGACCAGGGCAGCAAGTATGATCCGCAGGGCAACGTCCGCTCCTGGTGGACCGCCGCTGATAAAGCCGAGTTCGACAAGCGCACCGATTGCGAAGTCAACGAGTACGGCAAGTTCGAAGTTGCGCCCGGCCAGACGCTAAACGGCAAGCTCCCCCTGGGCGAAAATACTGCGGACAACGGGGGCCTGCAGGTCAGCTACATGGCGCTGCACAAGGAGCTGGCCAAGCTGGGTGGCGACGCAGCCACCAAGAAGATCGACGGCTACAGTTCTGATCAGCGCTACTTCCTCGGCTATGCCCAGGTGTGGTGCGAGAACACCCGCGAGGAGACCGCTCGCATCCGCGCCAAGACCGACCCGCACTCGGCTGGCATGTACCGCGTCAACGGCGCGGTGCAAAACTCATCGCGCTTTGCCGAAGCGTTTTCCTGCAAGCAGGGCGATGCCATGGCACCGGCAAATGCCTGCCGCGTTTGGTAAACGCTCCGCTGCACGAGATACCCACCTTACCGGCTTCCTTGACTCGGAAGGCCTCGGCTCAGGTGGGATAGCCCTCTGCAGACACACGGAGTTCAGAAATCCGCTCCCGTTTGCGATGCCGGAACGTCTACCCGGCATCGCACGCAACGGGCGTTGCTGGTAGCGCATTTGCGCC
>CAXUBG010000030.1:7606-13167 GCA_964249285.1 uncultured Terriglobus sp. | reverse complement strand
CACGAGAGCATTTACTTCCCGGAAATGGCGAAGAACACGTGCGGCTTCACGAGGCCGCGGCCGGTTTGGGATCGAAGGAAACACATGAAGTTGAGCGGAAGCGGCCGGTTTGGTTTGGCCAGTGTAGTATCAGGAGCACTTCTCCTGGGAATGACCTCATGCGGCGGCGGCACCATCGGATACCTCTGGGTGATGGAGGGCAAGGCAGCTAGCAACGCTGCGGGAAACACAATTACCGGCTACAAAATTGACAACAACACCGGCAATCTTACTGAGATCGTACATTCTCCGTTTACCTCCACCGGCATCAATCCCACCATGGCGGTGGTCAAGCCAGGCGGCCGCTACGTTTATGTGCTGAATCAAAACGACCCCTCCAACGCGGTTGCGGAGTTCAGCGTCGGCGGCGACGGCGTCCTTACCTTTCAGCAGGCCTTTGGCAGTCAGGGCGGCACGCCGCAGTGGATGGACATCAGCACTGGCGGCGACTTCCTCTACGTGCTCGATGCCGTATCGCCAAACACCACGTCCATGTGCGCCTCAGCCACCGGCCTGCTCAGCGTCCCGTGCGGCTCCGTCACCGTCTTCGCAATCAACAGCGACACGGGACGCCTCACCCTGGTGCAGAACCAGTCGGTCAAGGTCAACGGCACGTATCTGACCTACACGACGACGGGCCCGGCCCCATCACGCATCAAAGTCCTCAGTTCCGGTGCACTCATCGTAGTGAACGGAGACCAGACCGTTACCTCCCTGCAAGTGGGAACCGCGGGCCAGTTGACCGTGAACGCCAACTCCACTCAGGTCATTGACGCGCCGCCAGCAGTAGACAACATCACGTCGATCACAACAGGCGGCAGCTATCTATACCTGACAGACGCGGCCAACAACCGCATCCTGCAATACACCGTCAGCAGCACCGGCGTTCTGCAGCCCGTGACCGGTGGCCAGGTCGCTAATTTCCCGTCCGGCGTCACCCCGGTATGGACGCTTACGGACTCTGCTAACAAGTTCCTGTACGTTCTGAATCAGGGCAACAGTTCCACAACCACGCCCAAGAGCAGTATCTCGGTCTACACCATCCAGAGCAACGGCAATCTAACGCAGCTGCCCAGTTCGCTCAATCCGTTTGCGGTCGGTTCCGGCCCGGTCTGCATGATTGAGGATCCGTCCAAGCAGTGGGTCTACACCTCCAACCAGGATGGCACCGTCACCGGTTACCACATCGACCACGCGCAGGGCGTGCTGGCGGCACTGCAGCACGGCTCCACCTTCCAGGCGCAGGGACGTCCGGCTTGCCTCGTCGTCAGCGGCATTACCAGTTAGCATCATGCGGTTGCCCGGCTCATCCGGCAACCGCAATCTGCACCAGGGTTAAGGAACGCATCGCATGAAGTGGAACCAAATCTGCCGGACGGCCGCCGCCTCCGCGCTCTCTCTCGCAGCCTGCCTCGGGCTTACGGCCTGCAGCCGCGACTACACGGTAGGTTTTCTTTACGTCACGGAGTCGCGTGGCACCACAGCGGGTAACGGCAACGGGAGCATCACCGAGTTTGGCATCGATTACCAGACGGGCGGGCTGCTGCGCTTGGCAAGCTCCGGCCAGGACAGCGGCGGGCGTAATCCCTCCGGTCTCCTCATCACACCCAATCAGCAGACTGTCTTTGTTATTAATCACGACGACAGCAATATCGTGAACTTCGCCATCGGCACGGATGGCAAGCTCTACGCCGAAAAAACTGTCACAACGGCCGGCAGCTTCCCTACCGCACTTGCTATTTCCGGCGACAGTAAGTTCCTCTACGTCACCTTCACCTTCCAGCCGGGCTACACCACTGCAAGTCCCGGCCCCGGCGGAGTGGAAATTTTTCCGCTGACCACGGACAGCAATGGCCTGGTCTCGCTCGGTACGCCTGTCCCCAACGGCTCGCTGAACTACTTCCCGGTCGGCAACAATCCTGTCGGCATCGCCGTGACGGCGAACATCTCCAACACCAGCGTGACTGGCGTCAACGGCAGTTCATGCTCCAACACAAGCTGCTCCAGCTACGTTTACGTGATTGATCAGGACACCAATACAACGAACAACCTGCTCGCCTTCCGCCGTGATCTGGGCGCGGGTACCATCGCGACCGTGGGTAACACGTCTATCGCCAACGGCACGGGCACGTCCACCGGGTATCCGTCAGGCATCCAGGCCAGCGCCATCGCCGTCGCGCCACTTGGCAATTTCCTGTACGTAACAGACCGGTCCGGCAATCAGGTCATAGGCTACGGCATCAACTCCGGTGGTACACCCAACGCCATCACCACCGGACCTTTCGCCACACAATCCCAACCGCAAGGCATCACCATCGATCCCCGCGGCAAGTTCCTGTACGTGGCAAACTACAACGCCAGCACCGTTTCTTCTTTTGCCATCGCGCAGAACACCGGTGCCCTTTCCGCGACAAGCTCCGGCTCTACCCAGACGGGTACAGGTCCTACCTGCGTCACAATCGAAAATGCGCTCGGCATTTACCTCTACACCTCGAACTTCCTGGACAATACCGTCACGGGCCTGCAACTCAATTCTTCGACCGGAACCCTGGTGCAAATTCGCAACACACCATTCCCGGCCACGGGTGCCCCCTCCTGCGCAGCCGCGATCGCCAATGGCAGTCATTCCACGCAGTTAATTCAGTAGGGTTCCAGCAAACTCGAAAGAGCCTCGCAACGCGAGGCTCTTTGCCGCTTGCGGCCGGTCGAGTTCTTAGCACACGATGTTCAAGGACGGCACATCGGTATACGGGTCACTCACCTGGATCTCAAACACTTTGGGCGGTGCGCCCGGATTGCTCCGCAGCCAAAGCTCCAGCGCAAACTTACCCTTGGGCACGTTGTACAGGTAGAACCGTCCATCCTGCCCCACCGGCCCCTGCTTCGAACGGCCAATGTCGCCGCGAAATACCGTTGCATAGTAGGCCGTCAGCGCCGCCCGGTTGCCTCCGGAACAGGCGACCTGCCCGCGCACCGTAGCGGCGTCCACCGTCACCGGACGGACGAGGAAGACTACGCTCGCAACCATCATCAGCCTACGCGTCCACGTAAGATCCTGAGACACCGTTAACCTCCCGCCCCGTAGCCCGACGGCCGTGCCACCGGATTCGCCGGCTTTAGATTCTGGTACTCTGCCGCAACCCCATTGACTGGCTGCGCCTCCGACACATGCACCTGGCTATCAGCAGCGCGCCGTAGAGGGATCTTCTTCTTCAGATAAATGGTGTGATCTTCCGCATTCCACTTCAGGTCGGACATGGCGTCCGGATTGTTTGGATCGAGCACAATGTCGGCTGGCAGGAAATCGCCGTAGCTGACTTCCACCGTCGGGTAATTCGACCCGCCCGGGCTCACGATAAAGCTGTAATCGAACTGCCCGTCCTTGGTGGGAGAGAGTCTCGGCAGGACGGAGGTCGACGACAGCGCGAAGCTGTCCGGCGTCAACGCAACACCGCGGTCCTGATCGTCTACCACCTGCCCTTTCAGGTGGTACACCATCTCGGTGTCCTGCGGGTGGATCTCGCCGGAAAACGAATGCAGCAAGAGCAGCAGAATGACGAAATAGCCGGCGAAGGCACCGCCCAGCTGCACCTGAAAGCCGAGGAACTCCTTCCCGCTCACCTCCGCCGTGGTCTTCAGCGTCCTGAACAGGATGTACGCGGGAATGAGCGGCGTCAGGACGATCAGCGGAACCTGTCCGTAGATAGGCGCAATCACAGGGTTACCTCGGCAGTCTCAAAGTGGGACGGGTGCAAGTTTTGCGCTGATTCTCTCTCCTGTCAATAGATTTTTTGCTGGAAGTGCGCGCCGCAACGCAGAGGAAAAGGCACGTCCAGACGCAGCCACTATCATCACTGTCATGCACCGCATCGCGCTGCTGACCACAGGCGGCACCATTGAAAAGCGCTACGTCGAGCAGGCCGGGTCCATGGAGAATACGGAACCGCAAATCCGCCGCTGTCTCGCCCAGCTGCGCCTGGGAGCCGCGGACGTTCATGTCGAAGAACTGATGAACAAGGATTCGCTCCTAATGACTGCGGCGGACCGCATGGTCATTGCCGGAGCCGTCCTGCGTCATGTGGCGGACGGCACCCCCGTACTCGTCACGCACGGCACCGATACGCTTGTCGAAACCGGCAAGGCGGTGGAGGCGGCACTCGCGGCGCAGCACCCGGCGGCTGCCGTGCCGGTTATCTTTACCGGGGCCATGACTCCGTTTGGTATCGAAGGCTCGGACGCACTGCAAAATCTAACCGAAGCCCTGCTGGCCACACGCCTGCTTCCGGCGGGCGTGTACCTTGTGTTTCACGGCGAAGTGTACCCGATTGCCCGCGTGGAGAAAGACCGCGAACACAGCCGCTTTGTGCAGATTTAAGCGGTGCGTTCGCAACCTGTGCTTTACAAGATTCTCGTTGGAGCGAGGCTCTTCGGCGTTGCCTTCAAGTTCCTTGGCGTTCCTGCCGCATACATAGCAGGCGCGTAGGATAGCGTGATGAGCATCGTGACAGTCCTGTACCCGAAAGACGCAACCTCTCACTTCGACCATGACTACTATCTGCAGAAGCACATCCCCATGGTGAAGGAATCCTGGGCGGAGATGGGCCTCACCCGGGTTGATTTGTTTCGAGGCACCGCGTCCTTTGACGGCCAATCTCCAGCCTATGAACTGATTGGTTTGCTCCACTTTTCGTCACTCGATGCCATGATGAAGGCGTTGTAAGCGCACGCTACCTCTGTCATGAGCGACATTCCGAATTTCACCAACGTGCAACCGGTCATTCAGGTGAGCGATCCGATTGCAAGCTAGTGTCCCGCGGAGCACCGTTTTCACATGCCCTGTAAACTAAAGTTGCGTGCGGAAGTGGCGAAATTGGCAGACGCACTAGACTTAGGATCTAGCGGAGCGATCCGTAGGGGTTCAAGTCCCCTCTTCCGCACCAACGACTTCCGCACCAGCAGAGAGAGCATGAGCGACAACACACAGATCGAACCGACCCTTCGCGTTACACAATCCGAGGACTACAACGACGTTTACGCCAACAGCGTGCAAATTCGCATGAGCGTGTGGGATTTCCAGCTCGTCTTCGGCACCATGCAGAGCAACAGCCCCGAAGAGGTCACCTTCCTCACCAAGCAGGGCATTTTCCTGAGCCCGCAGCAGGCCAAGGCACTGTTCAACATCCTGGGCCAGAACCTTGCCCAGTACGAGAACACTTTTGGCGAACTCCGCCTGGAGCCCCAGTCCTACCAGCAGGGCGGCGGACCCGTTCCCGTCAACTAACCCCATCCAACCCGGACCACACACCGGAGCAGAGAGATGACAGCAGCCGCGCGGCGTCCGCCGCTCTCGGTTCCCCTGCTCTTTGCTCCGGTGTTCGTGGCCGTGTACCTGCTGCACATCACACTGCTCCGCCTGCCCTACTTCTGGGACGAGGGCGGCTACTACATTCCCGCCGCCTGGGATTTCTACCGGCTCGGCACGCTGATCCCCGCTTCGACCATCCGCAACGCGCACCCGCCGC
>CAXUBG010000030.1:2107-7596 GCA_964249285.1 uncultured Terriglobus sp. | reverse complement strand
GCCGGGGTTCGCATCGCACGCACACAGCTGGGCGATGCCGCCGGACTCACCGCGATGGCGCTGACGGCGATCTACCCGGTCTGGTTCGCGCAAACCACCCTGGCCCATGCCGACATGTTCGCCGCCGCGTTTTCCCTGTGGGGCATCGCGTTCTACGTCAGCGGCCAGCACTGGGGCACACAGGACACGGCCGCCACGCTCCCTTCGTCACCCGCGCCTCCACCATCGCCCACGCCACAAGCCATCAGCACAGCCCTCCTCTTTAGCCTCGCCGCCCTGAGCAAAGAGACGGCCATCGTGCTGCCTGCGGCGCTGTTCCTGCTTGAAGCATGGTTGCTGATGAGGACACGGCTGTCCCGCCGCCCGGGTCTGTCATCCCGAAGCCCCGCTTCGTTGTCATCCCGCAGCGAAGCGGAGGGATCTGCATCTCTGCCGCGAACAAACCACACCATGTGGCTCGCCGCCCTTGCCTTTCCCGCGCTCCCGCTCCTCGCCTGGTATTTTTACCACCGCGCCAGAACCGGCTTCATGTTCGGCAATCCCGAGTTCCTCCAGTACAACGCCACCGCCAATCTTTCGGTCCTTCGCGTCGCGCTTTCGCTGTGGCACCGCCTCATCCATCTCACCGTGCACATGAACCTCTTTGTGCCGGTGATCGCAGCAGCCGCCATCCTGCTGCTCCCCAGCCGTGATGGCAAACCCTTCCTGCCGTGCGAAGCTGTTCGCATGTTGCTGGTCCTCATCACCGCGCAATGGATCGCCTTCTCTGTCCTCGGCGGTGCGCTGCTGACCCGCTATCTGCTCCCAGCCTACCCGCTCGTCCTGCTGCTGTGCGTCGCCGCGTGGAAGAGCCGCACGCGATGGTGGTCCGCCATTGCCGCGCTCTCGCTGGCGGGTTTCGCGATTGGTTGCGAGGTCGCGCCACCGTACCCCTTCACGCCGGAAGATAATCTGGCGTACCGCGACATGATCGTGGTCCACCAGCACGCCATCCGCGAGCTGCAGCACCGCTTTCCCGGCGCGACCGCGCTTACCGCCTGGCCCGTCACGGCAGACCTGGAGCGCCCGGAGCTCGGCTACACGCGCACCCCCGTGCGTACGGTGCAAATCGATAACTTCTCGGCGGAAGAGGTCGCCAAAGCCGCCGCAAACCCTGGTGCGTATGACGCAGCGCTCGTGTTTTCCACCAAGTTTGATCCGCCCCGCGGTGGACTGAACCTTTCGGTGAAAAACCGCGAGAACGACCAGCGCTTCTATGGCTATCACCGCGACCTGCTGCCCTCCGAAATCGCACAGGCGCTCGGCGGCAGAGTGGTTTGGCAGGAGGACCGCAAGGGGGAGTGGGCCGCTGTTTTGTACTTCCCACGGAGCTATGATGTTCGGCTCATCATGCCGCTTCCCACACTCTCAACCGGCCACCCCGGCAAACTATAATGACAGGCGATGCACCTCTTCAGCCGTTGCCGCGCCTCTTTGCTCCTGCTTGCGGTGATCAGCTCGTTCGCGGCACATGCGCAAACGAATCAACCTGGCGGACGTGTCGTCCTGGTTCTCCCCTTTGACAATCGGTCTGGACAGGCCACGCTCGACTGGATTGGCGAATCTTTTGCCGACACGCTGAACCAGCGCCTCCGCTCCGCCGGATTTCTCACCATCTCGCGGGACGACCGCGTCTACGCGCTCGATCACCTGGGCCTGCCGGAGGGCTTTCGGCCTACCCGCGCCACCACCATCCGTATCGCGCAAACCCTTGATGCGCAGTTCGTCGTCGTAGGCAGTTATGCCGTGAAGGACGGCAACGCAACCGCGCAGGCGCAGGTGCTGGAGATCAATCGCCTCACGCTCTCCAAACCCTTGGAGCAGAGCGCCGCATTGCCCCGCCTGCTCGATGTCGAGAACAACATCGCATGGTTGTGCGCGCGGCAAATGGATCCCAAGTTCGCTGTGTCGCAAGCAGCATTCGAGGCTGCATCCGCGGGCCTGAAGCTGGATGCCTATGAAAGTTACATACGCGGCCTTACCGCCACCACGGATGACGAACGGCTGAAGCGGCTGAAGACAGCCGCGGATCTCTCCCCAACCGATCCAGCCACACTGCTTGCATTGGGTAAGGACGAATTTACGGATGGCGATTACGACGACGCGGCCGCCGTGCTGGGGAAGGTGCCCGCAAACGATCCCGCCGCGCTCGAAGCCAACTTCTACCGCGGCCTGGCCCGTTTCAACAGCGCTCACTACGCCGACGCGGAGGGTGCCTTTGCCCTGGTCGGCACCAGGCTGCCGCTTCCCGAAGTGATCAATAATCAGGGTGTCGCCATGGCCCGCCAGCATAAGGAGGCCACGGCGTTGCTGCAGCGCGCCTCTTCGGCCGACCCACTGGACGCCGACTACCATTTCAACGTCGCGGTGGCCATGCACCGCCGCGGCGACAACGTCCACGCCAAACCCGAGATCGATCAAGCCGTTAAACTTCGGCCAATTGACGGCGAGGCGAAGACCCTGCAAAGCGTGATCGCCGGCACACAACCCGCGCCACCCGGCTTCGATCCGCAGGAACGCATCCGGCGCACGTATTCCGAAGCCGCCTTCCGCCAAGCCGCCTTTCAGATGGACCAGATGCGCGCCGCGCGGATCGCCTCGCTCCCGGCGGACAAGCAGGCCGACGAATACGCCCAGGCCGGCCAGGAATACCTGAATCGAGGCTTGGTGCTGGAGGCCGAGCGTGAGTTCCAGGCCGCTCTTGCCGCAGATAGCAAGTCCGCCACAGGCCACCTTGGGCTTGCACAGGTGCGCGAACGCTCCGGCAATGCGGACGAGGCCCGTAAGGAAGTTCAGCTCAGCCTTGAAACCAGGCAGACTGCCTCAGCCTATCTCACGCTCGCACGTCTGGACCTTGCAGCCAACGAGAACACGGCGGCGGGGGTGGACGTCGGCAACGCCCTGCGTATTGAGCCGCAAAACTCCGCCGCGCTCAGCATGAGATCACTTCTCGCCAATCGCGGCGTGTCAGCACGCTAGGATGCGGTACGCACGTTCCTCGTGTTGCCCACGCACATGCCTGCTTTGGCTTGTCTGTCTTGCCTTCTGCCGCTGTTTGCAAGCACGCGCGCAGACACAGCGCGTCTTGCAAATACAACTGCACGATACGCTGCAAGGCGAGAGCGCCAGCATCTTCAGCCGCGAGATCGCACGCGCCAACACGGAACACTACGATGCCATCCTCGTAAACCTGAGCACGCCAGGCGGACTGCCCGATGCAGCCGACGAAATGGTCACAGCCATGCGGCAGTCGCGTGTGCCAGTCATCGTGTGGGCGGGTAAGCCCCACACCCGCATCGCCGGTCAGGGTCTCCGCCTGCTGGAGGAAGCCGACATCGCTCTGCTCAACCCCGAAGCGTTACTCACGCCGCTGTGGTCCCAACGTCCCCACGGCCTGACGCCGCACTCGCGCAGCTGTGGCGGTCAGCACCTGCTCGCTACCCTGTATGCGGCCTCGCTTGCCCACGCCCGAAACTCCGCTCTCAACGGCGATCTCGCCAGCGGCACCCACTGGATCAGCGCGGACGAAGCTCTGCGCTCCGGTCTTATCGATGGAACTGCAGAGAAAGTCGCCGATGCGTTGCGCCTTGCAAGTAGCCGCACCGTGCCGCGTTTTCCACATGCCCTGCAACTCAACGGGGCTCATGTGGAGACCGCAACCATCAAGCCGCAGGAAGAGCTCCTGCTCACGCTGATGAATCCGGATCTGTGTATCCTGCTGCTGACGCTTGGCCTGCTGCTCGTCTATCTCGAGATCAACACCCCCGGTACCGTTATTCCGGGAGCGGCTGGCGTTTTGCTGGTTCTCCTTGCCGCATACGCGCTGCTGATACTGCCTCTCAGTACCGGCGGCATCCTGTTGTGCATCGCGGCTGCCCTCCTGCTCCTCGTGGAGGCCCGGTTTCCAGCCCACGGTATAGTCGCCAGCTTCGGCATTCTCGCCTTGATATTCGGGCTTGGCACACTCGTACGTGGTCCTCTCCCACAGCTCCAGGTCAGCTGGCCAACCGCCATCGGCGCGGGTACCGGATTCGGCGGCGTCACCGCGGCACTCATCGTCCTTGGCATGGAAGCGCGTCGCGCCAAGGTCAAAACTGGCGCGGATGCCATGCTGGGCTGGCTTGCCGTCGCGCAAACCGCGCTCGCACCCGAAGGCAAAATTCTGGTGCGCGGAGAGTTGTGGCACGCACGCCTCACCAGCCGCGACTCCTCTGTCGCTGCCGGAGAGCGTGTCAAGGTTCTCCGGGCCGACGGAACGACGCTCGAGGTTACCGCCGTCCACGTGACCACTGTCGTCTGAGCCGCGAACGCGTCCAGTACACTGGATGCTGGCCAGGTGTTATCCGGGCGCGAGGTTTCGTGCGGTTCATGCGTAAGCGTATCGTTCTTCTTTCAGTACTAGTTGCAGTCCTTCTTCCCGTCATGCACGCCCAGGACGCATCACCCGCCATTACACGCACCAGCCGCATCCTCAGCCACTTCGACCTCGGTGTCGCCGGCACCGCGTTCTTTACCAGAAATGTAACTGGCACCGTGAATCAGAGTGTTTTGGGTGCACCATACCCCGTTACGCAGAGCGCCAGCACAGCCGCCGGCGTTCTCGTCACCATACGAGGACAGAAATCCGCATACAAAGGACTTGAGTTCAACTACAGTTACGGCCGTACTACCGAAAGTTATACCTGCTGCAACCAGAGCACGACGGGTGCACCGGTGGGGAGCCCGTTCCAAAGTCAGGCGACCGCGAACGAGTACAGCTTCGGCTATCTCGTGCGTCCGGAACGCACATTCTTTGGCTTCAAACCATACGTCAGCGGCGGCGCGGGAGTCATGGAGTTCAAGCCCACCAAGAACGGCGGCCAGGGCCTGCAGACCCAGGGAAGAGCAGCCTACTACTACAGCTTGGGCGGCGAGAACTACCTCATCGGCGACACGATTGGCTTGCGCATCGGCATTCGCCAGATCTTCTTCAAGGCACCTGACTTCGGTCAGAACTATCTGACAATCGTTAAGACCACCTTTGTGACCGAACCGCAGGCCGGAATTTATCTGCATTTCTAAGCGGCACTTTCCCCATAGGAGATCGCTCAAGCCATGAGTCCGCTATTTGAAGATTCCGAAAATGACCTGCCACTACCCGGACGGCGAGTCGCAACCGATCCTGATACCCGGCGTGCCCGTGAAGTTGATACCGCGCACCAACCAGAGCGCGAGGTGACCCTGAACACGGGTATCGTTCTGGCGCTGTTCTTTGCCCTTGCGCTGCTGTGTGCGGTCTTCTTTGGCTTTGGTTATTCCATGGGCCGCAAATCGGTGCCGCCGCCCACCATTGCTGAAACTGACAACACCTCCACTCTCGCGGAGACTGACACGGGCAATGCCGGCCCAAAGCCTTCGCCCGGATCACCGGCCAGCGTGCCCGTACCCATGGTGAGGCAGATCACCGGGGC
>CAXUBG010000030.1:0-2097 GCA_964249285.1 uncultured Terriglobus sp. | reverse complement strand
GTGCCCCCATCGTTCGCGTCGCACCCGCTTCAACCCCGGCCGCGGCAAGCACGTCGACACAGCCAGCGAGTTCGGGATCGATCTTTGTCCAAGTCTCCGCCGTCAGCCATCAGGAAGATGCTGACGTCCTGCTCAGCGCGCTTCGCCGGCGCGGCTATACCGTCTTCACGCGCTCTGACCCGAACGACCATCTCATTCATGTTCAGCTCGGCCCTTACAGCACCAGAAAGGATGCTGACGCCATGCGGACGCGTCTCTCCGGCGACGGCTACAACGCGATCCTGAAGTAGCGCGTAAGGCTATCTGCGACCCGGCTAAGGCTATACCGAGTCTGCCGGACGCATACTCGCTGGCAAGGCCGCAATGATAGCTTCCCGGACTGCTCTTACCAACTCCGCGCGCGTATGAAACGCAGCCGGATCGACCGGCGGCAGAAAAGTAACCCGGGCCGTTCCCGGAAACACGCGGCTGCTTCCCTTGCGCATCATCGTCTCGGTTCCGCTCAACACCACCGGCACCACCGGAGTACCCGTCGATTGCGCCAGATGAAATGGACCCGCTTTGAATGGCTGCAGACGTCCCGTTTGAGACCGCGTGCCCTCGGCAAACACCAGCAACGACAAACCGCTGCCTATGACCTCCGATGCCGCGCGCGCTGACCGCACCGCGCTCTCTCGCCCTGGCTCGCGTTCCACCGGAACAAAGCGAGCCATGCGCATCGCACGCCCAAGCACCGGGATTTTCATCAATGCCGCCTTCAACATGATGCTTGGCGTTCCAGGCAGCAGGGGCACCAGCAGCGGCGGATCGAGGTTTGACACATGGTTGGCCACATAGATGCAGGCGCGATCCGCCGGAATGTGCTCCCGCCCGCTTTGCTCAATCCGGATCCCCGCCGCGCGCAGCCCGGCGTTCGCGATCCACTGTCCTGCGCGGTACATGGGGCCGATCCTTCCCGTCACCAGCGTCCAGGGAATCAGCAGCAGCCCCGCAGGCACACCCAGCAGCGTAAAGACGGCCACCATCTTGACCGAAGCCCACATCAGTGCACAGGCTCAAGCCGCGGCACACGCAGCGCGGCTGGCAGCTTGGTGAAGATGTCGCCAAAGCCGCCATTGGAAAGAACCGCCACCACGTCCCCGCTGCGCAGGGCGGGCGCAAGCGCATCCGTGATTGCGCTTGCATCCGGCAGGAGTTGTGCCGGAACACCGCGGGAACACAACGCGGCAATGACGTGCCGGGGCTGCAAACGCTCCGCCTCGGGGATCGCGCCAGACTGATACACCTCGGCCAGCACCACCTCATCCGCTACCGCGAGACTCTCCACCAACTCCCGCTCAAACACATTCCGCCGCAGCGTATTCGAGCGCGGTTCCAGAACCGCAACAAGCCTGCGTCCAGGGTACGATCCGCGCAACGCACGCAATGTCTCGCGGATGGCCGTGGGATGGTGCGCAAAATCGTCAATGATGGTGATGCCATCCACCTCCGCGCGCACTTCCAGCCGGCGCTTTACGCTGCGAAACGTGCGCAGCGCCTCGGCAATGGTTGCCGCGTCAATGCCCTGCCCTGCAGCCAGCGCCGCCGCAGCCGTCGCGTTCAGCGCATTGTGCTCGCCCGCCACCGGCAGTTGAAGATCGGCAAAGTGTTGCCCGCCGCGCAACAGCGTCCACCGGGACACCGCTCCCGCCTGAAATCCCGTCAGTTTCCAGAACGAATCATTCCTGAATCCATACCGCTCCACCGCGCAGAACGCCCGCGCGACGCACTCCGTCACGTTCTCGCTGCCGTCATACGCCAGGAGCCGCCCGCGCCGCGGGATCAGGTTTACCAGGCGCTTGAATGCCGTCTTGACAGCGGAAAGATCGGCATAGATGTCCGCATGATCAAACTCCACGCTGGTCAGAATGGCGGCATCCGGAAAGTAGTGAAGAAACTTTGGCCCTTTGTCGAAGAATGCGGTGTCATACTCGTCGCCCTCCAGCAGAAACGGCCGCGTCTCCCGCACGGCGAAGCTCGTGCCAAAGTTTTCCGCCACGCCGCCAATCAGGAACGACGGCGCAAGCTCCGGCCGGGTTCGCGACGCCACCTCATAAA
>CAXUBG010000029.1:5923-22145 GCA_964249285.1 uncultured Terriglobus sp. | reverse complement strand
GCTTACGCGCGTCCCACCCACCCGAAAGTTTATTTGGGACCTGTTTTCATGTGACTTCAACCTCTGTCACAGAATACGCGCGTGCAGGCGTGATTCAATCTCGCCCATATGCCGCATGATCTGAGCGCAAGCGCTGTCAGCCGCCAATCTGAACCATACTCCGCGAGGGCTTTAAGAACCCGGCCTCGCCGATGTGATGACGCTCCTCTTTGCTGTCGACGACCGCACGAATGTACGCACGCAGGCTGCTGAAAGATGCGCCGCGCCGCATACGACCGTAAAGGTCGTGATCGATCTGCGAAAACAGACATGTTCGCAACTTGCCGTCACTGGTAAGCCGGATGCGTGAGCAATGTCCACAAAAAGGACGAGAAACCGGTGCAATGATTCCGATCTCTCCCACCCCATCAGCAAAGCCGAACCGCCTTGCCGTCTCGCTCGGCGCATTGGGTGGCAATGCAATCAGGGGCATTACGCGACGCAGCCGCTCCAGTATTTCAGCTTCGCGTACCACGGTACCGGCTGCCCACATGCGATCCTGATCGAGAGGCATGAATTCAATAAAGCGAAGAATCACACGTTCAGCCCGGGCGAACTCACCAAAGGCCTCAATCTGGTCGTCATTTATGCCCCGCAGCAGAACGCAGTTAACCTTGACGGGTGCCAGGCCCGCGTCCTGTGCTGCACGTATCCCCTCAAGTACGCGGTTCAAAGCGCGCGGAACGCGCGTGATCCTCTCGAAGACGGCAGGATCGATTGCATCCATGCTGACCGTAATGCGATTGAGACCGGCAGCCTTGAGGCCGGATGCCATTCCCGCAAGCAGGTGACCATTTGTCGTCAGTGCGATATCAAGCGGCTTGCCTTGATCAGTAGGCTCATCATCAGAGCCGAATGCAGTTCGGATTGTACGAAGCTCGCGAATCAGGTCCAGCAACCCGGCGCGGAGCAGCGGCTCGCCCCCGGTGAGGCGCACCTTTTCGATGCCCATGCCCGCGAGTAGACGGGTAATGCTCGCGTAGTCGGCTATGGGGAGTTCGGTGTAAGTGGATGATTCACCGGTGCGGCAGTACACACAACGATAGTTGCAACGATCGGTAACGGCAACACGAAGGTCAGTAATTGAGCGTCCAAAGCGATCGCGCAGACGTTCTGTAGCCTGCTCCCCGGATGCAAACACCGGATTGACCGGCCGCGGAATGGTAGGCATTGTGGCCATTATGAGGTCTTACAGATTAGATGCACATGGCTCCCATTTATGAGCAACGTGTTCCAAACGGGTGAAACCCGCGCCGAAGCACGGGTTTCAGGTGAGAAGATCGTCGACTCTCAATAACTGGTGAACTCGCCAAATCCCCTGCGCAGCGCTGTTCCCCATAGAAAGCAAACAAGTGCGGCACCTCCAGTGAGGCAGGTCCAGTAAAACAGGGGGTGCGACCATCCAGGCGAGTGCGTAAGGTCCTGGCCGACCCAAAGCACTCCCACCAGGGTCGTCACCACGGTCATTTGCAAACCGATCGTCAATAGAAGCTGTCCACGGCGGCGGCGGCGATCCAGCATCTCTACTTCTTCCGGCTTCAGGGTGCGCTCATCGATCGGGATCAGAGTGTTTGCCATCAAATTGCTCCTGGTCTTCCTTTAGAGTACATGCTAATCGCCGTAACTGCTCTTCCACACGGCTCTCCAGCTTTCCTGTCAAAACGTAAGACGTCCTTAGGTCTGCTTCGATTCAAGCAACGCAATCGTTCAACTCATCGATACGGTTAAGTTAGCCTGTCCATGCTAAGCTTGTCGCTCCCCGTCACCAGATCTCTCCCGTACGAGACTCGCGATCGACGGCATCTAAAAGAGCAAGAACAGCATGTTTGGGACTGCCATCGCGAAGTAAACCTGCACGTTGCTGGTTAGATGTGCCCTGCAATTAACACAATGGATCGCAAATCCTCGCTCAATCCAGAAACGCCATCGTCTTGATTCCCGAGATCTCAAACCGCTTGCGGCAGCGTGGATTGGTGCAGTTCGCCGTGTCGTCTCGCAGCACCATGTAATTCTGCGCCTTGGCGAATCGTGCGCGGTCGCGTTCGTCCGCGCGGCCCGGTACCTGCTTTTTCTTGCGGCGCACAATACAGCTAAGCGTCTAGTCACCGGCGACGCCACACTTGGTGCAGGTAAGCGTCTGGGTTCGAGGTTCCGTGCGCTCGTCAAAAAAATCTCGCTCTTCCATGCCCACCCCTGTTGCGAAGCTAGGCGTTCAGCCCCACTCCACTCCAAGGAAGAGGATAATCCTTTTGTGCAGCGTGCGCGGTGCAGTTATGTTCAGGAGAATGTGGTGAGTAAGGTGAAGAAGTCCGTCTTCCGCGTCGCAAGAGCGGTCAAGGCGAATGCGCGTGAGCGGGTAGGCATGCCACCGCCGGCAGTGGTATTGCCCGACGACAAAGCGCGGGCGGAACGGCGCACGTCCAAGCACAAGGTAACGCTGGAGAAGCTGCTGCAGCGGGAGAGTGAACGATGAGCCTAAGAGGTGTGCAGACGAGAAGCCGGCTTTCGGAAGGGCCTAGTGTCAGCTATGCCATACAAACAGGAAACGTGAGCCAGGCTTCAGCCGCGGAGGGCCGCACACCTCGCTGTTTCCGGAGTTTCCACCGCCCTTCAGGGTTTGTCGCTGTCTTGTACGCACTGTTCGCTGCGGCTACCGTTGCGGGGCAGGTCAACCAGACGCTTGGGATCAGCAAGGAGAACCGCACCATCACGGTCTCGGCCACGGACCAGGCTTTCGCGTTGGCAGATCAGGCGGTTGTGCATGTAGGCTACGAAGCTTATGGCGCGGATGAGGGCACCGCGTACATGGAAGGCTCCCGGCGTTCCAATGCAGTCATCTCTGCTCTGCGTTCTGCAGGCGTGCAGGCGGACAGCCTTGAAAGCGAAGACCAGAACCTGCAGCCGCTGAACGACTACGAACTGAAGAATTTGGCCCCGGCGCTGAAGGGTATGCGCTACCGCATCACCCAAAGTTGGACCGTGCGCACCGCGCCGGATACAGCAGCGAAGGTGCTGGACACCGCGGTAAAGGCCGGCGCCAACCAAAGCGGCAACATCGGCTGGGAGATGAAGGATGGCGCGATGCTGGAGGCGCAGGCCTCGGCCAAGGCACTGGCGCACGCCCAAGCCATTGCCGCGCGCATGGCGGAAGGTCTGCGCATCAAGATTGGCCCGCTGCTTTACGCCAGCAATCAGGCGCAGGCTTCTCCTATCCGGCCCATGATGCTGGCCATGGCGCCGAAGGCGAAGATGGCGGACGAACAACCCATAAGCATCGTCACACGGCGCGTCGAGCGCTCCGCAACTGTATTTGCCATCTTTGCTATCGAATAGTCCACCACAAGGGAGTCCGCGATGCCTGAAACCGTCGATCCGCCGCACGCCATCTCCCAGCCCGAGATACCGAAGCCATTGCCGGAGGCTGAAGCCATCTACCGGCGCTGGCTGGCGCACCTGCATAGCGAGTTCACGCGGCACACCAGTTGCGAGCGCCGCAGCGACATCGTCCGCGACGAACTCCATATGATCATGCTGGGCAGGCCGCACGGAGGCCGTATGAATGCATCGCTCGTCTCCGAACTGCCGCTGGCGGTGCTGGCGGAGAGCTTTGATCCACGCAATGTTACGTTGCCGGCTGAGATGCAGGCTGATCTTGACCGCAGCCGTTTTCACTCGATCAAGCCGCTCCTGTGGTTCTGGCGCGGCTTCGACCGCTCTATCCTTGGCGCAAATCTGTGGCTTGGCCTGCGCTTCAGGTCCATGCTGGGAGGGCACATTTTCGCGAGCATGGGCAGAAACGTCCGCTTCTACCGCGATGTGAGCTTCGAGCGCGGGTACACGCTGACGTTTGCCGACGACGCGGTTTTGCGGCCTGGTGTACGCATTGAAGACAGCCACCCGCGAACTATCACCGGCGACATTGCAGCCTGAGCGGGCTGGTAGACTCGCCCAGGACACGAAAGACTCATGAGCCAGGAAACCGCTCTCATCCTGTTTGAATTCGTCGCTCTCATCTTTGCACTGACCTTCCACGAGTTCGCTCACGCCTGGACTGCGTCGTACATGGGCGACCAAACCGCGCGGCTGATGGGCCGCGTCACGCTGAATCCGGCACGGCATCTTGACCCGCTGGGATCGGTCATCCTGCCACTAGTGTCAGCCTTCGCGCATTTTCCGCTGCTGGGCTGGGCCAAGCCAACTCCCGTCACCACACGTAACCTCAAGAACATCAAGCGCGACGAGATCATCATCGTGCTCGCGGGACCAGCTTCGAACATCCTGCTTGCCGTCATCTCGCTCGTGCTTCTTCTTCTTATCAAGCACGTGGTACCCGGAGGCACCGGAGCCGTGCTGAACGCGGCGTTTCTGTCCATGCGCATTGACGGAGCGACGCTTGCAGGCCAGAGCGTCATCTATCCCATCGCCTTGCTGCTCTACTGTTCCATCGTTATCAACCTGTTGCTGGCCATCTTCAATCTATTTCCCGTGCCGCCGCTCGATGGATCGCGTATTCTGCGGCACTATCTGCCCTATCGCGCATTGCAGGCGTATGACAGCATTGGCGGCTTCGCTAACCTGATCATCCTGTATTTACTGATGAGGACCGGCATCTTGAACATTTTCTACGCACCCGCCTTCCTGTTCTTCAACCGCGTCCTTCTATCAGCCTGAACGACCTCGCTTGAAGCGGGACGAGCCAGCCGTGCGGTTCGGCTACCATGAAGAAGGAATGCCAGATATCAGTTTAAAACTCCGCGTCCTTAGCGGCATGAGGCCCACCGGCCGCCTCCACCTGGGCAACTACATGGGCGCGCTTTACAACTGGGTCCGCCTTCAGGATGAGTACCACTGCTTCTTCTTCATCGCGGACCTTCATGCGCTCACCACCGACTATGCGAAGCCGGGCGATGTAGCGGAAAAATCGCTCGACGTGATGCTCGACTTCCTGGCGGCCGGACTTGATCCGGACCGTTGCATCATGTTCAAACAAAGCGACGTTCCCCAGCATTCTGAGCTGTTCACACTGTTCAGCATGTTCACGCCTGTTCCATGGCTCGAGCGCGTTCCCACCTACAAGGACCAGCAGGAGCAACTACGAGAAAAGGACCTGAACACCTTCGGCTTTCTTGGCTATCCGCTGCTGCAGGCTGCGGATATTCTGCTCTACAAGCCAGACTTTGTACCCGTCGGGCAGGACCAGGTCTCGCACGTGGAACTGACGCGCGAGGTGGCTCGGCGCTTCAACCAGCTCTATGCTTCGGCAGTAACACCGGAAGTGGCCGCAGCCATCTCTGACAAGGAGCTGATCAAGGCGGAGGTAAGCGAGGATGTCGTGGAACGGCAGATCCTGCCCGAACCAAAGGCATTGCTGACACCCTCCCCGAAGCTCCCTGGCCTTGATGGGCGCAAGATGTCCAAGAGTTATGGCAACACCGTGGGTTTGACAGAACCTCCGGAAGACATTCGCAAGAAGATCAAGACCATGGTCACGGACCCTGCGCGCGTCCGGCGGACGGATCCCGGCAATCCAGACGTATGCCCGGTGGGAGACCTGCACAAGGTCTTCTCACCCAGTGAAATTCTCGCGAGGGTCTATGAAGGTTGCAGAAGCGCCGGCATCGGCTGCATTGAATGCAAAGGGTGGGCCGCGGACAGTATTAATCGAGCGTTGGAGCCGGTCCGGGAACGCCGGGCGCACTACGAGGCACAACCCGGTTTGGTCAGCAGCATTCTCCAGGACGGCGGTAATCGGGCACGGCGTTTTGCCGGGCAGACCATGCGCGAAATACGCGCAGCCATCGGGCTGTAAGTGGATTCAAGCGGCATCGTAAGAGGAAAGGACTCACAATGGCCAACATCGCTCCGAGCTTAATCAAGGCTGTACCGAATGAAGACGAACCCATGCGCGCCATCGACGCGCAACGCACGAAGCGTGCCAATCTGGCACCGCAAGGCGATATGGACCTGAGCGATGAGTGTCCTCAGAGCAAATTCACTCCCGAAGGCGATCACGAACAGGTGCCAAACATTCCACCTTCGGCTACCGATCCAGATTGAGCTTACGGTAGTTTCGTCCCGCCCTTTCCTCAGTTGTTAGCGGTCGGTCAGTCATACTGGAATCACTGTGACGGAAACACTCGATGCCGGTCATGTGGGCGGTCTGCAGTCCGGTGCACCAACGCCGGATAGCACGCAGTTGATCGCGCGGTCTCCTGAGATACCCGAGCCTGCCCGGACGGCGAAGAGAAGAGGGGCGGCGTCTCCAAAGGAAGAAGCGTCGCAATCGCCTTTCCTGCTGAGCGTCGGCAAGGTCTATGAAGGCCCGCTCGATCTGCTCCTCGACCTCATACGCCGACAGAGCATTGACATTTATGACATTCCAATTGGCAGGATCACACAACAGTTCCTGACCTACACGGAAACACTGAAGCAGGCCGACGTAGACTCCGCCGGTGACTTCGTCTATACGGCGTCGCTGCTGATCCACATCAAGAGCAAGATGCTTCTGCCGCGCGAGGTCAGTGGCATCGCCGCAAGCGAAATCGAAGATCCGCGCCGCGAGTTGGTCGAACGTCTGCTTGCCCATGAGCGCTTCAGGGCCGCTGCTCAAATGCTGCTCCAAAAACAGCAGGTCGAGGATGCCATCTGGACCATGCCGGGCATCCGCGAGTTCAAGGAGCAAGCGTCTGCGGACCAAGAGATTGCAGCCGACACTGAAGATTTGGCGCGCGTCTTCTCTGAAATCCTGGAGCGGCTGCGCCAGCGCCCTGTACTGGACGTTGACGAGGACGTCGTCACCGTTGCGCAGATGATCGAGTACACCAAGCGCCGCCTCATGTTGGAGGAGCGGCCCACCAGCCTGCGCAAACTCCTGCAAAACACCCACTCGCAGCAGGCGCTGATCTGCATGTTTCTGGCCATGCTGGAATTGGTACGTTTGCAAGCCGTCCTTCTACGCCAGCCGGACAAGTTCGGAGACATCCTCATCAAGAAGACAGAACACTTCGATGAGGTACTCGCTCATCAGGAACGCATGCGCGACGACTGGCGCTAAGGTCACAGACTCAACATCGAGACCACTCCGCTCTAGCCAACGGAAGGGGCATTGAGGAGGCGGAGCTTCGATAGAGATCATCGCGAAACGCACCAAGCGGCGGGGATTGAAGGGCCACGACGAGTTAGCTGATGACGTTGACCAAAGATTTGTACATCCGTTCTGTTTCTTCATTGAAGCAGCAGAAGACAACGCTCTCTACGCCGGAAACCGGCAACGCTGCCCGAATCGTTGCGACGGCGATGCGTGCAGCGCGTTCCAGCGGGAACCGGTAGACTCCGGTGGAAATGGCTGGAAAGGCGATAGACGTTACGCCATATTCCCACGCAAGTTCCATGCAGCGGCGGTAGCAGCTTGCCAGCAGGACGTCGGCCTTGAGCTTGGCAGCCTCGCCGCCGCGGCTGACGCTCCAGACCGGGCCGACGGTATGGAAAATCCACTTGGCTGGCAGCGCAAAGCCGTGGGTGGCCTTTGCTTCACCCGTCATGCAGCCACCGAGCCGTGCCGTTGCGGCAAGCAGGTCGGCCTTTCCTGCGGCGCGATGTATTGCACCATCCACACCTCCTCCACCTTTCAGCCTGGCGTTGGCCGCGTTCACGATGGCGTCCACGTGCAGCGTTGTGATGTCTCCACGAAACGCTGTAAGTTGAGGCACCGGGCGTCTCATGCCTGTGTGATGCACCCTGCAAGGTAGACTTCTTCTAGCGTCTCCGTCGTTCCTTGGAGCGCGCATCGCTGGGAAACTCACGAACGAATGAGCCTGAAATCTAAGATCGAAGCTGTCATCTACGCCTCAGAGGAGCCGGTCACGCTGCAACAGCTGGTCAGCCTGCTTAGTGACGAGGCGCAATCCGAACTGGATGATCTAGTCTCAGCGCAGTCGCGTCTGCCGCTTGGAGTAGAAGCAAATGTAGCGGGTGAGACAGGCGAACGGACGCTGTTGGAGGCCGGTACTCGTGAGCAGCATGAAGGCGGGCGTGCGGCCCCGGATTCAATCGGGGCGTTGCGAGCTGTTCATCAGGGCGAAATCCTTGCATCAGGCGCAAGTGAGTCGAGCATGGAGGTGGCACGTGAGACCGCCGCGCTTGGGCCGGAAGAACCATCGGGTAATACTTCAGCCTCTCGCAGCGTCAGTGGCGACTTAGATGGGGTCCCGGCCGGTACGGACGAAGACAAACGGCAGCAGCGCCAGCGCGAACGCACCATCCGCGAGCACATCCGCCGTGCGGTCGATACGCTCATCCTTGAGTACAGCGAGAGCGATCGGGGCATTGAGATTCGCGAGGTGGCCAGCGGCTTCCGCATGGGCACCAAGCCTGAGTACCACGACGCGGTGCGCGGCTTTGTGAAGAGCCTGAAGCCCGCGCTAAAGCTCACGCTCCCCGCTCTTGAAACGCTAGCCGTGGTCGCGTACAAGCAGCCGGTGACGGCTGCTGAAATCTCCGAGATACGCGGTGTCGATTCCGCCGGTGTACTTGGCGGCCTGATGACGCGCAAGCTCATCTCGACTGCGGGCCGCAAGCAGGTCATCGGCCGGCCCATGCTGTACAAGACGACGCGTGACTTCCTTTTGCGCTTCGGACTGAAGGACGTAAACGAACTGCCCTCCATGGATGAGTTCGAGCGCATGGCCGGGGAACTTGCAGAGCAGGACGATCTGCCGTTGGAAAATACCCACACGCTGATAGAACAGGCCAATGCGCGTGGCGACGCTGAACACATCCGTGACACGGCTTCTGCCAGCGCCCGCGAAGATCAGGCAGACAACACGAAGGAAGCACTCGCTGCGGACGCGATGGCTCTTGAACATGGTGGTCGCAAAGGCGATACTGCGGACCCCCTCAACCCTATCCACCCACACACCACTGCGGTGAGCGCAGCGGGAGGTACAAATGAAGACTCCAACACAGAAAAGCACTCAGCCGAAGTCGAAGACGTTAGCCACGAAGACGCCGCCCAGCCAGCCTGAAGCGCCAGCTGGAACGCGGCTGCAGAAGATTCTTGCGGACGCTGGTCTGGCCTCCCGCCGCAAATCCGAAGAGCTGATCCTGGATGGCCGTGTGCAGGTCAACGGGACCGTAGTCACGGAGCTTGGCACCCGCGCGGACGTCGCTAAGGATCACATCCGCGTCGATGGCAAGCTCCTGCAGGGAGCCCAGGAGCATCGCTACTTTATGGTGAACAAGCCGCGAGGTTATGTCACCACCATGGACGACCCAGAGCATCGCGACACGGTTGTGGACCTTCTAAAGGAGTCAGCACGGCTGGCGGGCAAGCGCCTGGACGTGCGCCTGTACCCCGTTGGCCGGCTTGATTACAACTCGGAAGGCCTGCTGCTGATGACCAATGATGGCGATCTGGCCAACAGTTTGTCAAAGGCATCCAACTCCGTCGAGAAAACCTATCTGGTCAAAGTGGCGGGGCGCGTCGCGGACGAAGCCCTGCGGCAACTGCGCTCCGGCGTCATGATTGATCGCGGCCGCCTGGCGGAAGCGCGTGGCGGACGGCGTGACCGCGTGCTCACCGCTCCAGCGAAGGTGGAACTTGCGCGCGGCGGAGAGAATCCATGGTATGAAGTCACGCTGACGGAGGGCCGCAACCGCCAGCTCCGCAAGATGTTCGAAGAGATTGGCCACCACGTTGAAAAAATCCGTCGCATCGGATACGGCGCGCTTGTGCTTGATGTACCCACGGGCGAGTTTCGCGAACTCACATCAGGCGAAGTGCAGGCGCTGGGACGCGCCGCAGCCGGTAAAAAGGTTGAGCGCAAGCATAAGCTGCCTGAAGCCGCCAAGCTGAAGCAAATGGGACAGAAAACTGGTTCACGCGGCGCGCGGCCAAGATTCTAAGTCCTTCGTCCGGATCAGCCGAAAGCCAACCCGCTGGCTCCGTTCTGGCACTTGGGGCAACGCCGCAGGTGGATGTCCGTTCCATTCGCACCATACACATAGCCGCACTTTGAGCAGCCTAGCTGATACACCTTTTGCAAGTGATCGGTGCCGTCTAAGCCGGTATTGCGTATGACTACTTGGCCATTCTTATTTCTGTAACCCGGATGGGTCGTCTGAGGAGTAGGCATGACCGATCGCACTTATATCTGCGAAGAAGATAGTGGACTTAGATACAGATTCGTGATGTTACTCACAATTTCCGCATCGGTGTAGCCCGGCTTGTGCGAGAGTTCCTTCCACGCAGGATCCTGTCCAAACGTGGACCAATGAGCTGTAAGTTCAGCAACATCAGTGAAGGTCAGCATGTAGGTAAGGCTGGGCAGCCGTGTGCCAGTAAGATTGTGGGCGAAGAAGACCGGTGTCAAGCCGGTACGCTGAAAGATAGCAATTTCGCCCGTTTCGAACATTTCCACCTTTTTCACATGCGCGGCGTAGCTCGGGCTTTCATAGGTACGCAGTTGAAAGATGCGCTTGCCCTGCCTCGCCGCGGTCAGCTTCGGGAACGCCGCAAAAGCTGAGAGCATCGTCACTTCCGCACGCTGAAACGCGGGTGCGATGGCCGGTGCACTCCAAAAATCGGCAGCCGCTCTCACGAACTCCGCATTTCGTCCCAGCCGCATGTCCAGCGTAAGTAAGTCTTCCCCGGAGGACGCGGGGATCAGCAGGTAGTACGCCGGGGTCTCGGGTCCGACGTCGAGCTTGAACGCTCCAACCTTCGGCAGGCCCATGCTGTTCAGCGCTGGAATCAGCGCATCTGCGAAGTAACGCTGCGCCATCGCTGTCTGTAAGCCATTGCGCAGGTCATACCGGCGCAACTGATAAAACTCGGTGTTCGCGGGTGCTGCTTGCGCCGCCATCTCACCGCTAAGTGTAGCGCCTGCTACGGCGGCAGCCGCCGCTACGAAGCTTCGTCTGTCCATGGTGGGACCTCGTTTCATCGACAGACTATCCCATGCGCAGGCAGTTCGCTCACCTTCGGCACACGTATAGACCAACTCGCCCCCGCGCGCAGCTAGCTCGCCTAGTTGCGGGGTGGCGTCGGGCCTAGAAGGCCCAACGCCGCTTTTGCACTGAGCAGGGCGAAGCCCTTATCGCGAACTTTCACGAAATGACCGGCTGTCTGCTTGATGCGCCGCAGATGGTAAAAAATGCGATCGGTCGTCGAGCCATACTCATGGTAGTAGTCGCGCTCGGCACGCAACACGTTGCCGTAGCGTTGAAGGGACGCTTCCTCGCCCAGTTTTTGGGTGGAAAGATGGTGCTCCAGCCGCTCGCGCATGAGATAAACTCGGCCACCGCCGGCCTGTACGCCGTGAAAGACGGCGTGGTCCAAAAAGTCGAGCCAGTAATGTTCGGGAAAGTGCTCCACGGCGCTGACGCGCAACGCCGCGCCGGAGTTAAAGGCCCATACGGTTTCGTGCAGCACCCCGGCAGTTGTCTCCGTCAACGCGCGATGCCAGAGTCGTGGAGGCAGGTGTGGCGAGTGGGTGTGTCCATCCTGTGTAAGCCGGGGGACAATTGCGGCGACATCGCGCGGCACATTCGCAGTGAGATTTTGCAACCCGGCCAGATACTCAGGCGTCAGCGCCGTGTCTTGATCCAGCAGCAACAGCCATTCTGAGCCGTTGGCGCGCGCCTCGGCGAGCCCTGCGTTGTAGGCTGCCGCAACGCCGCCGTTTGCCGCGTCGTGAAGGTACAGCAGAGTCGACGGAAACTGGGGCGGGCCGGGCGGGGCAGGCGAATTATAGTAGAGCAGTAAAGTAAACCCGTACCAGGGTGCGCTGGATAGAATTTCGCGGAGCGAACGGAAACATAAACTGCTTTCCGCTGACATGCGGTAAAGCACCAGAGCCGCGGTGACGCTACAGTCTGACGCGTTCTCGACGGTCATTTATCCACCCGGACCAACGTCCTTGCAAGTTGCCAAACCATGGGCAGACGGAGATGCTTCATAGAGCCAAATAAGTGCCGGATGAGACGAAGCTTATACCAGCGCTTCTGCCGGGAGTTTGCGTATCTTACATAGAATTTATACTCAGCATCGAGCAGATTACGGTGTTTCGCAAGGTACGCCCGGTTCCATCCCCTGATCTTTTGTTCTGTTGACAAAAGATGCGGTAAATTCGACGACAAGATGTAGATACGGCCGCCGCGTGACTGCAATTCGGAATATGTAGAGTGGTCGAGGTAATCGAGCCAGAAGGTTGTGGGAAAACCACCTATCGTACGTAATGCGGACACCCTCATGACAGAACCGGAGTTGAAGTATCGCAAGTACCTGGCCGGAAATCCGGCAAAATCGGGAGAGATAAATTCGGGCGTTGTCTGGATGAAGTCTCCACGGGGCGAATGGACGATTCCGCCTTCGACCAGTTTGGGAGCGAGTGCAACGACTGAGACATCGTCCGTGAACTCTTCAGAACGGGCGATAGCTTCTCGTATGTACTCCCGGGTCACCGTGGTGTCCTGATCAAGAAGCATCAACCACTGGTTTCCTTCCCGCTCCGCACGCGTAAGTGCATGGTTATACCGGTCACAAAGACCTGGATTCAATGTGTCGTGGTAATACTCGAGATCCGGTATCGCGCAGGTACGTTGCGGAGAGGGAGTGTTGTCATAGACAGACACGTGGATTGCTCGCGCCAGATCCGGTTCGGCGGCGAGGATTTCTGTCATCGACAAAAATGCGGGACTCTCCTGCAGCTCCATCTTATACAAGACGATTACTGCGCGAATCGCTGGCAGTGAGTTGCTCATCAAGAATCCCTAGGACTTGCCGTTTGAGAGTACTTCATCCATGGTCATGGCGACCTCATCTACCTGCACGTCGAGAATGCAGTGCGGATATTCCATTTCGCACTCTTCAACACAGGGCGCGATCTGCCGGGACGCTTGAAGCACACGCACATGGGGCCCGAGCGGATGGGTGCGCTGTGCGGAAGAATGGTGGGTAGCAGGCCCGTCGCGACGAAACTGTGCGATCACAAAAGTCGGTATGCCACAAGCGCCAGCGACATGTCCAGTGCCCGAATCGTTGCCAAGAAAACATTGTGCTCCGGCGCAAACTGCTGCGAGCTGCGGGATATTTGTCTTTCCAGCAAGGTTAACAACCGGCGTTCCAATCTGCTCGGCCAGTGCGTTGCAGAGCGGGAGATCTTCACGGCCGCCTACGAGAACAGGAAGCCATCCGCGTGAAACGATCGTACGCCGGGTCACCTCGGCAAAGCGCTCACAATCCCACCGGCGCCGTGCAAAGGATGCGCCAGGTGCGATTACGGCATAAGCTGCCTCCAAGCCGGGTTGTGACGCGACGAACTCCCTCGCTGCCCCGCTGTTTGCGATGGCGAGGATGCTGGACACTGGCTTCCTTATGTCCACCGGTTTGTAAAGTAGTCCTGTACGCTCGAGAATCTCGCTGCCGCGCTCCGTTTCATGGGTGCGCTCGATCTTAGGAATACAAAGCGTCAACAGCGGATCGGGTTCCAGATCGAACGCAGCTCGCTCAGGCTCCACGTAACTGGAATAGCCTGCACGTTCTTGCCCGCCAAGCATCCAGCCGAGATGCGCGGAATGAGAGGTGTCCACGCCTGCGCGCAACATTAGAACGTGATGAAAGCGTAACGCGCGAAAGCCCTGCTGCCACTGCCGGTAAACATCCTGCAGGTATCCAAACCGGCCAAAGCGGTCGCGCCAGCTGGGCCGGATCTCTACTTCGTAGTGACGGTCAACTGCGGGATGCAACGCAAGAAGCCTGCTTCCGCCAAATGTGAAACAGGAAATTTCAGCCTCAGGATGGGTCTGGCGCAGCGCGTCGATTAATGGGAACAGCATCACTGTGTCGCCAAGATTGGGAATGAGGTAGGGAATGGCGATGCGTAGACGGTCCCCTGGCGCGGCAGGATCACTCTGTGGGGCGTAGAGGCGGTAGTATTTCCCCGTCAAAAGACGGTTGGCCGCGCTGCGGAAGGCGGTACCCAGGCTGCTCTTAAGTGTCTTAGGCATGTTCCAGGGTCAAGTACCGGCCTCGCAATATGTTGCGCACCTCCCATGATTGGGGCAGCACGATGCAGACCAGATAGGAGACAAGAGTTGCTGTGATGACACCGGTCGATCCGTATCTCTGCACGAGGAAGATCGTTCCAAGCAAATTGACGCACGCGGCAAGGCTGGACGTGGCCGCTTGCAACCGGAGCCGCTGCGTAGCAGCGAGCAGGGAAGCCTGATTAACCGTCACCGAGAGTGTGACAGACCACGCTGCCATGAGGATCAAGAGGGAAAGGGCCGGTACCGCCGAACGTGTGGCCCAAACACCAATAATCCATCGTCCAGTACCCACCAGGATCGCCGCCGCGCCTCCTACCCCAATCAACGTCATGTGCATCACTCGCCGGTACGTCGTGCGAAGCCACTGAAGGTCCCGGCGGTAATAAGCATCTGAAAAGGCGGGCCACAATGATGGTGTCATGAGGGATTGCAACATCGTGGCGTAGCTCATCAGGCGGTAGCAGACACTATACGGCGTGACTTCAGCGGCGCCGAGATAGTGCGTAATCACAAGGTTATCGGAATTGAAGACGACCAGGCCAACCACCTGCAGCAAGAAAAACATCACTCCCTGGCTCAGCAGATGACTGGCCTTGTCGCGGCTGAATGCGGTGATCTTAGGCCGGAGCCATGGACGGTTCCGGAGGGTTAACCAGGCATTTAAAATAAGCGTGCCAGTCAGCATGGCGCAACTATAGGTGAGCATCATGCCGGAAAGCGTCAGGCGCGCGTGAATGGCGGCCACGATAGCGGCAAGCCCAAGTACGCTGTTGATCATGGCAAAATAGTTCGCAACTTGCGTCTCCTGATAGCCACTAAGAACACGGTTTGCCAGAGAGAGCGGCAGGTTAAGCAGAAAAAATCCAATTGCAATGGCGACGCACCTGCTCGCCTGCGACGCCAGTGCGCCCTGCACACCCAGAATGACACCCCAGGGAATGAGGTGCCATACCGCGGTCAAGGTAACCCCAAGAAAGATAGATACCGCGACCGTGATCCAGAAGGCACTGGCAAAGTAAGCACGCGCAGCCGTGCGGTCGTCCTTTACATGAGACGCCGCGATAAAGTTGGTGAGCGTGCTTGAAATACCTAAATCGAGAACTGCAATCATAACGACGCTGGTGCTGATGGTTATCCAGACCCCATACTCCTCACGGCCAAGATAGCGGATGGTAAGCGGCAGTGTAATGGCGCTCACTGCAATGGCGAGACCACGGCCGAGTACACCGGAAAGTCCACCATGAACAAGCTTTGCCATTCGTTGATCGCTTTGCAGCTTGTGCCGCATGCGCTGCAGGACATGCGTCTTGCCGTTCGGCTGTCCGATGATGTGTAGCACTCCCTGACATCTTACCCGCTGTTGAAAGGCGGCCGGAAATCATGTTATTATTTTATCGAGCATCCGTGTGCTCAAGCCGTTACGGGAACGGCCCTGAGTGGATTGGGCTGGCCAGAGACTGTAACGTGTATGTTGCCACGCTGTATGCCATCCCCGGCTCGATACGGGGGAGCGCTGGTTGCTCTGGCTTGACCGGTCCCATCGTGAGACCTCGCCGCGCAGCAGCCGGGCCATCAGGCTCTGCTGAACCGAACGAATCCATGCTGCCTTCCCGACGCCAAACGGGCAACAAGGCAATCCTGCATCTCCTACACCCTTGGCAGGCAGGTCCGCCACATGAGCGCGCCGCCCCACCTACGAAAGATACAGTTGACCTCTAGCGATACCGCAGTTCTTGAGCCAATGGGCTCTGAAGTTCCCGCCGCAGCAAGCACCACCACTGAAGTTACCTTTAACGATTTTGCAGTCTCGCAAAACCTGAAGAACCGCCTTGCGGCCGCGCAGTTTGTGACGCCCACGCCCGTCCAGGCCGGTGCCATTCCTCCCGCGCTGGAAGGCCGTGACGTGCTGGCGACCGCCGCCACCGGCACAGGCAAGACCCTTTCCTTTCTGATCCCGATGATTGAAAAGATGGATAGCACGCCAGCGCCCGCGCTTCCGGCCGCGCCAGCGGGCAGGCGGCAGAGCAAGCCCATCCGTGCGCTGATCCTGCTGCCCACGCGTGAACTTGCCATGCAGGTGCTGGAAAGCTACAGCAAGATTGTGACCGGCGCAAAGCAGGATGCCGTCCTGGTA
>CAXUBG010000029.1:0-5913 GCA_964249285.1 uncultured Terriglobus sp. | reverse complement strand
GGCCTGTCCGAAGGCGCGCAGCTCGATGCGCTACGTCGCGGGCCGCGCCTCGTCGTCGCCACGCCGGGACGCTTGGAGGATTACCTCAAGCGTGGTGAGATCAGTCTTCGCAATGTGGAGATGCTTGTCCTCGATGAAGTAGACCGTATGTTGGACATGGGTTTTCTGCCCGCCATCCGCCGCATCGTGGGGGCGCTGCCTAAGACACGGCAAACCATGTGCTATTCCGCCACGCTGGACGCAAACATCACCGAGATCGTGCGCGATTACGTGCAAAAGCCCGTACGCGTCGCGATCGGCATCACCAGCAAGCCCAGCGACCGGGTGGAACTGCGTGCATACATGGTGATGCAGGACCAGAAGACAAGCCTTCTGGACAAAATGCTCAACGAGGACGCCGGTACCTATCTCATCTTCTCGCGAACCAAGCACGGTGCCGACCGTCTGGGGCGCAAGCTGGAGAAGCTGGGCCATCAGGTTGCGATCATTCATGGCGACCGCTCGCAGTCGCAGCGTACCGCCGCGCTCAAGTCATTCGCCACCGGCAAGAGCCGCATCCTGGTTGCCACCGACGTTGCCGCGCGCGGTATTGATATTTCGGATATCGCGCACGTCGTCAACTACGATCTGCCGAACGCCAGCGATGATTTCATTCACCGCATTGGCCGTACGGGCCGCGCTTCCGCCACCGGTGTCGCGACAACCTTTGTCATGCCGCAGGAGCGCAGCGACGCCCGCAAGATGGAGCGTGAGCTGAAGATCAGCTTTAACTGGCGCGAAACAGACAAGAACCTTCCCAAGGAGGAACGCAATTCGCCGGTGGACCTGTCACAGGTAAATGACATGATGCAGCTGGAGACGCGCGCCTGGAAAACGAACTCCGCCGGAACGGGGCACGAAGAAACTGCAGTGCCAAGACGCCGAAGCTCAAGCGGTGCCGGACGCCGTCCGAGTACTGCTGGTGGTCCGGGTGGCCGCCGCCGGCGCAGCTAAGCGCCTTGAAAGAGTAGCGCCTGAGGGCGCTACTCTTGCAGCGTTACCTTGCCATTCTGCATGACGAACCATGATCCGCTCTGCTACCGTTTTCCCATGCGCTTGGCGGTCCTTCTAGCGGCTCTGCTGTGCAGTCCTCTTATTGGACAACGATGGGGTACCCGGCTCGATGGCGCGCCGCTTACCGCGCTCGCACCTCCGCAGGCGGCAGCCGTCGTGCTGTTTTTTGTCGCGACTGATTGCCCAATCTCTAACCGTACCTTTCCGGAAATGCGCCGCTTGCGCGAAGAGTTCAGCCGTCGTGGCGTCCGCTTTTGGGTTGTTTATCCCAACACCTATGAGAAGCCGGAAGACATCCAGTCGCACCAAAGGGCATATGATCCGGGTAGCGATGCCATTCAGGATTTGGGTGGTGCGCTTGTTCGTCTTGTCCATGCAGCCGCTACGCCACAGATGGCCGTCCTTGTTCCCAATGGTGGAGGCTGGCTCAATAAGTACAGCGGTGCGCTCGACAATCGCTTCGTGCATATCGGCCTGGAGAGGCCGTTCGCAACGGAGCACTTTGGCGAAGATGCCATTGCCTCCGTTCTAGAAGGCCGCCCCGTCCATCGTACGCGCACCACGCCCGTCGGGTGCGCAATCATGAACCCTGGCGTGCAATGAAGATCCGTTCAACGTGCGCTCTGATGATGGTTGCTGCTGTTGCGTCGCTTGCCATTGCGATGCAGCGCTTCCCCTGTCATGTACACGCAGAGCCGGTTGCCGTCACTTGGCGGCAGCAGGTTGCACCGGTCGTCTTTCACAATTGCACCGCGTGTCACCACACCGGCGGATCAGGCCCCTTTGATCTCACCACCTACGCGAGCGCGAAGCGGTGGGGAACGCAGATCGCCGACGTAGTCCAAAGCCGCTACATGCCGCCTTGGCTTCCGGAACCGACCGCCGGTCCAAATCCGGTTCACTTTGAAGGCGACCGGCGGCTGAGTCCCGCCGATATTGAGCTGCTGACTCTCTGGGTTAAATCGGGCATGCCTGAAGGCGATGGGCCCGCTCCACAGCAGCCCGTCTACAGCAAAGACTGGCAGATGGGCCCGCCAGATCTCGTGCTCGAAATGCCGGAAAGCATCGCCGTGCCTGCTTCCGGTTCCGATCAGTTCATGAATTTCGTGCTGCCCAGCGACGTCACGCAGACCCAGTGGGTGCGCGCCATGGAGATCCAACCCGGAGCGGGTGTGTTGGTGCACCATGCCAACGTGATTCTTGACAGGACGGCATCTCTCCGCGCGGAGCATCCCGCCGACTGGAGACATGGCATTCCAGGGATGGATCTCCTGATTGATTCAGGCGATGCATTCGATCCAGACAGCCACTTCCTGTTCTGGAAGTCCGATTCCACTGCGTTGGTAGAACCGCCTGGCATGCCGTGGCGGCTCGATCCGGGCAACGACCTGATCCTGAATATGCACCTGAACCCGACTGGCAACCCGGAGCAGGTGCGCCCCCGCGTCGGTCTCTACTTCACCACGACGCCCGCCACAGCGCATCCCATGCTGATCCAGCTGGAGCATGACGCGGCGCTCGACATCCCAGCGGGCGATGCGAACTTCACCGTCACCGATCAACTCAAACTGCCAGTTGCTGTCGACGTGCTTGGGATTTACCCCCACGCGCACTATCTGTGCCGCGAAATGAAGGGCTGGGCGACATTGCCGAACGGACAGGAGCAGCCGCTGCTCTCCATCAGAAACTGGGACATCGACCGTCAATCCGTATATCGACTGGAGAAACCGCTGCCGTTGCCAGCGGGAACTGTTCTGCACATGCGGTACATCTATGACAATTCCGCGGCCAACGTCCACAATCCCGCATCGCCGCCGGTACGCGTCCACGCAGGGAACCGCGCTGCCGATGAGATGGGTCATCTATGGCTGCAGGTGCTGCCCCACGGAGATGGACACAGCGATCCTCGCTTTCCGGTGGAACGGGCGTGGATGGAAAATGTACTTCGCAAGTCACCGGCAGACCAGCTTGCACTCTACAATCTCGGCGCGCTGAGCCAGATGGCGGGCAAGCTGCAGGATGCTGAGGTCTTCTACAAGCGGCTGCTTGCGGAACGGCCCAACGATCCTCGTGCCTTGACTTCGCTTGGTTCCGCCCTGGAAACCGCAAGCGATCAGAATGGGGCGGCGGCACAGTACAAGGCAGCACTTGTGGCCGATCCGGATTACACCGACGCTGCCTTCAATCTAGCGAAGCTCGACCTGAAGACGGGTCAAAGCGCAGCCGCCGAACCGCTGCTCCGGAACATACTTCGTAAGGACCCGGACGACAGTGCGGCGGCCGATGCTCTTGCCCAGTCACTTGCCAGTCAAGACCGCCTGCCGGAAGCTGGTCCCATCTTGCTCAACGTACTCCTGCACCATCCAAAGGACGCGGACGCACATCGCCTGCTCGCCGTGTATTACACCGGACAAGGCAATGCGAGCAAGACGCTGGAACACCTCCAAGCATGGGAACAAGCAGCGGGAGAACAACTGGATCCGCACCGGGCGCTGGCCCAGGTGTTGAGTGCAGCAGGCCGTGACGACGAGGCACTTGCGGAACAGCAAACCGTGCTCCGGCTTGACGCAAATGATCCGAACGACTGGAATGACCTGGGAGCCATGGAGGCGCGCTCCGGTCACCGGTCAGAGGCGAGAGCCGCGTTTGAACATGCGCTTCAACTGGACCCGCGCAACGAGCCTGCTCGAAACAATCTTGCGAGGCTTGCGGCATCCCTCGCGCAGAAGTGACGCTCCCGCTGCGAAAGCAGAACGCAACGGTGACTAAGGCAGAAGCTAAGGTGCGAAAGTCAGGCCAGACGTAGCGTCCTCAGCGCAACCTTTGCGCCCTTCGCGTTCTGCTCTTACGGCAACGCGAATGCAACGTACTTCGCTCCCTGGGGAGCCTTGGGATTGCGAGCGCTGCTTGTGGCGATCACAACGAACTGCTTGCCATTCACCATGTAGGTCGCGGGAGTAGCGTTGCCGGCAAACTCCATGGTGCACTCCCATAGCAGCTGGCCTGTGTCCTTATCGAAAGCGCGCATCTTCTTGTCGAAATTTGTCGCACCGATGAAAAGAAGACCGCCCGCCGTGACAACCGGGCCGCCATAATTTTCACTGCCGGTATCCTTCAGGCCCTTCGCGGCAAGCTCGGGATACTCGCCGAGTGGAATCTTCCACACGTACTTGCCAGTGTTCAGGTCGATGGCGTTCAGCGTGCCCCAGGGTGACGCGACTGCTGGATAGCCGTCCGGATCCAGAAACTTGTGATACCCGGTAAAGCGGTATTTGGCGGGCGGCGCGGTGCTGGCACCGGAGCCGGGCAGCTCTTCTTTATCACTGTGGTCAGGCTTTGGCGGGGCTGGATTGCCCCAGAAGGCCGCATCGCCCCGGCTTATTCCGGACGCTTCCTTGCCGGTCCGCACGTACGTTAACAAAGCCTGCAACGTGTCACCGTTGAGGTTGGGGAAGCTGGGCATCCGGCCTCTGCCGTTGTGCACGATCTCGGCCATCTGCTCTGCCGACAGATGCTGTGTTGCATCGA
Source organism: uncultured Terriglobus sp. (assembly GCA_964249285.1). Lineage (GTDB taxonomy): Bacteria > Acidobacteriota > Terriglobia > Terriglobales > Acidobacteriaceae > Terriglobus. The sequence continues at coordinate 1,332 of CAXUBG010000029.1, read as the reverse complement.
TCAGGGACGGGAAGACACCAGCTTGTCCCTTGCGGTCTGGTCCGTGACAGGCTGCGCACTGCGTGTTGTAGGCCGTCGCGCCTAGGCCGCCCGCCTGCACTTCGGCCAGATCACCCGTCCAGGCGACATCATTCGCATTGATGTAGATCACGCCGGAGTTGGGATCAACGGCATCGCCGCCCCACTCCGCACCGCCGTCGTATCCCGGAAAAATGATGGTGGGTTTACCAACGCTGAGCGGGATGAACTGCCCATTACTGATGAACGTGCCGAACTGCTTTTCTGCCCAGGCATGAGCCTCCGGCGTGCGCGTGGTTAGCATGTCGGCAGTCAGCCGCTGACGTGCGTACGGCGCAGGCGTGGCGGACATGGGCTGCGTAGGAGAGGTCCACTCGCCCGCCACGGTGCTTGCGGGAAACTGCTCTTCCTTAATCGGGAACAACGGCGTGCCAGTCACGCGGTCAAAGACGAAGACCTGGCCATGCTTGGTGGTTTGCGCGACAGCGTCCACCATTTTGCCGCCATGCTTCACCGTCAGCAGTATGGGCGGAGCGGGGAAGTCGCGGTCCCAGATATCGTGATGCACGGCCTGGAAGTGCCACAGCAGCTTGCCGGTATTTGCGTCAAGAGCAAGCAGCGTGTTGGCATACAGATCATTGCCCGCCCGGTCTGCGCCATAGAAGTCCGTCACAGCGGAACCGGTTGGCACGTAGACGATGCCGCGTTTCTCATCGACCACGCTGCCAGCCCAGTTGTTTGCCGCGCCAGTGTAGGTCCACGCGTCTTTCGGCCAGGTCTCGTAGCCCGGCTCCCCGGGGTGCGGAATGGTGTGGAAGCTCCACCGCAGCGCGCCGGTGTGCACGTCATAGGCGCGGATGTCGCCGTGGGGTGCGGGCGTCGCCTCCGCTGTGCGGAAGCCCATGATGATAAGGTCCTTGTACACCGTGCCAGGCGCAGTCAACGCAACGGTGCCGGCGGGCGACTCCGGCCCAAGATTATTGCGGAGATCGATCCTGCCGCCGTTGCCAAAGCTCTCGATGGGCTTGCCCGTATCCGGGTCCAGCGCCCAAAGCGCGTAAAGCGTATTGGCAAACAGAATCTTCTGCCTGCCGTTGTAGTAGAAGGCAAAGCCACGGTCGGGCTGGCCGGATGTAATACCGCTGTCGAAGCGCCATAGCTCCTTGCCGGTGGCGGCATCGAGCGCGACAACCTGTTGGCTTGGTGTGTACGCAAACAGGGTGCCGTCCACAATCAGCGGATGTGTCTGCAGTCCGCCAGTCTCGCCCGTGTCGAACGTCCACGCGACCTTCAGTTGCTTTACGTTGCCGCGAT
>CAXUBG010000028.1:0-23096 GCA_964249285.1 uncultured Terriglobus sp. | reverse complement strand
CACGATCAGGGCGGCGTTGGAACCGGTGAAGCCGGTCAGGTATTGCACGTCCGGCAGGTGCGTCACCAGCATCGCGGAGAGCGAGTGGACTTGCATTGCTTCCGCCAGGGCCGTTAGCCGTGATCTGCCAGCCATCAAGAGAGCATACCGCGCCTCTGCCGGTAAGAAGGGTTTTACAGGTTTGTGACAGCGATAGCAGGATGTCTCGAAGCGCTACATACAAAGAGCACCGTCGTAGTGACTTCAACATGCGGCGACGTTTGTGTTGATAGCGGCAAGTGATGAATGGACCCGGACTGCCGATAGGGCAGAGGATGTCACAATCTGCCACACATACCGGTTCACTCAGCCGAATGCGGCACCGTTTTGCACGCATTGCCTTTCTTACAGCCGCGGTGTTCAGCCGCGGCATGATGGCATCGACGCCTGCCGAGGCGCCTTCGCAGCCCGTGCTGATAACCGCGCGGCAGGTCCATGAATTACCCGCGGCACAGGCTGCAAAGCACCTGCCAGTGCACCTCGTTGGGACCGTAAGCCTGTACGACGCGCAGGCGAAATTGTTCTTCGTCCAGGACGAGACCGGTGCTGTGTTTGTGAACAGCAGCAAGAACTACCCCATTGCTGATGGCGACATCGTCGAGATCACCGGCACGACGGACAGCAGCTTTCGTTCCGTGGTTCGCACCGATCCTGAGGTTCGCGTGCTTCGTCACGGAAGCCTCCCCGGCCCTGTTCTGCTGGGCAAGGGCAGCTATACGCAGCTAATGGGCGGCAGGTGGGATTGCCGCCGCGTGACCGTGCGCGGCAAGGTTCGTTCCGCTCTGATCAACGAAAAGGAGTTCGGTCATTTGGACATGGAGGTGCTGATCGATGGCGGCGTGATCAATGCCTCGATCAATCATCCGGCGGCGATCGATGCGGATACTCTCATCGATTCCGAGGTCCTCGTCACCGGGCTGACGGGAGCATCATTCGATGCCAAGTGGCAGGAGTTGAGTCCTGTGCTGCTGGGGGCGGCGGCTGGTGATCTGCGGGTGCTGCGAACTCCGCGGCGAAGTATTGCGGATGCGCCGCAGACACGCGTGGACGACGTGCTGCAGACCGAGTCGGTGATCGACGAGTCCCGCCGGGTCCGCGTCCGCGGGATTGTCACGGCATACAGGCCGGGTAGTTCGATCGTGATCCGGCAAGGCGACCGTAGCCTGACCGCAGCGACACATCAGCGCATGGATGTCCCGCTCGGCTCAGTGGTGGACTTGAGCGGGTTTGCGGCCCAGGGGGATTACGGTCCAGCGCTTAAACAGGTCACCATCGTACCGGCCGGCAAGATGGAGGAGGTCAAGCCGTATCCGGCGAGCTACAAGGAGGCGGTCAGCGGTATATACAGCGATGACCTCATTTCCATCCGGGGGAAAGTACTGTCACAAACGCACACCGATTCATTGGATCAATTGACGATGATGGTGGACGGGCACGCCACGACGGCGAATCTGGAGATGGTCAGCAGCCGCAGCCGGCTTGCAGACTTTCCCGCAGGCACCGAAATGGAAGTGCGTGGCATTTGCCGGGTCACCATCACGCACGGCTGGCGAGGTTCCGGCATCACGCCCATGACTTTTCGCGTCGATATGCGGTCTGCTGAAGACGCGACAATCCTCCGAAAGGCCTCATGGTGGACAACGGAACATCTCATGGCAGTGCTCTCCGGCGTTGTTACCGTGTCCCTTGCGATCTCGCTCTGGGCAGTCGCCCTGCGCCGGCGGATCACCAAGCAGACCGGCGAGATTGAACGGAGCACGCAGCTGCGGGAGGAACGAAGCCGGCTTTTGGAAGCGATTGGTTCCGATACACCGTTGCCGGAATGGCTCAGCGATCTGGTCAAAACGTGCGAGTCGCTCTTGCCGGGATTCCGATGCTTCTGCGATGTACAGGACGGCAGTTCTGCCGCTGCCAGGGCGGGTGAGCTATCGCAAGGGCCGGCGCAGCGCTTCGAATATACCCTTCATGATGGAAAGGGAGCCGTTGTTGGGCAGTTCGTGGCTTTGTGGAGCGATGGGCACACCCTTTCGAAAGATGAACGAGATGTTCTTGAGGCGTTCGCGGGTTTGGGGGCGATTGCGGTGAATCAGCGCCGCATTTACCAGGAACTGAGCTACACCACTACGCACGACCAGCTTACCGGTCTGCCGAATCGCCGCATGGCGGATGAACATTTGGAGCGTGCTCTCTCGCTGGGCGACACAGCAGCAGCATTGGTGGTCGCGCATTTGGATGTGAATGGCTTTAAGCAGGTGAATGACCAGTTTGGCGAGAGGATTGGGGACGCATACCTGCAACAGATTGCCTCGCGCATCAAGACGGTCGTACGAAGCACCGACCTGGTGGCGCGCATCGGTGGCGACGAGTTCCTGCTGATTGCCGCGGGCCTGAGCACGGTAGCGCAGGCCGAGGAGTGCCGTGACCGTCTCTGCGCCTGTTTTGACCGTCCATTCGAGTGTGAAGGGCAGACTGTGGTTGGTTCAGCCAGCGTTGGAATAGCGATCTCGCCCCTCCACGGTACGCGAGCGGAGGACCTGAAGCGGCAGGCGGACCTGGACATGTATGCCGCGAAGTACAAGCGGCGCGCGCCGGCACCTGCGGCCCCATCGGACCTGTACTCCGCGTCCGACATCGAAAGAGCGCTGGAGAACGATCGCTTTGTTCTGTTCTACCAGCCGCTGTTCGGCCCGAACGGGAATCTTTGCGGGTTGGAGGCGCTGCTGCGCATGAATGACCCGGCAACCGGCATCGTTGCGCCCAATGCCTTTATTGATGTGGCGGAAGGCAACGACGTGATCGTGCCGCTGGGCGCGTGGGTGGTGCGCCAGGCAGTGGCGGACGCGGTGCGTTGGAAATTGCCCAACGCGGGCGCCCGAGTGATGGTGAACGTTTCCATGCGCCAGGTGGAGCACCCCGGCTTTGCCGTGGGCGTGCTGGAGACGCTGCGAACTGCCGGTCTGCCATCGCATTGCCTTGAGCTGGAGATAACGGAGCGGCTGCTGATGCAGAATGCGCCTCAGGTGATACGGCAGTTGAAGCTGCTCCGCGAGCACGGTATTCAGATTGCAATTGACGATTTTGGAGTAGACCACTCTTCTCTAAGCGCGCTGCGCAGCCTGCCCTTTGACACGCTCAAGCTGGACCGCTCGTTCATCAATGCGCTGGAGGAGGATGAGCGGGCACTGCACATCGTGGGTGCCATCATCTCCATCGCGCAAAAACTGGGCAAGCGGATCGTCGCGGAAGGCGTGGAGACGGAGCAACAGATTCACCTGTTGTCCGCCTTTGAGGATCTCGATTTCCAGGGTTACTACTTCAGCCGTCCGCGCCCCGGCCATGAGATTACCGAGGCACTTGCAGGCTGGATTGCGGGCCGCGCGCTGCCGAAGAGGAAGAAGAGCACCAAGGCACCGGTCACGCCGCAGCTTGCGTTTGCCTCATAGGCGCGAAGATCAAGTGGAGTAGTCCGCGTTGATGTGGACATACTCCACGGTGAGATCGCAAGTCAGAAAACGGCAGCGGCCGGTACCCGCTCCGAGATCAATCGCAATGGTGTATTCGCGGTTTTCCATACAGGCGTGAACCGCTGATTCATCCCAGGTGTCCGCACGCATGCCGTTCTTAAAGACAACGATGCCGCCGATGGTGATGCTTACGTGTGACGGGTCAAACGGAACGCCCGCGTAACCTGCGGCCGCAAGAATGCGCCCCCAGTTGGGATCGGCGCTGGACCATGCCGTCTTGCAGAGCGGCGAATGCGCAATTGCTTTCGCGATATGCTTCGCGGCAGCATCGCCGGGCGCTCCGGTGATCTCCAGCGTGACCACATGCGTGACACCCTCGCCATCGTCAATGATGGCGTGCGCAAGTTCGTCGCAGACCCGCTGCAACTCGGCTGTGAACTCATCCTGCACGCTGCGCGAGAGCGCATCCCAGCGCACACCGCTCGCTCCGCTCGCGAGCAGAAGAACGGTATCGTTGGTGGATGTGTCGCCATCGACCGAAATGCTGTTGAAGCTGCGCTCCACGGCCGGTTGCAGGAGAAGGCGCAGAGCGTCTGGATCGATCTGCAGATCAGTAAACAGGTACACCAGCATGGTGGCGTGCGGCGGTCCAAGCTGCGGCCCAATCATGCCCGCACCCTTGCAGCAGCCAAAGATTCGGATGGCGCTTTCGGCTGCGTCCATGGCGGCTTGCGCGGTCTTCATGCGCGTGTCGGTGGTCAGGATGGCGGTGGCGAACGCCTCGGCCGCGCCGGGCGCGCTGCTGAGCCGCTGGGCTGCGTTCGGCAGCGCGGCGATCAGCTTGTCCACGGGCAACGGAACCCCGATGATGCCAGTGGATGACGGGAACACTTCCTCTTCCCTGCACCCGAACAGCTCGGCGGCACGGCGGCAGGTCGCTTCAGCTGCCTCGATACCCGCTGGACCCGTGGCACAGTTTGCATTGCCCGCGTTCACCACGACAGCCTGCACACGGCCCGCACTTGTAACGATGTTGCGACGCGCGACCATTACGGGCGCTGCGACTACCTGATTCCCGGTAAACATCACGGCAGCGGACGCAGGCTTGTCCGCGGCTGCGACGGCGAGATCGCTTCGTCCGCTTGCCTTGATGCCAGCCTTAACCGCGGCCCAGCGAAAGCCGCGGGGTAACTCCTTACGGATGGACGGCACGGGTCATCCTTCTACTGTTTGCGCCAGCGCCTACCACCCCAACGCCTCGACGGACACGGCGGCGCCGGTGTCGCTGCTCTTCTGCGCCAGTTCAATGATGCGAGCGACCCGGACGGCGGCGCGTGGCGTGATCGCCGGTTCGGCTTCGCCGAGGATCGCAGCCGCTACATTGCTGTAATACTCGCGGTAGTCACCGCGTTCAGTTTTCACCTGTGAACGCTCGGTCTTCGCGGGCTGCGAGGGATCGGGGACCACCGTGAGGGTGCCCCACATCGGCTCCGCTTCTTCCAGCCAGACTTCGGGACTGCCGATGGACGGAACGGTCGCACCCGCGACGAGCGCCGGCTCCTGCGGATCCAACCCGTATTTCACGAAGCTGCCTCGGGTGCCATGCAGACGGTAACGCGGAGCCGGGTCGACGGCGACGACGGTTGTACCCAGACGCACGAGGATCTCCCGGCCATCCGGGCCGGTGAAGAAAAGGCTGATGTCGAATGCATCGGGAACATTGCCGCCGGAGTCCCGGTCCCGCCTGAGATTTGCCTGCAAACGTTCCGGCTTGCCGAAGAGGACGAGCGCCTGATCGATGAGGTGGGGTCCAATGTCGTAAAGCAAGCCGCCCGCCTCCTCCTCTTCGCGCCACGCGCCCGTCTTTGGCACGGGCCGGTAGCGGTCGAAGCGCGAGTCAAGCGTGACAGTGCGGCCGGCGGCTCCGTCTGCAAGAAGCTTTTGCAACGTCTTGAAATCACCGTCCCAGCGTCGATTTTGAAAAGGAAAAAAGAGCAAGCCCATTTGCTTGGCCAACGCTTCGAGTTCTTCAGCCTGGGCCGAGGTGATCGTCACGGGCTTGTCGCAGACCACATGTTTGCCCGCCAACAATGCCTGCCTGGAGAGTGCGAAGTGAGTTGGCGATGGCGTGCCGATGACGACGAGTTCCACCTCAATCGCCAGAAGTTCGTCGAGCGAACGCATCTGCGTTGCAGCCGGGTAGGTCTGCTTGGCGGTATCGCCGGTGCGCTGCACGATCGCTGTTAACTCCAGCGACGGGACAGCGTGCACAAAGGGTGCGTGGAAGACACGGCCTGCCAGGCCGTAGCCGACGACTCCAGTACGTATGCGGCGCACATTCGCCTCCTGCCGGACGCATTGGTGCGCACGGCACATTCAGCATAACCGGCAGCAGCGGGATGAGGCTGTGGATGCGGACACGGCTTCTAAGTCTCGGTTGAGCACAGCCGTCGGTTCTCGATTGGCACGCCGGCGCAGTGCGGCGGCAAATTTCTGCATCGGAGGCCGAGGTGCTGCGCATCAGATAACGCGAAGCTGTAGATTGCTGAGTCGATGCGAGCCCGCCTGCGCGGGCCGGCCTCAGTGCCATGGAGTGTATGACGCAGAACGATCGAGCAGGAGGCCCTACCGCGAGCCACCGAAGAAGCAGAAATTGCTGCTTGGCGGCAGGCCTTGCCCTGCTGCTGCTTCATCCGCGAGTAGAGGCGCAAACGGCTTCTGGGAACAATACCAATGGATCCGGGAGCAGCAGCGGTCAGAGCCAGGGGTCGTCTTCGGGAGGGCGTAACGCAAGCGGTCCCGCGACGGTGCAGGCGGCGCAGCAGTCGTTGCAAACGATCTCGAACCCGGGCCAGACTGGCGGCGGGAACGCTGCCAATGGGAACGACTACAAAGGATCGCTCGTCTCCGGCACGGCGACGGCGGGCGTTCTCGACCTGACACTCGACGATGCCATTCAACGCGGCCTTCGCACCAATCTGGGTTTGATCCTGGAGACTACGCAGGTGCGGACCGCATCGGGCACACGGCTGCAGCAGTTACAGTCGCTGTTGCCGACGGTGACCGGCTCCGCCGCGTATACGGTGCAGCAGGTCAACCTTGCGGCATACGGCCTCAGCTTTCCTGGAATCAAGCAGATCGTCGGGCCATTCCAGGTGTTCGACTTTCGAGCATATCTATCGCAGTCCTTGTTGAATGTGCAATCGATTCAGAACTACCTGGCGTCAAAGCACAACTTCCAGGCCGCAAAGCTGACGGCGGAAGATGCGCGCAATATGGTGGTACTTACGGTCGGGAATGCCTATCTGTTGTGCATCGCGGATGCTTCCCTGATTGAAGCCGCGGAAGCCGAGAAAGCAAACGCGAAGGTCTCGCTGGATCAGGCGACGGCTAACCACGATGCCGGCATCAGCCCGCGGCTGGATGTACTGCGCGCACAGGTGGACTACCAGAATACGGACCAGCAACTGATTCAGGCACGCAACACGCTCGAAAAAGACAAGCTCGCGCTCGCCCGTGCAATCGGCCTGCCGCTTGATCAGCGGTTTCGCGCTTCCGACGCCGCGCCCTACACGCCCGCCACGCCGATCACGCCGGAGCAGGCATTCAGCGACGCACTGAAGGGCCGCCAGGATCTTGCCGGAGCAGCGGAACGTGTCAAGGGCGCGGAGTCCCAGAAGAAGGCGGCGATCGCCGAAGAGTATCCAACCGTGAGCGTGAACGGTGATTTCGGCGACCTTGGCACTACCATCGGTCATTCGCACGGTACCTACACAGCAACAGGGGAAGTGTCCGCTCCCATTCTGCAGATTGCGAAAACACGCGGCGACAAGGAAGTGGCGGACGCGAGCCTGCAGCAGCAACGCGCGCGCTACAGCGATCAGGTGCAGCAGGTGAACGCGGATGTCCGCGACGCGCTGCTCGATATTGAGGCTGCGGCCAAACTGGTCGAGGCGACGCGCAGCAATGTCGACCTTGCGAATGAGGCGCTGAGCGAAGCGCAACTGCGCTTCCGCACAGGCGTGGACAACAATCTGGCCGTCTCGCAGGCACAGGCGCAGAGCGAGCAGGCGAACAATCAATTTATCAGTGCGCTCTACCAGCACAACGTGGCGAAGCTTTCGCTGGCACGCGCCGTTGGCTACGCAGGAACCAATTACAAGCAGGCTTTACAACTTGGAGGGAAGTGATCGTGGCAGATTCCGGTCAGCAAAACGCCGCGACAGCGGAGCAGCAAGGCACACAGCAGCCCGTTGGAAATCCCCAACAGGACAACAATCAGGCAACGCCGCCGAAGAGTGATGACAAGGCCGTCAAGCCGCCTGAGTCACCAACGTCCAAGGCCCGGCGCAACTTCATCATCGCTACCGTGGTGCTCCTGCTCGTGCTGGTCGCGGTGTTTTTCTACTGGCGCTCTACCTTCACGGAGGACACGGATGACGCGCAGGTGGATGGCGATCTGTATCAGGTGTCCGCGCGCGTTTCAGGCCAGATCATCAAGGTAAACATTACAGACAACCAGAAGGTGAACCAGGGCGACGCGATCGCCGAGATCGACCCGCGCGACTATCAGGTCGCTCTCGAGCAGGCCGAGGCGCAGCTGGCGAACAGCAAGGCCTCATTTGTGCAGGCCAACGCGAATGTGCCGATTACAAGCGTGCAGACACGCACCACGTTGCAGACCTCCGGCTCCGATGTGGCCACTGCGACAGCCGCTGTAGCGCAGGCGCAGAAGCAGGTCTCAGCGGCGCAGGCAAGGGTGGACCAGGCGAAGGCTAATGCACTGAAGGCGCAGCTAGACGTAGACCGCTACACACCGCTGGTCGCCAAGGATGTCATCAGCAAGCAGCAATTCGATCAAGCGGTAGCGCAGGCTGCGGCTACCAACGGCGCGCTGCTGGAGGCGCAGCAGAACGTGATCGCCCAGCAGGCGGGCGTGGCACAAACGCAATCGCGGCTCAACTCCGCCCGCAGCGACGCGGAACAGGCGCGGCAGAACGGTCCCAAGCAGGTTGCGGTGCAGCAGGCGCGGGCGCAGGCGGCGAACGCCGATATCGAGCAGCAGCAGGCGAAGGTAGATCAGGCAAAGCTCAACCTGAGTTATTGCCACGTTACCGCGCCGGTTGCGGGCATCATTGACCGGAAGAGTGTTGCGGTAGGTCAGAACGTGTCTGTGGGGCAGAACATGCTGACGCTGGTTCCGCTGGACAATCTCTGGATCACGGCTAATTTCAAGGAAACGCAGCTCGAAAAGATGAAGGTAGGGCAGGCTGTCACGATCTCTGTCGACGCGCTTGGCGGCAAGAAATACCACGGTCATGTAACCCAAGTGGGCGGTGCCACCGGGTCACGGCTCTCGCTCTTCCCGCCGGAGAACGCGACTGGTAACTACGTGAAGGTGGTACAGCGCATTCCTGTCCGTATCGACCTGGATCAGAACGAAAACAACGATCACCTGTTGCGGCCTGGCTTCTCCGTCATTCCAAAGGTCGCAATTAAATAGCCGCACAACAATTCGTATTACAGCCCTCGCGTCTACGGGACGCGAGGTTTCTTTTTTGCGCCGGACATGCGCGAAAGAAAACGAAACGCAGCAGCGCGACGGCTCATCTACACAGGTAGTTCACTCCCATGCCGATCGCGCTTGAATTCTTCGTGCATTACGCCTACGCCATCCTGTTTTTCTGGGTGTTGGTGGAGCAGATCGGTGTGCCTGTTCCATCTGTGCCACTGCTGGTAACGGCCGGGACACTGACCGCCACGCATCGTCTGCATACCGTTCCCGTGATGTTGTCCATTCTCCTGGCGTGCGCGGTTTCCGACTCCATGTGGTACTTCGCGGGTGTTCGTTACGGCGGGCGTGTTGTGCGTCTGGTGTGCCGGCTGTCGCTGGAAGCGTCAACCTGTGTGCGCAAGACGGAAAGCTACTTCGGCAAGCATGGTGCCGTGACTCTGCTGTTCGCTAAGTTTGTGCCAGGTCTGTCTGCGGTGGCACCGCCGATCGCCGGACAAACCGGCATGAGTTACACGCGCTTCCTTGCGTACGATCTTGCGGGATCTTTGATCTGGTCTTCGGCATATGTCTTCGGTGGCCGCTTCTTTGGTGACCTGGCAAAGCGCTCGGCGCCGTTCTTTCATTTTCTTGCGCGCTTTGGCGTTTTGTTGTTCGCCGTTGCGCTCATTGCGTTCATTGTGCGCCGCATCTGGTTGCAACGTGCCTTCATCAAGAACCTGCGCGATGCAGGCGTAACCGCGGCAGAGTTGCAGTCCATGTTTCAGATGGCGGAGAGCAGCAGTGGCAGGCCACCGTTCATCGTCGACCTGCGGCATCCGCTGGATTACCTTCCTGACCCGCGCGTGCTGCCCGGCGCGGTGCGTATCAGCCCCGCGGAACTGGAGAAGCACTGCAACCTGCTGCCGCGCGATACCGATGTGATCCTATACTGCACCTGCCCAAACGATGAGACCAGCGCGCATCTTGCGAAGCGCCTGCAGAAGCTGGGCGTGCATCGCGTGCGGCCCTTGCGCGGCGGCTTTGAGGGCTGGCGCGATGCCGGTCTGCCGCTGGTGGCGTACGATGCGTCTGTCTCACGCGAAGCGGCACCGGCACTGGTTGAAATCGCCGCGGTTTAGAGTGCGCTAGCCGGCCCAGCCGTTTTCATGGAGCCAGTGGTAGAGCACATCCGTCCATCCGCTCAACTCAGGACTTGCTTGTGCCAGGCCCGCGCCGTGCGCTCCGTGCCGGTAGATATGCATTTCAGCCGGAACCTTGTTCTTGACCAGTGCCTGATAGAACACGATGGAGTTCGCAACGGGAACAACGGCGTCATCCGTGGTGTGGAAGAGGAACGTGGGCGGGGTCTGCGCGTCCACTTGTGTTTCGTTCGAGAGATTCCGCACCAGCGCGGGATCCGGCGTGTCGCCTATCAGGGCGCTGCGTGAGCTGGCGTGCATGATGGCCGGGTCGAACGAGATAACCGGGTAGGCGAGCACCAGGAAATCTGGTTTGGAGGATAGCCGATCCAGCGGATCGCTGGCGGAGGGATCGCCGCTGTCGTAGTGCGTGCCTGCGGTGGCCGTCAGGTGGCCGCCTGCCGAGAATCCCCACATGCCGACGTGGTCGGTCTGCGCGCCCCACTCCACCGCGTGTGCGCGGGCATAGCGAAGGGCACGCTGCGCGTCGTGCAGTTCGACAGGATGGTGGTATGCGGGGCCAAGCCGGTAGCGCAGGACAACCGCCGCGATGCCGTGCGCATTGAGCCACTGCGCGACCTCCGAGCCCTCATGGTCCAGCGAGAGATGGCGGTAGCTTCCTCCGGGAGCAACGACCACGACCGTATGCGTTGGATTGGCCGGCGGGAGATACACGCTCACTGCCGGGATGTCGCCTTCCGCCGTGCCCAGCGCGCCGGGTGCGCCGTGCGGCCACAACGGAATAAAGGCAAGAAGCGAACCGCCGAGGGCGACGGCGATGGCGAAGTGTCGGATCACGGATCAGGTCTCCGCATAGCAGCCTAACATCCGCGCACGAACCGTCTACTCCCGGCCGCACCTGTCATACTGTGTGGATTGCATGGGCAGACACGGGGAGCGGCAGTGAAAGCAGTCATTCTGGCGGGTGGCCTGGGTACACGCCTCAGCGAAGAAACTCTGCTGCGGCCAAAGCCGATGGTCGAGATCGGTGGACGGCCCCTGCTCTGGCACATTATGAAGATCTATTCGCAAAATGGAGTCAATGACTTTGTCGTGTGCTGCGGCTACAGAGGCTATCTGATCAAGGAGTACTTTGCGAACTACTTCCTGCACATGTCTGACGTCACGTTTGATTTGCGCGGGAATGCCATGGAAGTGCACCAGTCCGTCGCCGAGCCGTGGAAGGTGACGCTGGTGGACACCGGCGAAGGCACGGGAACAGGCGGCCGCCTGAAGCGTGTGACCGGGTACCTGCAAGATGAGGATGCCTTCTGCTTGACCTACGGTGACGGGGTGGCGGACGTGGACATTGCGGCGCTGCTTGCCTTCCACAAGGCGCATGGCAAGCACGCGACCCTGACCGCGGTGCAGCCGCCGTCACGCTTTGGAGCACTTGGTTTGCAGGGAGACGCGGTTGCGGCATTTCAAGAGAAGCCGGAGGGCACGGGCGGGTGGATCAACGGTGGATTCTTTGTGCTATCGCCCAAGGTGCTGGACGCTGTGACCCGTGACAGTGACATGCTGGAGCGCGAGGTCATGGAAACGCTGGTCGCGCAGGGCGAGGTCCAGGCGTTTCGGCATCGCGGGTTCTGGCAGGCCATGGATACCTTGCGGGACAAGAACCACCTTGAGGCTTTGTGGGCGGCTGGCGCGGCGCCATGGAAGGTATGGTGAACGGGCCGGATCGCGCCCTGTGGGCGGGACGGCGCGTGTTCCTGACCGGCCACACGGGATTTAAAGGCGGCTGGCTTTCCCTGTGGCTGGGGAGCTTGGGCGCGCGAGTGCGCGGGTTTGCACTGAATCCGGCAACTGGGCCGAATCTGTTCGGGATCGCGCGCGTCGCGGAGCAGGTTGAAGATGTGCGGGGTGACATCAACGACCTGCCCGCGCTCAGTGCAGCGCTTCGGAAGTTCGACCCGGAGATCGTGTTTCACATGGCCGCGCAGCCTCTGGTCCGCGCCTCCTATGCGGACCCGCTATGGACGTATCGCACCAATGTCATTGGGACCGCCAATGTGTTGGAGTCGGTCCGGCAGACACCTTCCGTGCGAGCGGTTGTCTGCGTGACGTCTGACAAATGCTACGAAGATCGCGAGTCTGACAATCCGTATCGTGAGACCGATCCGCTGGGTGGCTTCGATCCCTACTCCTCATCGAAAGCGTGCGCGGAGATTGTGACGGCGGCGTACCGAAGGTCGTACTTCGCGAATGGATACTGCGGGGTGGCAACGGCGCGTGCTGGCAATGTCATCGGCGGCGGAGACTGGTCAGTGGACCGCCTGCTGCCGGACCTGGTCCGCAGCTTCCAAGCGGGGAAGGCTGCCCACATCCGTATGCCAGGCAGTGTCCGTCCATGGCAGCATGTGCTTGAGCCGCTGCGGGGGTACATCAGGCTTGCGGAAGAACTCTTCCTCCTCAACAGAGCGTGTGCAACGGCGTACAACTTCGGCCCGGACGCAGACGATGCTTGGCCGGTACACCGTGTGGCAGACCGGATGGCAGATCTGTGGGGCAATGGCGCACAGTGGATCGCGGATGCGCCGCCCGCCATGCATGAAGCGTACATACTGCAGCTGGATGCGAGCAAGGCTGCGGCCGAGCTTGGCTGGCGGCCGGTGCTGCACCTCCGCAATGCGCTGGAGTGGGTGGTGCGGTGGCAACGCGCATTGCTGGCGGATGAGGATATGAAGGCATTTACGCTGGGGGAAATCGCGCGCTACGAGGCTCTGCTCCTCGCTGCGGAATAGCTGGTATCCTCCGTCTGTGACGACCGTTGACGTGACATATCACTATGCCCTCCCGGTGCGGGAGCGCTCCGCTCTAGCCCTGGCGAACATTCGCGAGGTGTACGGGATTGGCCGCGTTGCCCTAGACGAGCGGGCCAGCACCATCCAGATTGAGTACGACGCAACACGCCTGTCGGAGCCGGTAGTGCGGCAGTTGCTGCGGCGCGCGGGTTTGATGCTGGTCGACGCGCCCGCCGCTCCAGGGTCGGTGGTGGACGAGGCCGCGCAGAAAGCGAGCGCCTGAGTCTGTGCCGCGCTGACGAAGCAGCGGTTGCGCCACATGGCGCTGCTTGATAGTCTTACAACACGCTGGCTTGCCGTCGCGAGTCGCGTGGTGTGCACCCGTAGCTCAGCTGGATAGAGCAATTGGCTACGAACCAATAGGCCGGAGGTTCGAATCCTTCCGGGTGCACCACTTCCCCTCCCGCATCTCTGCGGAGTTCTTCGCCTTTTAAGCTCCTCAGTGGCGTTCCGCGTCACTTCGAGCTCACGCGAGTATCCAAAAACAGACGCGCCCGCTCATGTCAGGGCCAAGTGGATTTACCAATGCAAACGGCCATCTGACTATCCCTGCCCCGTACCAGACGCTGCATGGCTGAAGCGCTAAGATCAACCCCAGTGCAGCTCAATGAACCTGCGCATGTACAAGGGCACCCGCGCGAGCGGCATGCTACGGCGCGGTGCCATAGAGCGCCCAAGCTATGCCAAGCCGCTCGCGATACACTAAGCCGGATGCAAGCCCAAACCACCACCGCTGCGGTCCTCACCTCCGTAGAGCAAGAACGTCACGAGACGCTGCCGGAATCGATTGCAGGTCTGGCGTATGTTTTGGTGATTGGCCTGTTCGTTCTGACCTTTTTGTTTCAGAACTTTGCCATTCCCTCCGGCTCGATGAAAGACACCCTGCTGGTGGGCGACCATGTGGTTGTAGATCGCGTGACACTTGCACCGCGCACCATGTGGATGCCGCTGGACCGGCAGCGTCCGGTGCGGCGTGGCGACGTCATCGTTTTCGTGAAGCCCGTGGGGCGCGATCCCATCCCCGATCTGATTCTGGTGAAACGAGCCATCGGTCTGCCGGGTGATCGCATTAACCTGGAGCACGGTTTGCTGTACCGCAATGGCGAACGGGTGGATGAGCCCTATATCTCCGTTCCGTCCGACGACGGGAGTCCGACCCACGCGTACCAGACGGCACGGGATGACTTTCCCCGCGATTTGGAGGGCATTGCCGCTGAAGCATCGGCAAACAACGCCGCGGGCTGGTCCGTCGACATCCGTAATCATGTCCAGAACGGCGAGATCATCGTTCCCCCTGATTCTGTCTTTGCAATGGGCGACAATCGCCTGGAGAGTCTTGACTCTCGCTTCTGGGGATTCGTGCCGATGGCCAACCTGATCGGCCGCCCCATGTTCGTGTATTGGTCGTTCATCACCCCGGACGATCAGGAATATAAGACAGGCACAGCCAACATGGTGAGCTGGATTCTGCATGAGGTGACGCACTTCATCAGCGACACCCGCTGGAAGCGCACAATGCACCGTATCCGGTAGTCTTGCAGCGTGACGCACGATACCGAACAGGCCGCCCGCACTGCTCCGGTAAGCGAGGACGCGCCAGTGTGGACGCCCGTTGTCCACCGGCGCGTCATCCTTGCTGCGATTGGCGTGCTCTGCGTTGTGTTGCTGGTTGTGCTGCCGCCGTACATCAGTGTCAGCCGGTATCAGCGCCGCGTAGCGACCGCGATCTCCGGTGCTCTGGGCCGCCCGGTTCACTTCGACAGTGTTTCGCTGCAGCTGCTGCCCGTGCCCGGCCTTACCATTCAAAATTTCGTTGTGAGCGAGGATGAGGCGTTCGGAACGGAACCGGTTTTGCGCGCCAACATCGTAACCGCCAGGCTTCGCTTTGCTTCGCTGTGGCGGCGCCGCATCGAGGTGTCGCGGATCAGCCTGGATGCGCCCAGCGTTAACCTGGTCCGGCGCTCTGACGATGGCCGCTGGAATTTCCAAGGAATACTGCAGCAGGCTTCGCAACTGAACTCCGCGCCCACCGCACAAGCTCGTCCAAGCGATGCGCCGCGATTTCCATACATCGAGGCAACTGGTGCACGTCTCAACTTCAAGAATGGTGTCGACAAACTGCCGTTTTCTATCAAGGAGACGGACTTTGCTGTGTGGCTACCACAACCGGATGAATGGCATCTGCGCCTGTCAGGCCGGCCCGTCCGCACGGACACTGACGTAAGCGACGTCGGCCTGCTACGGGTGGAAGGGACGCTGGGACGCGCCGCCGATCTGCAACGCGCGCCCATCAACTTGTCCGTCAGTTGGAAGCACACGCCGCTCGGCGAAGCCGCGAAGCTCACGGCCGGATACGATCTCCGCTGGCGTGGCGATGCCGCCGCGGAGGCTACGCTGCATGGCACCGTTGGCAGCGCAAAACTCACCACCAATTTGCACGTGCTTGCACTACGCCGCGCAGACTTCTTTCCCGAACACCCGATGCAAATCCAGGCGCACTGTGAAGCGATCCTGTCCGGTCTTCTCCGCTCCGCCAGCGATATCCGGTGCGCCGCTCCAACAGGCAGTGAAAGCTCCTTTCTCGACGTGATCGATTCTCTTCGGCAAGCGCCGGCCAACGGAGGCGAAGGCGGCGAGGGTCCGGCCAAGTCTGGCGTTTTGCTGCTGCGGGGTGAAGTGGGAAATCTGCTCGACTGGCGCACCATTTCTGGTTCGGCCTCGCTGACCGGAGCCTCTCCGATGGACGCGCTGGCTTGGGTGCGGCTCTTCACGCGGCGCATTCCGCAAGATCTCTTGATTGGGGGCACTGTGGACCTGACCGCCTCGACGGCTGAGCAGGCTCGGCAAACGCGTGAGTGGAACGGCCAGATTACATGCGATTGCATTCTGCCGCCAATTCACCAGACTGGCACAAGCGCGGAACACGGCAGCGCACCGGCGGCGGTCAGCACGCACAAGGATCCGGGAGAGCGAACGTCTTCAAGTTCCCCTGCTCACTGGGCTGTGATTGCCAGCCACGACGGGATGAACGAGACCCTTCCCACGAGTGCGATCTCCATCACTGTAGTCCGGCATTTGGGGGAGGGCACGGACGCGTCCGGCGGTCCGTTACAAGGCCCTCCGCCAGCACCGGCTATCTCGGGCCAGATCACTCCCCAGGGTTACACCGCTACGTACCTCACGCGAAACGATGCGGAGCTGGCCGCGGCACTGTTGCCCCCACTAGGCGACGGTATGCCGGCGGAAGCAACCGGCGAGCTTCAGAGCGAGCACCTGTGGAATGGCTCACAGAGATGGAACATGTTGAAACCGTCGCGCAGAGTGGAACGGCATCGCCGCCGAAAGCACTGACCCCAAGCCGCTTCAGGATCAGTGCAATGGCAGAAGATCAGTGATTGTGCGGCGATGCTGCAAGACGTGCGCCTCCGGCACGCTGCCGTCATTAACAACTACTTCCTTCGGCTCGGCCTCGAAGGGTACGCGAATGGTGGTCCGGCCATGGGCTGGGATGCGCAAGGGAAGAGTATTCGAGAGGCTTCCCGCTCGAACCGTGACCGGTACTTCGGCTTCTGCTCCGCCGTTATTCTGTACCTCGACCGCGACCAGCCAGGATCCTGCAGGAGGCGCGATGCCATCTGCGCTGCTGGACGACGTGCCGCCGTCCGGCAGATCGCGCGGGTCAGGTGGGACCGGCTCCGCACCAATGGGTCCAGCAACCGGTTTACGCTGCGACGGCAGGTACTTCGTGGGTGTAGAACGCTCGATACGGCGGGGGGCGACGGTGACGATCGTGAGGTCGGGCAGGCTCTGACTTTCGTCGATCCAATCCCTCAGGAACCAGTGAAGATCCTTCGGTGCCGCTTGCATAAGAGCCAGCTCGAACCAAGCTGTCTCCCTCTTCCGCAGTTCGCTCAAAGAGTCAAGAGACAGCACGCCCGCGGGCTGTGCCTGATCCACACGGAAGCGCCAAGCGGAGAGCGCCTGCTGCAGGCGTTGATCGCCCATTATGCCGCGCAGCATCTCCAGCACGTATGCTGCTTTGCCGCGCGCGCACGCGGCATCGGCGCAGGTGGCGAGCGACTGGGCAAGAGCAGTGCCGGGAGCGGCTGAAGCGTTCGCCGCAAGAAACGCCATGGCTGCCGGCCGGCCCTCCGTACGCTCAATCCATGCTGCGCGCAGGAAAGCCGGAATACCTTCTGCCAGCCATTCAGCGTGCAAATTTTCCGGCAGCCATGCTCTTGCAAGCGGCTGGACAAGCGCTGGCGCCAGTGCCGCAGCGGATCCGGTGCTCAGTGGCGCGACCAGCAACGCGCCCTCTGCGAAGCCTGCTGCGCCAGCAATTGGAAGGTCGATGACATCCAGAGGCCGGGACGATGCCGCGCCCAGCCATTCCGTCAACATCGGCCGGAGACGCGTAGTCGCCTCGCCCAGCGCGGCGGTGGTATCCGCGCGCTCCGTGACAACACGCAGAAGACCGTTCGCCGCCAGGTGCGGCGCTGCATTCACGATAAAGAGCGAAGGCGTGTGCTGCCCCAGTGCTGCGCGGGTCCACGCCGCCGTGACCACGCCGCCATCTGCCTGGGGCGGCCCGTTTTGCGTGGCTACGAGGGGCTTCAACAGCTGGCGTTCTCCGAAGCAGAATGCCGCGTCAGGCCGAGAGCCGGTGTACTCAACCGTCAGGTCCAGATGGAACTCGGATTGCGCATCACGTGCGCGGGTGTTCTCCACAGCGCGGGTGACCGCATCTCCATCCCGCAGCCGCGCCGTTGATCCCGCGACGGGATACCACAAGACGTTGCCGAGACCGCGCAGGCCGGTGAAGGTGTCCGAAACCGTGTCCCAGTCCGTGAGCGCGGCGCGGTCCGAGGGTGCGCCGATTGTGGTCAAGCGTTGCGTGCTGGCCGCGAGTGTGCCGCCGTAATAGAGGTCCAACCGCAGTGTCTCGCCCGGCGCGAGTGGCTCAGGCAGGGACAAGGCTATCTCCGAGGCCAAACCGGTGTGATCTAGATCGTCCGGCATGCGGTATTGATCGATGGAAAAGCTTTTGCCCGGCGCGGGAGATGGCGTGGGAGCGACGCCGAACGCGGCACCTGACATCATCAGGCGGGCGCTCTCCCATTGCAGGGCACCGGAGATACGCAGGGGCAAGCGTGCCAGCGGTGTGTTGCCGGCGTTCTGAACCAGGAGTTGCGCACGCGTTTCCACAGCCCCTGTATGCGTGTTCAGGTGCATGTCCAATGCAGAGCGCAGGATCGAGACCGCGGCACGATCCGCCTCTTTCATACTCGCCGCTTTTTCGCGGTCTTCGGGCGTGAGGACGACAGGAGCGTGCGGGGAAGATGTTGCGCTGCTGTCACTACTCAGCAGACCGGAAGAAGTCTCCGGCAGCGGATGTTGGGCATCCGCTGCTGCGGGCTCCGCGGGTATGGTATCCGCCCGCGTGGCATCACGGCGGTGGAGCGTGGTGCGGGCGCGGCGCTGACTGGTAGAGATCCCATCGCCGTATTTGCGCGGGTGAGGATCTGGTGTTTCGTCCGGCGTACCACCCGGGATGACCTGGGGGGGTGCGCTGTCCTGCATGGCGGGTTCATGGCGCTCAAACAGCACCTTGCCTTGCGGCGGTGTTGCCGGATCTGTACTGGGGGCCGGAGGGTCTGTCTGCTGCGCGAACGATACCGATCCCGCAAGCAGCAGCCAAGACACGCAGGTAAGCACAAAACGTTGCAGAGCTATGACCCTAAACCCTTCCGAGATTTGGACGGTGCGCGTGCGGGGATGGGGTCTGCGACTGCAGCGCGGCGGCGCTGACGGGCTGCCTCATACATCACCACCGCTCCCGCCACGGATACGTTGAGAGATGGCACCGCGCCCGCCATGGGCACGCGCAGCAAGAAGTCGCAGGTGCGCCTCGTGAGGTCGTGCAGGCCGGCGCCTTCGCGGCCAAGCACGAGCGCAATGTCCGCGTTGAAATCGAACGCGTCGTAGTCCGTGGAACCACGCTCGTCCAGGCCCACCATCCAGATATTCTGCCGCTTCAGCTCTTCCATGGCCCGTACTAAGTTGGGCACATGGGCCACGCGCACATGCTCAGTGGCTCCGGCCGAGGCTTTCGCCACGGTGCCGTTTAACGGAGCGGACCGCCGCTCCGGAATAATCACGCCGTCCACGCCTGCTCCGTCCGCCGTGCGCAGCAGCGCGCCCATGTTATGCGGGTCTTCTATGCCATCCAGCAACAGGAAAAAGCGGCGCTGTCCCTCGCGGCCGTGCAGCACATCCTCAAGCGTCAGGTTCTTTTGCTCGCGCAGAAACGCCACTACCCCACCGTGACTTTCCGTGCGCGTCATGCGCTGGAGATCGTCGCGGCTGCCGTGCGAAACGCGCACCTTTGCCGTGCGGCATAGGTCCAGGAGAGCGGCTAAACGCGGATTGGGCGGGCCTGACAGGACCGCCACGTGGTCCAGGTCGGCTGGACGTACGCGCAAGGCCTCCGTCACCGGATGCACCCCGAAGATTACTTGCATCGTCCTGTAGCCGTCTTGCTCATCCTGTTCAGGATACTTGTCAGTGCTTTGGATGCTTCTACACAGCTTGCCGCCTGCCGTTCCATCCTCAGGCTGCGGCTATCATCAAACTAGGTATGCCGTTCCCGATCAAAACGTGCGCCGTCTGTGGCGAGACGTTCGAGCTGAGGCCGGACAAGCCCGGCTTTGCCAATCGATGCCCGGAGTGTACCGCCGAGGAGCAAGAAGCAGCCGCCGAAGCCGAGAAGAAGAGCATGAATGCGGACCAGCGCAAGGAGAAATCCGAGATGGATGCGGCGCGGCGCGATGTCATCCGCAACATGCTCTACCGCAAAGACAGCTAGGCCTCCCGCCACATCCGAACCCACCGAAGGACCTCGCCAGACAGCGTTGCGTCCTTGGCGCAAACCGTTGCATTCTTCGCGTTTAGATCCGCCTTACTGTAAACCTCAAACAAAGTGGCACCCTGCTCGCGTTGGCATAACGAATTCAATCGAATAGATTCGTACTATGCTCTCCCACCGATCACTGCTGTTTTCGCGCGTTACAGCGCTTGCTCTCTCCTCTGTGTTGCTGCCCCATGCGCTCCATGCGCAGATTCAGGGCGAACTGAAGGGCCGCGTTGTGGATGCTTCCGGCGCAAGTGTGCCCGGTGCGCGTGTCACGCTGACGCAGACCGCGACCGGCATTCAGCAGACCGCAACGGCAACGGGCGACGGCATCTACGACTTTACGCAGCTTGTCTCCGGTCAGTACAGCATTGCAGCACAGGGCACAGGCTTCGCGCCGTACCAGCGCACCGGCATCACCATCGTGACGGGAGCAACCGTGGGGCTGGACCTGCCGCTGGCCGCCGCCGGGCAGGATACCGTCACTGTCAATGCGGACGCACTTTTCCTGCAATCGCAGACCAGCAACATCGAGACCACGATCCCCGGCGCAACCATCCAGGCGCTTCCGCTGAACACACGGAACTTCATCCAGTTGGCCCAGCTTGCCCCCGGGGTGGAACTGCCGCCCGGCACGCTGCTGCCGCGCATCAACGGCGGCCGTCCGCGCACCAACGAGTACCTCTTTGACGGCATCAGCGCCTTGCAGCCCGAGCCAGGGCAGGTCGCCTTCTTTCCCATCCTGGATAGCATCGCCGAGTTCACCATTGAAGCCAACAACGTCCCTGCCGAGTTTGGCCGCTTCAACGGCGGCGTCGTCAACGTGGCCACGCGCAGCGGCGGCAACACCGTCCACGGCAGCCTGTTCGAGTACTTCCGCAACGAGGCCCTGAACGCGCGCAATTACTTCGCGACGGCGGCCGCGCGTAAGCCCATGTACCGCCGCAATCTCTTCGGCGCGACGCTGGGCGCGCCCATCCTGCATGACCGGCTGTTCTTCTTTGGCGACTACCAGGGCATCCTGCAGCGCATCGGCGTCACCCGCATCTCCACGGTTCCAACCGTAGCCGAGCGCAACGGCGTCTTCACCGGCGTCTCCCGCATTTACAACCCGAACACGACCGCCACGGTCAACGGACGCCTGGCGCGCACGGAATTCCCCAACGACGTCATCAACATTCCGCTGGACCCGGCAGCGGTGGCGTTGCTGGCGCGCTTTCCCCTGCCAACATCAAGCGGAGCGGCCAACAACTACACGCGCGTTGCCAACGACGACGATCACCAGCAGCAGTTCGACATCCGCATGGACGGCGCGCGCGGCCTGCATGACCGTGCCTTTGTCCGCTACACCTTTTACCACGAGGTGGAGCAGCCCGCCACGCCGCTGCCGGACGGCTCCGGTGCCATCACCGGCTCGGTGCTTGGGGCAGGCAATGTCAGCGGACTGACGCACATCACCGGCCAGCAGATCGTGCTGAATGAGACGCACACCTTCTCGCCGTCCGTCGTGAACGACCTGCGCATCGGCTACACGCGCCGGGGCAACACGCAGGCCGGCACGGTTCTCGGGAACACCGCATCCGCTGCCTTGGGCATTCCAAACATCCCCACCAACGCCGCCTTCAACAACGCGGTCCCGCTCTTCACGTTTACCGGCTTCACGCAACTTGGGCAGAGCGCCAGCACCTTTTCGCGCTACCAGACCGCAGTCGGCGAGTTGAACGATACGGTTGTCTGGACGAAGGGGGCGCACTCGGTCAAGGCGGGCATCGATTCACGCCGCTATGAGCTGAACGCTATCGCGCCGCCAAATCCCACCGGCTCCTTCGCCTTCACCACAACAGGCACCAACACCCAGACCGCGACGGGCACGGCCGTCTCAACCGGCGGCAACGCGCTGGCCAGCTTCCTCCTCGGCCAGGTGGACACCTTCTCCATCGACCTGCAGCAGCGCACCATCCGCCCGCGCGATTACATCCACGAATTTTTCCTGCAGGATGACTGGCGAGCCTCGTCCAATCTCGTCCTCAACGCGGGCCTGCGCTGGACACTGCACCTGCCCTCAACGGAGACGAACAACCAGGGCGCGGTCTTCAACACAACGACGCAGCAGCTGGACTACCTGGGCGTGAATGGCTACCCGCGCACCGCACGCGAGCTGCACTACGGCAACGTTGCGCCGCGCTTCGGCTTTGCGTATTCCGCCGATAGCAAGACCGTCATTCGAAGCGGCTTCGGCATCGTCTTCATCGACCAGAGCGGCATCACCACGCCCTTCACCACGCCGCAATACCCCTTTATCCAAAATGTGCAGCAAAAGACCACAGACAGCTACAACGCGCCGTTCAAGCTCTCGAACGGCCCCAGCGTTTCGCCGGTCGCGCTGACGCCCGATGCGGGTCTGGGTCAAAGCGTGTACACAGTCAACCGCAAGGCCGGGTCGGGCTATGTGGAGCAGTGGAATCTTGCCGTGCAGCGCGCGGTCACGAATAATCTCTCGTTCGACGTGGCCTATGTTGGATCGCACGTCGTGCACGTCGGCCTGCCGGACAGCAACTTCAACCAGCTCACGGCACAGCAGCTTGCGCAGGGATCATCGCTGACCACGCCGGTCGCCAACCCGTACTACGGCGTGCTGCCCGCGTCCAGCCCGCTCGGCACCAAAACCATCGCCGCCGGTCAGTTGCTCAAACCGTATCCGCGCTTCCAGAATGTCTCCGTCTACCGCAACAACACGGGCACAACCAACTACAACGCCATCGAGGCAAAAGTGGAGCAGCGCCTCTCGCATAACCTTTCGCTGCTCTTCGCGTACACGCATTCCAAGCTGATTGACGACGCCTCGTCCGTGTTCTCCTCGACCGTCCTGTCCTCCCCGACCACCAGCTCGCTGGTGGGCGCGGACGCCTACCGGCCTTACCTGGAGCGCGATTCCTCCCAGGGCGACATGCCCAATGTGCTGACGGTGAGCAGCGTGTACGCTCTGCCGAAATTCGCGGGCCACGGCATCGCTACCGGTGTGCTTGGCGGATGGCAGGTGCAGGGCATCATCACGCTGCAAAGCGGCATGCCGGTTACTGTGACGCAATCCACCAACACCAACAGCTTCGCAGGCATTGCCACGCAGCGGCCAACCTTCGTCGCCGGCCAAAGCCCGTCCCTGGCACCCGCCCTCAGCACGCC
>CAXUBG010000027.1:16824-23419 GCA_964249285.1 uncultured Terriglobus sp. | reverse complement strand
CTCATTCCACCGGCCACGGCGTCGGCCTGGAGATCCACGAAGCGCCACGCATCGCGAAAGCGCAGACGCAGACACTCGAAGCCGGGATGACCATTACAATCGAACCCGGGGTGTACTTGCCCGGCCGCTTCGGCGTGCGCATTGAAGATACCGTGCTGGTCACCGCAACCGGCGCGGACGTGTTGACGCCTGTGCACAAAGGCTGGACTGAACTCTAAACGCCCAGGGATTACTCGAACGATGATGGAACAGACCGATCTGAAAGAACTGCGCGAGCTGGTTGGCTTTTTGCGCGAGAATGGCATTGCTGAATTCGACCTGCACCGCGGAGAACAGCACGTCCGCATCAAGTTCGCGCAGGCTGCGCCGGTTGCCGCGGCCATGGAACCGCTGCACCTGCAGCACGTAGCCGCCGCGCACGTTCCGCCAGCGGTCGCGTCCGCGCCTGTCACCACCCATCCTGCTGTTGCAGCAGCTGCCCCTGAAGAGGAGACGCTGCACGAGGTCAAGTCACCTATCGTTGGTTCCTTTTACGGCAGCTCTTCGCCTGGCAGCGCGCCGTTCGTTAAAGCTGGCGATGTGGTCGAGGTTGGCCAGACACTCTGCATCGTGGAAGCGATGAAGCTGATGAACGAGATCGAAAGCGATGTGTCCGGCGAGATCGTCCGGGTGATCGCAAAGGACGGCCAGCCGGTCGAGTATGGTCAGCCGCTCTTTGCCGTGAGGCCCCGTTAAGGCCATGTTCAAGAAAGTCCTGATTGCCAACCGCGGCGAAATCGCGCTGCGCGTTATCTCCGCCTGCCGCGAGCTCGGCATTCGCACTGTTGCGGTTTACTCCACAGCCGACCGCAACAGCTTGCATGTCAAGTTCGCCGACGAGGCGATCTGCATTGGTCCGCCGCGCTCCGCCGAGAGTTACCTCAATGTTCCCGCTGTCATCTCCGCCGCAGAGATCGCGGATGTCGATGCCATCCATCCTGGCTACGGCCTCTTGAGCGAGAATGCCAATTTCGCCGAGGTCTGCCGTGCCTCCAACATCAAGTTCATCGGACCGCGCCCGGAAGTGACGCGCATGATGGGCGAGAAATCCACCGCGCGCCAGACCATGAAAGCCGCCAACGTGCCCATCCTGCCCGGCTCCGATGGCGTGATCGGGAGCGTGGACGACGCACTCACATGGGCCAGCTCCGTCGGCTATCCCGTCATCCTGAAAGCTGTCGCGGGTGGTGGCGGACGCGGTATGCGCATCTGCCGCAATGCCGAGGAACTGCCCAGCTTCTACAACCAGGCGTCCACCGAGGCACTCAACGCGTTTGGCAACGGCGACCTTTACATGGAGAAGTTCATCGAGCGGCCGCGTCATATTGAATTTCAGGTGCTCGCGGACGAACACGGCAATGTGATGAGTCTGGGCGAGCGCGAATGCTCCATCCAGCGCCGCCATCAGAAGCTCATCGAGGAAGCGCCCTCCCTGCAGGTGACGCCGGAGCTGCGCACCCGCCTTGGCGGTGTGATCGAGCGCTCTCTCCGCGAGATTGGCTATTGGAACGCCGGCACCATCGAGTTCCTGATGGACGAAGATGGAGCCATCTACTTCATTGAAATGAATACACGCATCCAGGTCGAGCACCCTGTCACCGAGGCCGTGACGGGCGTCGATCTGGTCAAGGCCCAGCTGCGTATTGCAGCGGGTGAGCGCCTGGGCGACATCGTTCCAGAGCGTCCCGCCATCCGCGGCCACGCTATCGAGTGCCGCATTAACGCCGAGCACCCGGAGAAGTTCACGCCCTCGGCCGGCAAGATCACCGCCTTCAACCTGCCTGGCGGCAACGGCGTCCGCGTGGACACGGCGCAGTACAGCGAAGGCGTCGTCCCGCCGTATTACGATTCCATGATTGCCAAAGTCATCTGCCATGGCAAAGACCGCGACGAGGCGATGAACCGGATGCAGCGCGCGCTCAGCCAGTTTGTCGTTGAAGGCATTCACACGACGATCCCGCTTCAGCAAAAAATCTTCGCGGACGCGGACTTCCGGCGTGGTGACTTCGACACGGACTTCATGGCGCGCTTCCTGGAACGCGAGGCCGAGCGTAAGCGCGTGGAGGCGCTTGATGAGCCGGTTGGTGATTGACAGAACCTTAAGGACGCAAAGGAGGCTAAGGTGAATGCAACGCTTACAAGGCAATGCAGAAGCGCAATCGCTAGCCGTAACTGCAGCGTGCATTGCATAGGCTGAATAATCCACTTGCGACACATTCGGACAAACCGCCAGAGATTCGTTGTACCTTAGCGTCCTTCGCGTTCTGCATTCATGAACCTGCCTAAGCTCTACGCCATCCTTGACGCGGAAACCTGCACACGGCGCGGCTTCGGCCTGCAGACAGTTGCGGAGGCGTGGCGCGACGCTGGCGTCCGCTTGCTCCAATACCGCGACAAGCCGGGCAGCGATGCCGGGGTGCTGCGAAACGCGGCAGCTATCCAGGAGGTGTTCGCAGGCACTGGTGCGACCCTGATCCTGAACGACCGCGTGCACCTCTTCCTTAAGACAACGTTCCACGGCATACACATCGGGCAAACAGACTGGAGCGTCCGGGAGGTGAGGGAAGTCGCCGGCCCGGAGGCGTTCGTGGGTCTCTCGACGCACACCCCACAGCAATTGCGGGATGCGGATGCAGAAGCCGTTACCTACGCTGCCGTCGGCCCGGTGTTTGCCACACAAACCAAGCTGGATGCGGAGCCGGCTGTGGGAATGGACGGCGTGCGCACCGCGCGTGCACATACCCGCAAGCCGCTAGTCGCGATCGGCGGGATTACGCGCGAGAATGCACCGGCAGTGCTCGCAGCCGGAGCGGATAGTGTGGCGGTCATCAGCGCTCTGCTTCCACCCGCAGGCGCACCTCTGGGGGCTATCGAGCGGCACGCGCGAGACTTTCTTCGCGCAATCCGGTAAAACCGTTACACGCGTGTTAACCAGAAATCAAAGCGCCACGAGCGGCCAGCCGGGATTCGTCCAGGGCCTTGGCCTCTTCTCCGCGACGGCCATTGTCATGGGATCGATGATCGGCTCGGGCATTTTTATCGTGTCCGCGGAGATGTCGCGCGGAGTGGGTTCGCCCGCATTGCTCATCGCGGCATGGCTGGTGACGGCGGTGATGACGCTCATCGGGGCGCTCTCCTACGGCGAACTTGCCGCCATGATGCCCCGCGCCGGTGGCCAGTACGTGTACCTGCGCGAAGCACTCGGCCCCATGTGGGGATTTCTGTATGGATGGACGCTTTTCCTTGTCATCCAATCCGGCACCATCGCAGCGGTGGGCGTTGCTTTTGGCAAGTTCCTCGGTGTTTTTATTCCGTCCGTCTCCGCGAGCCACTGGCTTTGGCACATGGCACACGTTCCGCCTGTTTCCGTGGGCCCCATGGTGCTGGGCAACATGGATGTCGGCCTGAACACGGCGAATCTGTCCGCCATCATCATTCTTACGCTGCTGACCGCGCTGAATTCGCTGGGCGTCCGCCTGGGCGCGCTCATCCAGAACGTCTTTACTTCGGCCAAGGTACTCGCGCTGCTCATGGTCGTGGCCCTCGGCCTGTTGGCGAGGAACGCCTCCGCCATCGCCGCCAACTTCAGCGGGGGAAACTTCTGGCGCGGAGCAGGCCTCCACACGCTTCACCCGGTCACGGTCGGCGTGGGCGGACCCACGGCACTGGTCAGCTTTCTGACGATTGTTGCAGTCGTGCAGGTCGGTTCGCTGTTTTCCAGCGACGCCTGGAACAACGTCACCTTCACCGCCGGTGAAATCCGCAATCCACGCCGCAACCTGCCGCTCTCGCTTGCGCTTGGTACCGGCGTCGTTCTCTTGCTGTACATCGCATGTAACTTTATTTACCTTGCGGTCCTGCCTCTGCACGGCTCGCCGGACGGGACAAGCATCGTCGCACGTGGCATCCAGTATGCCGGGGAAGACCGCGTCGCCACTGCTGTCATGGAGCAGGCCTTCGCGGGCTATGGTGCCAGGATCATGGCGCTCGCCATCCTGGTCTCCACCTTTGGTTGCGCGAACGGCATGTTGCTGGCGGGCGCCCGCGTGTACTACGCGATGAGCGGCGACGGCCTCTTCTTCCGCGCCGCGGGCCGCCTCTCACCGAAGAGCCGGACTCCCGTCGTCAGCCTGTGGGTGCAGTGGGCATGGACGTGCCTGCTCTGCCTGTCCGGCAGCTACGGCCAGCTGCTGGATTACGTGATCTTCGCCGTCCTGCTCTTCTACATGCTCACCATCGCCGGGCTGTTCATCCTGCGCCGTACCCGCCCCGGTGCGGACCGCCCGTACCGCGCCATTGGCTACCCCGTGCTGCCCGCGCTCTACATCGCGATGGCGGCGTTCATCTGTGTTGTACTCTTACGCTACAAACCGCAATACACCTGGCCGGGGCTCCTGATCGTGTTGTTGGGCGTTCCCGTGTATTTTCTTTGGAAGCGCGACACTCCGCCGATTCTGACGGTGTCTCGCGAGCAGATTTGAAGCAGAGGAGTGTCCAATTCCATGGCCGACCTGTTTGCCGGAGAAAGCGTGACCTCAATGATGGCCGAAGCACGCGAGGGGGGATCGCACTCCATGGCAAGAACCCTTGGACCGGTGTCGCTCACGATGCTTGGCATCGGTGCTGTCATCGGCGCGGGTATCTTCGTGATCTCCGGCCTGGCCGCGCACTCCGCCGGTCCGTCTCTGATGCTCGCGTTCGTACTTTCCGGCCTGGGCTGCGCGTTCGCTGGTCTCTGCTATGCGGAGTTCGCCGCCATGATCCCGCTCGCCGGTTCGGCGTACACCTACGCGTACGCCACGTTGGGCGAACTGTTCGCCTGGATCATCGGTTGGGACCTCACGCTGGAGTACGCCATGGGGGCCAGCACGGTCTCCTCCGGCTGGTCCAATAACTTCGTCGAGTTCCTGGAGATCTTTCACCTTCGCTTTCCGCTGTGGCTTGCGTTTGACCACTGGACTGGGCTCCGCCGTGCGCTGGAAACGGTCTCCCGGGCATCGCTTGCGGCCGCGCACCCTGATCTGCAGCCGGGATCGATACCCTTCAGCGACGCACTTGCCGCCATGATGGCCCATCCCTCTCCAGCGCTTTCCGCGCAAGCTCACACCCTGCTGCACGCGCCCACCCTCTTTGGCCTGGAACTCGGCTTCAATCTTCCGGCATTTCTCATCGCCCTGTTGGTCACCAGCATCCTCGTCATCGGCATTCAGGAGTCGGCCAAATTCAACGCGGGGATTGTCATCCTTAAGCTGTTCGTGGTGCTGTTCGTCATCGGCCTGGGATCGCACTATGTGCACCGCGCGAACTGGGGTACGGACTGGCACACCTTCGCGCCATTCGGCGTGGGCGGTATCGGCCTCGCGGCGGGTCTCGTCTTCTTCTCGTACATCGGGTTCGACGCCGTCTCCACCACGGCGCAGGAGGCGATCAACCCACAGCGCGACATGCCCATCGGCATGATGCTTTCGCTCTCCATCTGCACGGTTCTGTACATTGCCATCGCGGCGGTGCTAACCGGCATGATTCCATGGCCGTCCATCAACATCGAAGCACCGCTGGTCCGTGCCTTCCTTGAGTACAAGGTAGGGTGGGCCGCCGACGTCGTTACCATCGGTTCCATCGCCGGCCTCACGTCCGTGATGCTGGTCATGCTGCACGGCCAGTCGCGCTTCCTCTACGCCATGCCCAAGGACGGCCTTTTGCCGCGCCGCTTCTTTGGCGACATCCATCCCCGCTTTCGCACACCGTGGAAGGGAACCATCCTGGCCGGCTGCCTGGCTGCCATCGTTGGCTCCATCACGCCCATCGACGACATCGGCAAGATGGTGAACATTGGCACGTTGCTGGCCTTTGTCATCGTGTGTGTGGCGGTGGTTATGCTGCGCCGGACGGACCCCGACCGGCCGCGCCCATTCCGCGCGCCGCTGGTCTGGCCCGTCCCCGTTATCCCCGCGCTGGGCGTGCTCTTCAACGGCTACATGATGGTGAAGCTGGGCGCGGCCAACTGGATCCGGCTTATTGTCTGGTTGATCATCGGACTTGTTGTGTACTTCACGTACAGCCGCCATCACAGCCGCGTGCAGCAAGGTCTCCAGGTGCCGGACGCCGCTGCCGGTCGCATGTAGTCGCCGTTAGCGGCTGCTCTGTCAGGCACCTTCCGTCTACTCGCGCCGGTGAGGATGGCTTCAGAAATCCCGCGGAGTGTATTTGGAAGAGGTTCTCTTCAGCTATGCCGTTACTGCACGTGAACACTACTGGGCCGCTGAGATTCGCTCTGCCAAGGTTTTCGAACGTTCATTAAGTGCTTCAGCCATGGGAGGATTCCCCAGCCAAGTCAGCTCCTGCTGCTGCTTGCAAACGTCGCCGGGCTACCGCAATCCTTGCCGCGCACTGTTAGCCTGCCCTCCAGGTAACAGCAGCGTCAGCAGTGACCCTGGATCATCTCGCAGCTTAAGATACAGCGTGCGATTGTCAGCGGGGCGAGGCACCGACACGCTGTCCGCAGCAAACCCAAGTGGCACGCTTTGGGCGGCGGTGAAAGTATTGTCACCAGCAA